>NZ_JBEOOW010000002.1:0-412015 GCF_040309505.1 Psychrobacter sp. TB55-MNA-CIBAN-0194 | reverse complement strand
TGATGATGCTTGATCATTATCAGCAAACCAAGAACATGCTGGTGTCTTACGATCCTAAAAAAATGGGGTTCTTTTAAACTCATTTAAGTAAAGTTTTTAAAGGGTGGTGATTAACATATTAGTGAGTCAGGTCTGTAAATCTAAAAGCAGGCTTGACGCATTGGTGTTTTATCAATCTTAAGGTTACTTTGATGAGAGCTTGCCAGTTCATTACTAATTGGCTGAGCTTTGGAGAATACCATGCCTAAAAATGCTAATGGCCAGATGAATGGCGCAGCAGGAAGCACTCAGGCTGAAAAAGACTATTTTGCTAAAAGACAACTCAAACAAGGTGCAGTCGGCTGGGTACTATTAATAGGCCTTGGTGTTGCCTATGTCATTTCTGGAGATTTTGCAGGTTGGAACTTTGGGCTTGCTCAAGGCGGTTGGGGTGGGATGTTTGTTGCCACCATTGTGGTCGCCATAATGTATCTTTGTATGTGCTTATCTATGTCAGAAATGGCGACAATGTTGCCTACTGCCGGTGGCGGTTATAGCTTTGCCCGAACTGCCTTTGGTCCTTTGGGCGGTTATTTAACGGGTACAGCAATTTTAATCGAATACGCTATTGCACCAGCTGCTATTGCCGTATTCATCGGTGCCTACTGTGAGTCTTTATTTGGCATTGGTGGGTGGATGGTATATCTAGCTTGCTATATTATCTTCATAGCCATTCATTTGAAAGGTGCTGGTGAAGCTTTAAAAATTATGTTTGGTATCACCGCTATTGCTTGTATCGCACTGGGTGTATTTATAGTAGCAATGATTCCTCATTTCGACAGTAAAAACCTTTTTGACATTGCAGTTGGCAATCAAGCAGGCGCAAGCTCATTCTTACCATACGGCTATATCGGGATTTGGGCCGCTGTGCCATACGCTATTTGGTTCTTTTTAGCGGTTGAAGGTGTGCCCTTAGCCGCTGAAGAGGCCAAAGACCCAGCTAAATCTTTACCACGTGGATTGATTGGCTCGATGCTGATACTCGCAACATTTGCCATTCTTATCCTATTTTTGGGACCAGGAGCAGCTGGTGCTGATGCGTTAAAAGACTCAGGCGCACCCTTAGTAGATGCTTTAGCGTCTGTATATGGAAGTAATTCTTGGTTAGCAAGTTTTGTAAATTTCGTTGGTTTGGCTGGTTTAATTGCGAGTTTCTTCTCGATTATTTATGCCTACTCTAGACAGATCTTCGCCTTGTCTCGTGCAGGATACCTACCTAAGAAACTATCATTAACAAACAATAATAAAGCGCCTTACTTGGCTCTTATTGTTCCTGGAGTTATAGGCTTTCTGTTATCGCTTACCGGTGAAGGTGATTTGCTTATCCTTATGGCTGTGTTTGGTGCAACTGTGTCATATGTTCTCATGATGGCATCTCACATCAAATTACGTTTATCTCGGCCTGATCTTGCTCGTCCTTATAAAACACCCGGTGGTATTTTCACTTCAGGCATCGCTTTAGGTTTAGCATTACTTGCTGTAATAGCCGGATTGATGGTAGATCCTAAAGTCTGGTTTATGGCCGCTGGTATTTATGTCGTATTCATTCTTTATTTCGTTATGTTTAGTCAGCATCATTTAGTCAGTGGTACACCTGAAGAGGAGTTCGCGCAAATAGAAGCTGCAGCTGATGAATTGAGCTAAGTATGCTGATTATGATGTTGTATAAATTAATTAGACACTTCTCACATGACTTTAGGTTTCAAATTGGTTAAAACTTAAGGTCATGATAATTTGAAATATTGAAATATTGAAATATATAGTTTCGTTAGCAACTCACATATTAGAACCAATCAATGTGATGATGAAATAAAGGTGGTTAACATGGCATATAAACATACCGTAGGACAGCGAAGCTACCAATTTAAAGACTTAAAAACCTTGCTGGCAAAAGCATCGCCAAGGCGTTCAGGTGATGAGCTAGCTGGAGTAGCAGCCAGCGATGCCACTGAGCGCGTAGCAGCACAAATAGCGTTAGCAGACTGTTTATTAACTGACTTTTTAGAGGACTTTTTAATACCCTATGAGACGGATGAAGTCACTCGCCTCATCATGGCACAGCATGATTCTCAAGCATTCTCTAAAATATCTAGCTTTACTGTTGGAGACTTAAGAGACTGGCTGTTAGGAGAGTCAGCGACCACAAAGACCATCTCCGAATTAAAATACGCTTTCACACCTGAGATGGTCGCAGCCGTCAGTAAAATAATGCGGGTACAAGATCTTATCTTGGTAGCGAAAAAATGCCGCGTGGTCACTAAATTTCGTAATACCATCGGTCTAGAAGGATCTCTATCTACACGATTACAGCCCAATCATCCAACCGACGATCTATTAGGTATTTCTGCAAGCATCATTGATGGATTGATGTATGGCAATGGGGATGCAGTCATTGGGATTAACCCTGCTACCGATAACATCCAGAACCTGTCTGAACTATTGAAACTACTAGACCATGTGATCTCCGAATATCAAATACCTACTCAGTCTTGCGTTTTAACCCATATCACTTCCGCTATACAGTTAATCAATAAAAACGTACCAGTCGATTTGGTTTTCCAGTCCATCACAGGTAGTGAAAAAGCGAATACTAGCTATGGCATAAACTTAGCAATGTTAAGAGAAGGCTATGACGCTGCTACGAGTCTTAATCGTGGCACAGTAGGTCAAAACGTCATGTATTTTGAAACCGGTCAAGGTAGTGCGTTATCCAGTAATGCTAACTTTGGCGCTGATCAGCAAACGCTTGAGGCCAGAGCTTATGCTGTGGCTAGAGAGTTTAAACCCTTATTGGTTAATACCGTGGTTGGTTTCATCGGGCCTGAGTATCTCTTCGATGGCAAACAGATCATTCGAGCAGGATTAGAAGATCATTTTTGTGGCAAGCTGCTTGGCGTACCCATGGGTTGTGATATTTGTTATACCAATCACGCTGATGCAGATCAGGATGATATGGATACGTTACTGACGTTATTAGCCAATGCTGGCATTAACTTCATCATGGGTATTCCGGGCTCAGATGATGTCATGCTCAACTATCAGACGACTTCATTTCATGACGCTCTATATATTAGACAACTTCTTGGTCTTTCCCCTGCCCCTGAATTTGCGCTTTGGCTGAGTAATAATGACATCTATACCCAATCTGGCAATAGTATCAATTGGTCAGATAAACCATCAGCCTTACTGTCGGGGATAATGGGCAATTAGCTTACTTAAGCGAGAGTATAGAAAACGTCGATACACTATAAAGAGAAATGCTATGGCCATTGATTACTCACCAAATAAGACAGCACTGACTGTCAAAGAGCCTGTCCAATCGAATACAAACAGTGCTAGTGACTTAGTTCATTTAGATCCTTGGGAAAAGTTAAAACAATATACAGATTCTAGAATTGCTTTGGGACGTGTAGGTTGTAGTGTCCCCACTAAGCCCTTGCTCAAGTTTCAGCTTGATCATGCTGAGGCTAAGGATGCTGTATTGCAGGACTTAGATGTTGATTCTTTAGTCGTGAAGCTATCTGAACATTGCCGTTCATCTATAGTCGAGCTAGATTTAGAACTGGTTGCAGAAGGTTTAGATCAGACAAATAACCAAGACGATCAGGTCAGTGATAGCTTAAAAATACTGAGAGTCACCAGCCAAGCGCAAGATAAGTCCGAATATCTTAAACGTCCAGATTGGGGCAGACTGCTTAGTATGGAATCCGCTAAGCAATTGGAAATATTCGGTAAGGACAAGTCCTACGATGTTGCTATCGTTATGGGAGATGGCTTATCAGCGAGAGCGATAGCCGAGAATGCTCCCAAACTTGTTGCAGAACTAATCTCCCTTTTTAAGGAGAAAGGTTGGGCTATCGCACCCTTAGTCATTGCTACTGGTAGCCGTGTCGCTTTAGGAGATGAGGTCGCAGAGCGTCTTCATGCCAAAATGCTGGTCATGCTGATTGGAGAGCGTCCAGGTTTGAGCTCTCCTGATAGCTTAGGTATTTACTATACTTGGGATGCTCAGTCTTCGAGTCATGATGCTATGAGAAACTGCATCTCTAATGTGCGTAATGCTGGCCTGCCAACCAGAGTGGCAGCAAGCCGTCTCTTAGCATTAATGGAGAAATCCTATGAGCTTAAGCTATCTGGTGTTGAGCTAAAAGATGAGCAGGAACTACCGGTATTAGATCAAGGTCAAACAGCGATCAAACTACTATGATGACGAAAAAGATATTATACAATGTAACCGAAAATGCGAAGAACATAGGCTGATGTTACGATGGTTGAGCTGTCGTAAGCATTGGGATATTTCATGTCAATAGAATAGCTCGCTAGGTATAGAAACGCCTGCTTGATCGCATAGACTTCAAAGGTTGTACATAGCGTTTCAAGAGTGCTCATAATACGCTGAAGGATTTTCGGATGTGAGTGATAAACACTAGTAGATAGAGCGATTAAAATAGTGGCAGTGTAAGACATTAAAAAAGGCGCTGCCCATTTAAGGAAGCGCCTTACCAAATACTCTTACAAATATTAAACGGCTGAAATCGCTTCATCTTTTCGCAGAGTAAGAACCTCATAGCCATCAGACGTGACAGCAATTGTATGTTCCCACTGCGCAGATAACTTTTTATCGTTGGTAATTACTGTCCAGCCATCTTTTTTGACCTTAACTTTAGCCTTACCTTGATTAATCATGGGTTCAATGGTAAATGTCATACCTTCTTGTAGAACTAAGCCTTTTCCCAAATGTCCGTAATGAAGCACTTGCGGTTCTTCATGCATTTCACGTCCAATACCGTGACCACAATACTCCCGTACTACAGAATAACCCTGCTTCTCAGCATAACTTTGAAGAGCATGACCAACATCACCTAGCGTCGCTCCAGGTTTCACTGCTCGTATTCCTTCCCACATAGCTTCATAGGTCTTATCAACCAAACGTTTTGCGAGGGGTGCCACCTCACCTATCAAATACATTTTGCTAGAATCGGCAATAAAACCACCTTGCTCCAGGGTAATATCCACATTCACAATATCACCTGATATAAGTATTTGCTGGTCTGAAGGAATACCATGACAGACCACGTTATTCACCGAGGTATTTAATGCGTATTGGTAACCATACTGACCCTTACTGGCTGGGCGTGCACCTAGCTGATCGACAATATAGCGTTCGGCAAGATCATTAATATCCATCGTAGAGATACCGACTGTGATTTTTTCGTCGAGATAATCAAAGACAGAGGCTAGAAGCCTTCCTGACTCGCGCATAATTTCCAATTCCGCTGCATTTTTAAGTATCACCTTATCCATTTATAAGGTTCCTTACATTAATATCAGCTTGTCTCATTTGCTCATTGATAATTTGGTTATAAGACATATTGGGATTAGATTCAGCAAGCATTCCTATCTTGATCCAATATTCAGCTTGTGCGTTGATAGAGCGCACCATGACTGAGCTTGCTTTGCGAATTTCTTCGTGCAGACCATCATCAATTTTAACAATACCCATAGAAATCTCTCAACATACGAAACGTATATGAATCGTATATGAATCGTATATGAATCGTATATGAATCGTATACCTATTTGTATCTAGTTGCAAGAAATAGCAAGCTAATCTAGTTGAATAGTTTTTTATTGACTATTAGTCTATGTTCTATGTTCTATGTTCTATGTTCTATGTTCTATGTTCTATGTTCTATGTTCTATGTTCTATGTTCTATGTTCTATGATAACTAGTTATATCCATACCCTAATCAATTAGTTGAAGCCATAAAAAAAGAGCTGAATAATCAGCTCCTTTTCGACACTTTTTTTAACTGCGCTAACTCACAGCCATCACGCTTACATCGCTGTTTCGTATTGCATGACAGCACATATCTTAATTGGTACAGCAAACCTCCATGGCATGCCAGCACTGCAATAAAAATACCCGTCACTATACGATATAATATACGCTGTAAAGTCATTACCATAATGATCCATCATGGCTTGTTCATCATTTTCATCACAAACTGCACACCATATATCCTTATCACCTCGTGCTAGCATTGCCCGTGTTAAATCACTCCCTTTTAATTCGTTATACATTATCAGCTCCTTGGTCATTCTAAATTCTCTAAAAGCAACGTGTTCTTAAAATATTGATTTCAATAGTACCGAATCTTTTATTTCGATATGAACGATAAGCAACGTCTCTTTTTGAATGATTATGGAAGTGCATAAAGCATTGCTTATTATTTAACAGTCATACATTAGCGCGGATAATATATTGTAAAACACCAGAATCAAAACTGTAACATATAAACATAAAATTCATGACAAACGGTGAAGTTGTTACGACAAGTGGTATCACTAAACAAATAATTTTTGTACACACTAGATTTAGATCAATAAAAATAAAACACATGTTCACTAAGAGATGCTAGTTAAGATGACTATAACGCTTCAAGTCTATGATATATAAGATTTGTAATAGCTTATGCTGTCTATGTAGCTTCATCACCTTACCCAACAATTTATTGTAAAATCTTATCTCAACACCTAATCTTTGATCGTAAATCATAACAGTCAAATCAGGTATAATAATGATTATGACAACCTCTATAACTCCTAATTCTCGGAAAATTATTCATATAGATATGGATGCTTTTTATGCCAGTGTGGAGCAGCGTGATTTTCCTGAATTACGCGGTAAGCCATTGGTCGTTGGTGGCGACCCTAGTGGTCGCGGTGTCGTAGCAGCAGCCAGTTATGAGGTACGTAAATTTGGTGTACGTTCTGCCATGTCTTGCTATGAGGCACGCAAACGTTGTCCAGAAGTAGTATTTGTAAGGCCTCGTTTTGAAGTTTATCGAGCAGTGAGCGATGAGATTCGCCGTATTATGTACCTCTTAACCCCAAACGTTGAGCCATTATCGCTAGATGAAGCCTATCTAGATGTCACAGGACTGCAAGTTCATAATGGCTCAGCGACAATCATGGCCAATTGGCTGAGAGCTCAAATATTAGAGCACACAGGATTGACAGCGTCTGCCGGCGTCTCATTTAACAAAATGCTGGCCAAAATTGCTTCAGATATTAATAAACCCAATGGCATAGCGATTATCACGCCCACAGATGCCGATGCCTTTATTAGCACCTTACCTATTGAGCGCTTTCACGGTATCGGTAAAGCAACTGCTAGGCGCCTACATGCGATGGGCGTGAGCTATGGTGCCGATCTACGGCAGACGCCCGCGGCAGTATTGGTACAGGAATTTGGCAAACGTGGTCAGTTTTATCATGACATCGCACATGGACGTGATGATCGTGCTGTCAAGTCTGAGCGCATGCATAAATCCATTGGCTCAGAGACTACTTTTAGAGACAATCTAACGGATAACAATGCGTTACGAGTACAGATTTATGAGCAGAATGAAGATGCTTTTAATCAAGTACAGAAAAAACAGCTAATCGCTTACACCATTACGCTCAAAGTTAAATATGCAGACTTTACTCAAATAACACGCTCTCACACATTATCGACTGCTTTTGATAGTGCCAAATCTGCGCACTATTGGTTAGACAAGCTATTTTTAGATATTCCTCGTGAGCTACCCATTCGCTTAGTGGGTGTCACTTTCTCTTCCCTTGCACCCGCTGCACAATTGCTGCCTCAATTAAACTTGTTTGAATAACTTAATAGACGACTGGCATTAAGCAGTTTTTTTGATGATTATTAATAGCAACTGATAGCAGCTACTTATATTATTACTTAGGCTATTTTTTGAAGTAGCTACTCTACTTGTATGCGCATGAGTCGCTATTAAACTGTCCTTTCATAATCTCATTTCTGCTACAATTACATCAAAATTTATATTCATTTAAAGACTCATTATGACCGACATACATGCTGTAGACGCTGAAATCAACACCTTAATTGATACGAATAAAGATAACGATACCTTAGATTACTTAAGCGTTGACGATTACGATTATGAGTTGCCGGATAGCCTGATTGCACGTTATCCGTTGTCGCAACGCTCTGCCTCCAAACTACTATACTTGCCTGCTGACCAACAGAAAACTACTGCTGTAGAGGATCGTTTATTTGCTGAGCTGCCTGACTTGTTAAGTGCTGGAGACCTCATCGTGTTCAATGACACTAAAGTGATGAAAGCACGATTATTCGGTCAAAAAGACACTGGTGGTAAACTTGAAGTGCTCATTGAGCGGTTGGTCGGTATTTCGGACTTGGATACAGCAACGCTGCATTTAGAGGACATGACTGGTAAGCCAATCAATCAAGAGCATATTGCGCTTTGCCATGTAAAAGCCAGTAAAGCACTTAAACTTGGACAACGCTTGCAACTCGCCGATGGTCATATGAGTGCGACTATGATTGGTCGTCAAGACAATTTATTTATCTTAGCTTTCGATGCGCCTGTCTTGCCGCACTTAGAGCTTTATGGTGAGTTGCCTATCCCGCCCTACTTTGAACGCCATGCTGACGATACAGATAATGCTCGCTATCAAACAGTCTTTCATGACCCAACCAAGCTTGCAAGCGTAGCAGCTCCTACCGCAAGCTTACATTTTGATGACTTAGTACTCAGTAAACTGACTGAAAAAGGCATCAATACTGCCTTTGTCACTTTGCATGTCGGCGCTGGTACATTTGCGCCTGTAAAAACAGACAACTTACTCAATCACACCATGCATAGTGAGTACGCACATCTACCACAAGCCACTGCCGATCTAATCAATCAAACACATGCTAATGGTAAGCAAGTTATCGCTATTGGTACGACGGTTACCCGTGTGCTCGAGACAGCGTATCAAAAAACAACAAATGATGGACAAGCTCTGTCTAGTTGGTCAGGTGACACTGATATATTTATTTATCCAGGATTTAAGTTTGGTGTAATAGACAAACTGTTAACCAACTTTCATTTACCTAAATCCACGCTATTAATGTTGGTGTCGGCATTTTCGGGTAAAGATACGATAGAGCATGCTTATAAACATGCTATTAAAGAGCAATATCGCTTCTTTAGTTATGGCGATGCAATGCTACTTGAAAAAAAATCAGCTTGAACATTACTTAAACATTTTTTGTATTGTTCACAACAGTTGTGAAATAAACTGGTAAACTAAGCAGTATTTTGTTATAACAGCAAAGATAACTAATATTCTAAAGGGCGGCACATGTCTGGTCATTTATCTCATCGTTTGACTAATATACATCGCGCGGTATCGGTGGCACTACTTTATTCTGTAGGTTATGCCGCCTTAGTGTCGAGTGCACAAGCGGCAACGATAGGAAAGACTGTTGTTACTTCTGCTCAGCATGAGCCTCTGGTAGCAAGCATTGCTGTTTCAGATATTAGAGCGGCTGATTTTTCAGCAAGCTTGGCAAACTCTACTATTTATCAACAGATGGGGTTGACCCAGACTGACTCAATGAGTGTACGCTTTCAGCCTACTTCAGCGACCAGTGGTCAAGTATTTATAACGACTTCGCAGCCAGTATCTAAGCCTTTTGCCGATGTAGTTTTGACTCTAAATGATAAAGGTCAACACAATGTTATTCCTAAGACATTGTTGATGCCGCTTAATGATAATGTGCCTGTTGAAGCAACTAAGAATACCGTTACTGGCGCAAAAAAACCAAGTTTACCAAGTGTATCCGCAAGTATTGCCGAGCCATTAACCGTCAGAAAAGGTGCGCCACCACCGTTTATATCAGCGCCTAATGTATCAACGAGCGAGTTAGTTGCCTCTAAATTGCCAGCGCCGAGCATGCAGTTACCTACCGTGGGTACTGCGGCGCAAGGCACCAATCTTGCTTATGCACCGAGTCGTTTGGATAATGGTCGCCTGAGCAATAGCGTTGAGACAAATAATACCAATACTAACGACAATAAGCCGAATTCAGCAAGCCGATTAGACAATGGTCGTTTGAGTGCAGATAAGAATGTTACGACAATCGGCACCAATAATACCGACCTTAATGAAAATAAAAATACGTCGATTACAGCGCTCACTGACAAAAAATTCGATATTTTAAATATACAAATCACCCGCCAAATACAGCCAAGTAGCAAGTCAGATAATGGCATAATGACTGCTGTGCCTATGATGCCCGCACCAAACGATAATAAAGCAAACATATCAACGCCCGATCTCGACACTAGCAATGACATCGCTACCACTACTCCGACGAATAATATACCTGCTAACATTGCTGCACCTGCATCGCCTAACACCAGTATTGCCAATAGTGCCTCTGATAATACGGCAAACAATACTGCGGCTGCCCAGTATCAAGTACAGCGCAACGATAGCCTATGGGTCATTGCTCAGCAGATAGCACAAGAAAATGATCTCGATGTGCAAACCGTGATGAAACAGATTCAATCACAAAACCCTGATGCTTTTATTAACAAAGATGCCGATCAATTAAAAGCAGATGCCAAGCTCAGCTTACCTAGCTATGATGTCGTGCCATCACAGCAGAAATTAGAAGCAGCGATTAGTGCACAAAGACAATATAACCGCAGAGCAAACACACCGATAGTAAAAAAAACAGCTAAGACACCAGCTAAAAAAACCGCTGAGAAATCTCAAACAACAAAACAACGTAAAAAACCAGTGATTACGAAGACACAAACGTTACCAAAAGCACAGTTTTCTGTGCTAGCTCCTGGTCGTAATGGCAGTGCAGACGGTACTCAAGCAAAATCTGCTTCGGCAACAGGTAATGGTCTCAGCACAGATGTATTAGCAACGCTCAAGGCATCAAGAGAAAACGCCGCTTTACAAGCTCAGCGCTTATCAAAAACCAGTATTGCCCTTGATAGCTATACTAAAAAAATTCAACTACAGAACCAAAAACTGGCTGAGCTACAAGCTCGTCTCAAAAAACTACGCAATCAATAATTGCCTGACTAATCAATGCAATACGCCGTGATCATAGGCGTGGGAGTAACTATGGACAACATGCTATATATCATCGCTGGATTGGTACTTATTCTACTAGTAGTTGGTTTAGTACTGCGCAAAAACAAAGCGCAAAAACCCTCACCACAACCATTTGCAAAGTCGGAGCAAAACGCTGCTACGACAACTCCGGACCATGGTTCTCCTGCCCAAAGCAATAAAGCTGAAGATAAGTTCAATCATATTATGATTGCGCAGCGTTTTATGGATCAACAACGCTATGACAAAGCGATTGAGACACTCAATCGTGGTCTAAGAGAACAGCCCAATGATGGTGAGCTATCTCTCAAGCTACTTAGCATATACGCAACCATCAATCAGCCAGAGAACTTCAACAAAGTCTATAATGCAATTAAAACGCAAAGCGATCCAAAGAGTATCGTTCTAGCCGATGAGTTAAAAGCTTTGTTTTCTGAAGAGCAGAATCAAGTCGCGGCAAAAGAGACACCAGTAGAAGATAATAGCGGTTTTGAAAGCATAGATTTTGACTTGCCAACTAGCCAAGTCGATAGCAATAACGCTACTCTAAGTAACGAGCCTATCGTTAGTGCGATATCTTCAAATGATTCTCCAAAGGCAACCGCTCCGGACGACAAAATAAACGATAGCTTTGATCTTACACTGAACGATTTAGAGAGCGGTTTCAACGAACCTGCTGCAACCAGTACAGCGCCTGTCGCATTAGATGTGATAGAAGATGAAAGTATCGATGTATCTACTATTGATACTCCTACCGAAGATGACGAGCTTATTGATTTCGACTTTAGCTTTGATTCACCTGAAGAAACAAGTGCGCAAACAGAGCCTTCTATAGACGCAGCTTCATCTGATCATGCTACCGAAGATATGACGCTAGACAGTGAAGATTTCGTCTTAGATTTTGATGATTTAGCGACTGATGCTGATCAAAGTACTGAAGAGAACATTACTGAAGAGTTGGTTATTGATGCGTTCGAAAGTGATGCAGCAGAAGACTTTGTACTACCTTCAGACAATATTGATACGCCAAGTAGCACAGAAACGTCGTTAGAAATCGAAGAAACTACCTTTGCAGAAAATAGTGATAACTTTGTTCTTCAAGACAGTAGTTTTGAAGAACAAAGTTTTGAGGACAGCGATTTTGAAATAGAAGATCTTGAAAAAATCGATGTTGAAGAGCCACTGCTCAACGATAGCAACTTACAAGAAACTCTTGCTAATGGGTTTGCTGCTATACCGACTGACACATCACTGTTCGATGATAACAGCCTAGTAAGTGATGAGTTTGCTGTAGAGCCTTTGACTGCAGCTAGCCCAGTCGATATCGAGACCGATATTGCAACTGACGAAGTGGACGAAACTCTTGAAACTGCAGAGGATTTCTCATCGCGTTTTGCAGCAGATTTTGACTTTGTCAAATCACTAGATAGTAATCAAGTGACTCTTGACTTGGCTGGCCAATATTTGCAACTGGGTGAGTACGACAGCGCCAAACGCCTGCTTACTGAAGTGATTGCCCATGGTGATAGTGAACAGCAGAGCCAAGCGCAAATACTACTTGAGCGCACTGCATAGTAAACAACCCGTTTTCTTATCAGCAAGTATTCTATCGTCATAGAATACTTGCTGATTTTTTTTGCGTTTAACCTTTATACTATTTATTATTAATAGAGCTTATTGAGTACATTCTAGACCTCTTTTTCTTTCATACTTAATTATTACGCCAATACTATGCCATCTTCTACTATGACAACGACAATATCTAATTCTATTCAACTGGTTTATGCTGGTGGTACTTTTGGTAGCTATGGACGACCTCTAGCTCCTTTATCAGCAGATGTGTTTTTGCCAACGCTACAGGCCCTAATGCTTAATCATGATAGTTCAGCCAAGCTCCCTAATATCTTTTGGTTAGATAATTCATTGATTAAAGACAGTAGCCAACTCACCCCGAGTGACTTTATTCACTTTTATCAGCTGTTACTGACAGCTTATGCACATGGTGATAGACGCTTTGTGTTAATTACTGGTACGGACACCTTAAGCTACTTAGGGGCATTTTTGGCAGAAGCATTTGCAGGTAGCGATATTTGTGTCATCGTCACTGGCAGTATGCGGCCATTGTTAGACAGTGAAGTACTACAGTCCTACACTATCGACACTCACAGTGATGCTTGGGACAACCTCAATCATTCGTTGAAACTGGCAGCGGCAGGTGAGTCAGGTGTCAAGATCAGTTTTGGTGGTGAGTCTTGGCCTGCACAAACGGTACAAAAGATTCATAGTCATGATTTGATGGCATTTACTGGTCACTCTCGAGCAGCATATCCGGCAAATAGCTATATTAAAAATCTACCAGATACTCGACGCCAGCATTGGCTTGATGATCAGCAATCCTTACTTGCCAGTATTCAAGCGCGTGCTAAATCTAGCAGCGTCCATGCCCTATATTGCTTGCCTAATGATACCGAAATCATCAATAATCAGCTGCAAGCACTCTTATCACAGCCACCATCTGGCATTATTCTATTAGGATTTGGGGCTGGTAATGTTCCTTATTCCGCAGCACTAGCAGAAACATTAGAGCTGCTTCATAAAAAAGGGCATATGGTAATATGTGCTAGCCAATGCCCATTCGGCGGTGTGAGCGATAGCTATGCGGCTGGTAGTTGGCAGTATGACCATCATGTCATTGCGGGTGGACGTCTAACCATTCCGGCAATTTATGCGCGATTGTTATGGCTGCTATTACGCTATGACACTCCGGCAAGACGTAAACAACGTTGGTTGAACAATGTCAGTCAGACTGGCACAAGCATCAAAAAGCGATAAACTACTCTTAATAACCTTAATTTTATAAGTTTAAAAACCACCATGTCTGAAACTGAAATCATCGAGTCTGAACGTTTGCCAATTTATACCTTAGCGATTGCTATTGAGTTTTTGGGCACACATTATCATGGTTGGCAGCGACAACGAGAAGTGATGGGTGTACAAGAAGCACTCGAAACGGCTATTAGTAAAGTTGCCAACGAATCAGTAGAAGTCATCGCAGCTGGGCGTACTGATGCAAGCGTTCATGCCAGTAATATGATTGCTCATTTTACGACGCACGCTTACCGCCCTACTCATAACTGGTTGCGCGGCGTGAACAGCTTGCTACCTGACGACATTGCTCTACGCTGGATTCAACCGATGCCTGCTGACTTCCATGCGCGCTTTGGCGCCATTGCCCGTCGTTACCGGTACATTACTCTCAACCAACCACAGCGCCCTGCGATACTCAATCATCAAGTCACTCATATCTATGAGCCGCTCGACTTAGCAGCAATGCAATTGGCGGCAGCCGATATCGTTGGTACTCACGATTTTAGTAGCTACCGTGCCGCAGCTTGTCAATCCAACCAACCAGTGCGTACCATCAGCCATGCCAGACTTTTTGAACACGGTCAGTTTATTGTATTTGATATTCAAGCGGATGGGTTCTTACATCATATGGTTCGTAATTTGATGGGTACTTTATATGCCATCGGTAGGCATGAGTTAGTGCCAGATGATTTTATGAATATTTTACATAAAAAAGATCGTACGATTGCACCACCGACGGCCTCTGGTGATGGCTTGTACTTCATTAACGCTTATTACCCTGAACGTTTCCAGCAGATATTACCAAAGGTACCTTTGACGCCTATTTGGCTAAATTTGCCTAACTAAATTAATGTGAACTGGCATACATATCACTTACAGACTGTCAAGTCAAAACCCGGTTCCGTATTGCTTTAACCTGCTAACTTACGTATAATATGGGCTTATTTTTAATTGATTGATACAAATTATGGCAAAAGACGATATTATCGAATTTGAAGGCGAAGTCATTGATACCCTTCCTAACACTTTGTTCAAAGTTCGTTTAGAAAACGGACATGAAATCATTGCGCACATCTCTGGTAAAATGCGTAAGCATTATATCCGCATCTTGACTGGTGATAAAGTTAAGGTCGAAATGACGCCTTATGACCTTTCTAAAGGTCGTATTACTTATCGTGGCAAAAACTAATTTCTTACCAACTAAAACGGTTATAAAAGCATTTATATAAACACAGCCAGCTGTCGAATGACACTTTTATCACTGGTATAAATGTTTGAGTAGTTTAACTGATAATAATAATGAAAATGCTAACCTACTCATTATTGCCTATCAATATTTTAGTTGTTTGATGTTTGTTTTTACCATAAAAATACCGCTCAATATCAGCGGTATTTTTTTGTCTGTTTTTTATGATTTAGCTTCTTCGTTTTTAACTAAATTCAACGGTTGCGCCGTTCTTGATCACACCTAGCAGACTAAGTGCATCCCAGTTAGTCAAACGCACACAGCCAGCTGAAGCCTGACGACTGATACGATCAGGGTCTGGTGAACCATGAATACCATAAGTTAGTTTGCTCAATCCAATCCATACCGAACCAACTGGATTATTAGGGCCTGGCGGAATGATAGACTTACGACCGTCATTGCCTGTATAGGTATAATTAGGCTCATTCACCTTTACCTTTACTGTATGCGTACCTGTGGGCGACGGTGTCGCTGTACTACCCACTGTCGTCGGATAACTAGCGACTAACTTATTATTTTCGTCATAAGCATAGAGTGTTTCAGTGTCCTTGTCGGCGACTACTCGGCTAACAGGCTTGGTATTCGGGTTGCCAGGGTTGTATACCGTAATAATTTCACCAGCAGTAAAGCTAGCATTAGGATTGAGAGTTTTTAGATACCTCTCACTAATATGGAATTTTTCCGCGAGCGCTTCAGTGAGGCTTTCATAATACATTCCTTCAAGCTTGGATTTGGCAACAGAATCAGCCGGTATAGTCGTGGTCTTGACGTTTACATCTGTATCAGTTAGCTGATAATTTACTAATACTGGTTGGGCCATAAGCTTTTCATTTTTAATCAGTGCTTGCCACGTTTCATTGTTCAACGTATCAGTTACGGTCAGGCCATTCGCATTTTGAAATGCCTGCATGGCTTTGCGGGTATTTTTTCCCCAATATCCATCTACAGATCCTACCCCATTATGATGCCAATTCAATAAGGCTTGTAGTTTTGTTCCCATGTTACGATCTACGGCAGCATCTGCAGACCAATTGATAGCATTCACTTTTTTTGCAGTGTCTGATAGATTTTCAGTTGTGTATTTTATGGTAGGCAATAGCTTATTTAATGATGTCACAGCTTTGCTATCTCCTGTTAACTTTTGGCTTATCCCATTCGTCACTGGACTCACTTCTGTTGGAGCTATGGCGCTACCATCTGTACTCACATCGTTAGTTGGTTCTGCTGCAATACTTTGTCCCATAAAAACGACTGTAGAGAGTCCAATCATTGCTATCGCTGTGCTTAATTTTTTTAATTGGTACATGTAACACTCCTGATTTTTGATAAAAATTTTGTTTTTTGTTTTCAGTTTTTATTATTAATACGCTATTATTTTTAGACTTTCGAAATTTTAATGGTTATAGCGCTTTTTCTATTAATTTCCTTATAAAACGATAAATACATCTATCCATTTGTTATTAATCAATATTGCCATATTCTTCTGTGAGCATATAACAGCTTTGTGTTAATGAAAGCCTTGCCTGACGGTAGCTGTGTTAAAACAAGTGCTTTTTTACGACTTGGTGAACTAGTATGTTACGGCTAGTAAAAATCTCAGACAAGCACGAAAAAACCCATAATCTGCTTAGCAAATTATGGGTTTGCAACTACAAGAATTTATTAAGATTAAAATAACTCAGTCTAAAAATAAGACGGAGAAAATTTCAAGCTACATCACAAAGGTATGGATTAAACCAGTTTAGCCAATACTGCTTGACCCATTTCTATACAACCTACTTGCTTAAGTCCAGCTTCACTGCTATCTAAAATATCAAGCGTACGTAGACCATCATCAAGCACATCACTGACCGCTTGCTCAATGGCTTTAGCGGCCTCTTCTTGCTTAAAGGTATAACGCAGCATCATCGCAACAGATAAGATGGTCGCCAATGGGTTGGCTTTATCTTGTCCTGCAATATCAGGTGCTGAGCCATGGCACGGCTCATACATGCCTTTACCTGCTACATCAAGGCTAGCTGATGGCAACATACCGATAGAGCCTGTTAGCATCGCTGCTTCGTCAGATAAGATATCACCGAACATATTGCCCGTCACCATCACATCGAACTGCTTAGGGTCTTTGATAAGTTGCATACAAGCATTATCAGCATACATGTGCGATAACGCCACATCGCTATAGTCCGCTTGTTGCATCTGGGTCATCGTCTGCTTCCACAGCTCTGTGACTTCTAATACGTTTGCTTTGTCCACTGAGCAAACTTTCGGCGCTGTACCTGCTGCTTGCGCACGTGTTTTTGCCAATTCGAAAGCCACTTTACCGATACGTTGAATCTCACTCGTACTATATACCATGGTGTTATAGCCTTGCTGCTCGCCATTCTCTAATGTGCGAATACCACGCGGCTCACCAAAATAAATACCACCTGTTAGTTCGCGAACAATAAGCAAATCTAAACCCGAGATAATTTCAGGCTTGATACTAGATGCATTAGCAAGCTGAGGATAAAGCTTTGCCACACGTAGATTAGCAAACAAACCAAGCTCACCACGGATTTTCAGCAGACCACGTTCAGGACGTTTGCTACGTTCAATACCATCCCACTTAGGGCCACCAACGGCTCCTAGTAATACGGCATCTGCAGCACGTGCACGTGCCAGAGTCTCATCAGGTAAAGGCTCGCCAGTTGCATCAATAGCAACGCCACCAATCAATCCAGACTCAAGTGTCAAACCTAATGTAAACTTATCGTTGACAGCATTAAGCACATCAATGGCTTGAGTCATGATTTCAGGGCCAATACCATCGCCTGCTAATGTTAAAATCGTTGCCATACTGATCCTTGGGGGTAAGTAAGTTTTATTTATAATATTGCTATAAGCTAATGATATTTTTTAAAATCAAACACTCATGCAATGAGCTACGCAAAAATTGCGATATATCTGCTTGAATGATTATCCGCATCAATATTAAGACACAGATGTACTGACTTCACTGACTGTTAGGCTTTCGCTTTTGACGGTGCAGGCATAGCATTAGTGAGACGCGTTTCTACAAACTCGCCTTGATGCTCACTACCAATTTCTTTACAAAAGCGGCGCTTTACACTATTTCCTTGATATAGATCGACACACAGAGGTTCTGGTGATGCAGTGTCTAACAAACTACCTGAGTTATCGCTAGATTTATTTTGATAAGCTCGAAGCTGATAAGTATCCGCCTCTACAAAATCATGAATCATCGCAAAACGCTCAACGTAACCTAAATTGTTTTCTGGATAAAAATTCACTTGTACTTCTCGTTTGGCTGGCTTTACCCGTGCATAGTAATTGGTTAGACCTGCGATACCTGATGCAGACAAAGGGACAATTTTTATCTCGTTTTTATGAGCTATTGGTGTCATGTCCATTTTCATAGTGACTTTTGCAGGTTTATTACTATTGTAATTTGTCCCATTGCCACTTGCTCCGTTATCACTCGCTGCTGTCATCGCAACGACCATCGCAGAGTTAATAGGCTCATGGGTATCAGTACCTATTACTGGTACTTTATCTATTCGCGCAATTTCACAATGATAAGTGCCTATGCAAGCAATATTCACCTCACCAGCGACAGGTTGAATCTTACCTGCCCACGCTTTTGCGCTTTCTGCCTCATCTATTTTCTGGTAGCCATTCAT
This sequence comes from Psychrobacter sp. TB55-MNA-CIBAN-0194, assembly GCF_040309505.1. NCBI lineage: Bacteria > Pseudomonadati > Pseudomonadota > Gammaproteobacteria > Moraxellales > Moraxellaceae > Psychrobacter > Psychrobacter sp. TB55-MNA-CIBAN-0194. Next base: position 393,226 of record NZ_JBEOOW010000002.1, on the reverse strand, counting down.
GAGCTGACAGCCTGACAACCACAAGCTGGCAGCAACCATTGTACTTGTCCATAAAACATAACGTTTTTTATTCATAATGACGGCTACTATTCATAAGTGAAATAATAAAATACTTTACAAAACCATACTTCATTTTAGCCAGTTCGCCGCCATAACTCAACGCTGCATTACGGTTGTTCAGCAGTTTTATGCACCATAGCTATCAATTAACTGCCTAGGCTCGTACTTCGTTGAAGATCCAAGGCGTTTTTTGCATCATTTGTTGCTCATACTCTTTGATAGCATCACTTTGCTGCAAGGTAAGGCCGATATCATCAAGACCATTTAGCAAGCAGTGTTTACGGAAATCATCCACTTCAAAAGCGTACTCTTCACCTGTTGGCGTAATAACGACCTGACGCTCAAGATCAGCCGTCAGCTCATAACCTTCATTAGCCGCAGTAGCTTTCATCAACGTATCGACGATATCTTCCGCCAATACAATTGGGAGCATGCCATTTTTAAAGCAGTTGTTATAAAAAATATCGGCAAAGCTTGGTGCAATAACGGTACGAAAGCCATATTCTGAAAGCGCCCACGGTGCATGCTCACGGCTAGAGCCACAGCCAAAGTTTCTGCGTGCTAGTAAGATATTAGCACCCTGATAACGTGGCTGATTGAGAATAAAGTCTGGGTTGATAATGCGTGTGCTATTGTCCTGACCTGGATAACCTTCGTCGAGATAGCGCCAATCATCAAATAAATTGACACCAAACCCTGTACGTTTAATAGATTTTAAAAACTGTTTTGCGATAATTTGATCAGTATCGACGTTTGCGCGATCTAAAGGGCAAACGATACCGGTTTGGGTGTTATAAGCTTGCATAAAATTCCCTATCAATGATATGTTTCTTGATGCGTATCCGTCTTAGAATGTGCGTACATCTACAAAGTGACCGGCCAATGCTGCTGCTGCTGCCATCGCTGGGCTAACCAAATGCGTACGACCACCATTACCCTGACGACCTTCAAAATTACGATTAGACGTAGAGGCGCAATGCTCTTGTGGCTCAAGCTTATCGGCATTCATGGCTAAACACATAGAACAGCCCGGCTCGCGCCATTCAAATCCAGCGTCCGTAAACAAGGTATTCAAACCTTCTGCTTCTGCTTGTAACTTCACTTGACCAGAACCAGCAACCACAATAGCTTCTTTAATATTGTTAGCCACCTTACGACCCTTAATCACCGCTGCTGCATCACGCAAATCTTCGATACGTGAGTTGGTGCATGACCCAATAAAGATACGATCTAGCTGGATATCGGTAATTTTTTGACCCGCTTCTAGCCCCATATAGGTATAGGCACGTAACCAACCTTCTTCTTGCGCTTCATCCACAGCTTGGTCAGGTGTTGGCACTGACTGAGTAATATCGACGACCATTTCAGGTGACGTACCCCAAGACACTTGCGGCGCTATTTGGCTACCATCAATCTCGACTACGCTGTCAAATACTGCATCATCATCTGAATACAATGTACGCCAGTATTCTTCAGCTTGTTGCCATTGTGATTCCGTCGGCGCATAAGGACGACCTTTCACATAATCGATAGTGATGTCATCGACCGCAACCATACCGACGCGCGCGCCCGCTTCAATGGCCATGTTACAGACGGTCATGCGACCTTCCATACTCATCTCTTCAAATACTTGCCCAGCAAATTCAATCGCGTAGCCTGTGCCACCCGCTGTACCAATTTTTGCGATGATAGCCAGTACAACATCTTTCGAGGTCACGCCAGCACCTAGCTGACCGGTCACACGAATTTGCATATTTTTTGATTTTTTCTGAATCAGGCATTGAGTGGCTAATACATGTTCTACTTCAGACGTACCGATACCATGTGCCAAGCAGCCAAGTGCACCATGGGTCGCTGTATGCGAATCACCACAAACGACGGTCATACCTGGTAATACTAGGCCTTGCTCAGGACCAACAACATGCAAAATTCCTTGACGGGCATCGTTGATCGTAAATTCAGCGATATCAAACTTGGTACAGTTATCATCCAAGGTGACCACTTGCAAGCGTGATACTTTGTCTTTGATACCAGACACACCTTCTAAGCGCTCTTTAGATACCGTTGGTACGTTGTGATCAGGACTCGCGATATTGGCAGACAAACGCCATGGCGCTCGGTTGGCCAATTCCAAACCTTCAAATGCTTGCGGACTTGTCACTTCATGCAGTAAATGACGATCGATATAAATGAGGCTCGAACCATCATCACGTTTAGTGACTTCGTGAGCGTTCCAAAGTTTGTCATATAATGTTTGACTGGCCATGTTGTTATCCTTTATTGGTTGCTAGCTACTTAATTACTCGATGGCTTACACCATAATAAACGAGGATTCTATTTAAAATTTATGTTTACGTATAACGGCTTGATGGTATTTTCTTATCAATGCCTATTGGCTCAAAACTGAGCCTTTTCAATCAATACTTTCATCGAAATAAATTTATCAGGACATCTCTACTCTATAAATACAAAATAACAATTATCTATTTTTTAATATTTATTGCTGCAATTGAGGCTCAAAACAAGTTTTATAGCGTCATTTATCAAGTTAATCTAATAAATATGTCACAATACGTCCTGATGTCTTGTGATTATAGCAGGCTAATCCTATAATAATAATTGATGATTTTTGACCAGACGCAAACTTTTATTTCTAATACATTGTGATTAGGCCAGCCAACTTTTATTTATAGCTCGATAAGTAGCTAAGGACATCCGCTTGAACACCACAAACTTAACGACTTTCGTCACTGTTATGCATACAGGCAGTATCTCAGGCGCGGCAGAAAAGCTGTTTATTACTCAGCCTGCTGTCAGTAAACGCATCAAAAATCTAGAAGATGAATTTAATATTACGTTGTTTGACACAGTAGGACGCGGGATTGTACCGACACAAGCAGCTAATGAGATGCTACCACATGCCAAACGTTGGTTAGAAGATTATGAAAATTTCAAAATCAACCTACAGCACTCTCAACATATTGTATCTGGCAAACTGGTCATCGGCACCAGTCACCATATAGGCTTGCATCATCTAGCCCCTGTGCTTAAACACTTTATTCAAGCTTATCCTGCAGTGCAATTAGAAGTGCATTTTGTCGATTCAGAAAAAGCACACAAGGCCGTGTTAGATGGTGATTTGTCATTGGCCTTCGTCACGCTGCCACCTGTTTATGATAAGCGCTTGACCTATCACACACTATGGTCAGATCCTCTCTACTTTATGACAGGCACTTTATCGCCTTTAGCGACCAAGTCTAATGTCACTTTAGAGCAATTAGCACGTTATCCTGCTATTTTACCATCGGCCAATACCTTTACCAGTCAGATTACATTGGCTGAATTCGCTAAGCATAATCTCAAGCCTTATGCCACGATGAGCACTAACCCGCTTGAGTCTATCCGTATGTTGGTTTCTGTTGGACTTGGTTGGTCTGTGTTACCGCAGACCATGATTAGTCAGGATTTAGAACGTATCGATATGGCCGATAACGTTGAGCTACAGCGTCATTTAGGCGTCGTGATCAATCCAAAACTAACACAATCTAGTAGTGTTACTGCTTTGCTAGACTTGCTTGCTCCTATCGAATAAAAACTGCTCTCTAAAGATAAATTTCTATAGTTACAATTGGGTCAATTTATTGGGTCAAAAAAGCACGCTATTCGCATTTGCGTCAGTCATACGTTATAATACACTCGGCATTGTCTACATAACAAAAACTTACCATATGAACACTGATAGTCATATATTGAAGACTTCTAGTAAGATATGATGGTTAGTAGTAGGTTTGATGGTTTTAAATGATTGGTTATACAGGCGGCTTATATTGATATATAACGAGCAGATGCGAGCAATTAAGACAGATAGAAAGAGCGTAATATTTCTATTGCTCTCAAATGACTGCTTAATTAGTATTGGCCCTAAAACAGCATCAATCATATAAAACTAACAACAGATATTAAATAAAAGCCATTATGTCCTACTTAATGGCTTTTTTTGTCTTTAGATATTGTTTTGGACATCGTCTTGTAACACTTAATATTTATAGTTAAAAATAATTACAGCCAACATGGTTGGTTAAGGATCATTTATATGAACGGAGTTTCTAGTGGCGTGCTGATATCACTCGGCGCCTATTTCTTAGTGATGATTGGGATTGGCATTTACGCTTATTTTAAGCAAGCCAATGATACTGAAGGCTATATGTTAGGGGGTCGTAACTTAGGTCCAGCAGTAACAGCACTTTCGGCAGGTGCATCAGATATGTCAGGTTGGTTATTACTTGGCCTACCTGGTTATATGTTCGCCGATGGTGTGGTTAGTATTTGGATTGCCCTTGGTTTGACATTAGGCGCATTCTTGAACTATCTCATCGTGGCACCGCGTCTTCGTGTTTATACCGAAGTAGCTGATAATGCTATTACCCTACCTGATTATTTCGCCAACCGCTTCGAAGATAAATCACATATGCTACGGGTTATTTCAGCCGTGGTTATCATCTTGTTCTTCACTGTTTACACCGCAGCCAGCTTAGTAGGTGGTGGTAAACTATTCGAAAGCTCACTCAACCTTTCTTACAGCACAGGCCTATGGGTCACCGCAGGCGTGGTTGTAGCATACACCTTGTTTGGTGGTTTCTTAGCTGTATCAATGACTGACTTTGTGCAGGGCGTTATCATGCTTTTTGCCATGGTTATCGTACCGGTTGTTGCTTTCACAGACTTAGGTGGTATTTCTGCCACCACAACAGCTGTTAGAAACATTGACCCTAGTTTGCTAGACATTACCAGTGGTATGACGGTTATTGGTATCGTTTCTCTGATGGCATGGGGCTTAGGCTATTTTGGTCAGCCACATATTATTGTTCGTTTTATGGCGATTCGCTCAGTGAAAGACGTTCCTACTGCGCGTAATATCGGTATGAGCTGGATGGTAGTTAGTCTTGTAGGTTCATTGATGACTGGTTTTGCTGGTCGCGCTTATGTACAAAAAACTGCGATGACACTAGACGATCCTGAAACTATCTTTTTAGTATTCACTCAGTTTTTATTCCATCCACTGGTATCAGGTTTCCTATTAGCCGCTATTTTAGCCGCTATTATGAGTACGATTTCTTCACAGCTATTGGTGGTATCAAGCTCACTAACCAAAGATGTGTACAAATTGTTCTTTGATCAAGATGCACCAGAAGCTCGCCAAGTATTGGTTGGACGTATTTCTGTAGTCGCCGTTGCTCTAGTATCAATCTTACTTGCCTCTAATCCTGAAAGCTCTGTACTAAGCCTTGTATCTAACGCATGGGCTGGATTTGGTGCAGCATTTGGACCATTGGTTATATTTAGCTTGATATGGCGTGGTATGAACCGCAATGGTGCGGTTGCCGGTATGGTCATTGGTGCTTTGACCGTCATTCTATGGATATATGGTCCATTCGAGATGAATGGTATGGCATTGAATAGCTGGTTATATGCTATCGTTCCAGGCTTTGTATTAAGTACGATTGCAATCTTTGCTGTTAGTATCATGACTGGTGGTCCAAGACCTTCAGTATCTGCTAAGTTCGAAGAGATGGAGCTGAACCTAAACAAGTAACTTTGTTTAGCACTACTAGCTTTGTACAATAAAAAAGCCTCGCCATCATTGGCGAGGTTTTTTTGTTGATTGCAATTAATACAAAAGAGAAAAGTAACTAGAACTTAAATCAACTCACTTTGGGCTTGTCGCTTAGTACCTACCGTGTGTTGGCAATGCCAAATTGCTATAACGACAGTACCAATACCTCTATTTTCTTTGTGAAAGGATATAAACAGTCGTTAATTATTCTTTCAGACTGTCATGTAAAGATTCCATCAATAGATCGCTATAGTATCCAATCGTAGCGCTATACTTCTCAGATAACCCTACATAGCATACAAGCTGAAACTCTATAGCTTACACCCTAAACCCTCTCTATAGCTTCAGTCTACCTAACCACAGTAACTTATCATCTGCCTTAGACTTATTTATATCGATTGCATCAATCAGCATTTTTTCACTGAACAGCATGTCCTATTATTCGTTATTAAACTCTTTATAAGAAAGCTCATATAAAAAACGCCATAAAAAAGCGACCTTTAGATGGTCGCTTTTTTTACTACACAACAGTTATAAGTTAATACTATTTTGCTTGATAGGAAACTTTTAGACCAGCGATGAAGCCATCGTTGTCTTGAAAGTCACCAACGAGTTTATCACTAGGTAACTGTCCTTTTGCATCACCGAACCACAGATATTTACCACCAGCTGATACGGCCCAGTTCTCAGTGAAATTGTACTTAGCACCAAGACCAACACTATAGTAACCTTCAACAGGGCCTAATGAGGTCGTTGGATCACCAGCGCCACTGTCCCAACCAACCGTACCACTAATTGCTAGTGCTGGTGCTACACGTTTAGCTAAACCAAGCTCCACCATCCACTGATCATCAGTATATTCAACCAAGTTTAGACCATCAGGGCCATAACTTATTTTACTAGTATCATTATAAAGTGGTGGTGTAATGACAAAATCACTCCACGGTACCCAACGTACTTTTGCCGTCGCTAGTGTCGTAGGATTGATACCAGTTTGAAAATCAAAGTTTACTGATTTAGGTGTAGTAATTTCATAGTTACTAGCTCTATTTGATAATGCTGTAGCCTGTTCTGCAGTTGCTCCTGCTGCTATGGCTCTGATAGCTACTAACGGGTAACTCTCAGCGATATCTACATTGTGTTCAATCTCAGAACGGTACGTCAACGCTGCTTTTAGTGCAATTTCAGGCTTACTATAGGCAATACCTGCAATGTAACCATAATCCATATCAGGATTACTGGTTGAGGTATAACCACTAGCAGGACCGTAAGCCAGTCCACGTAGTTTGGTTTCTGCTTGAATACGCTGTGCCACTGGGCCGCCATAAATTTGGAAGTTTTTATTAGCACCAAACTTCATACCAAGAATACCGGTTAGGCTTTGGCTACGAACCTCTACATTGGTTTCTTCACCTGCGGTACTTGCTTCGGCTGTTGCTACTGCAACTGCTCCACGCAACCCGTCTAATTGAGCTTGCTGTGCTGGGGTTAACACACCTGCTGTTTCTCCTGCAGCTAGTGCACCAATTCCAGCTTGTGCTGCTGCCAGACTCGGAGCGGCGCCGCCAGTAATGGAAGCGACGGAAGCATCCATATCCCCTTGCGATACAAAGTTACTTTGAGTGTATCCAGCAGCAGCACCAAAAGGCTCGTCATATAAAACACCAATACTAAAAGTATCATTGATATCGGCTTTTACGCCATAGCGGAAAAAGTCATAACTTTCAGCGATATCGCCCGTTTTATCACCACGTACATAATCATTTTGGGAAGGATTAGTATTAGCACTGTCGTAACCACTCACATCAGCATCGATGTAGGTATAAACGGCTTCAGCATAAGTGCCATCTTGAAAAAAGGCGGTGACATCTTGACCTGAACGATCGAGACCAGCTGCATTGGTGACACTGGCTATAGAAAGAGTAGCAATAGCTACTGCGAGGGTTTTCAAATGAAAGTGATTGCGCATTGTGTATCTCCAACGGTCCTTGTTGTATTACTACTTTAACAATCAATATGTAGCATTGCTGCGCTTAACATTGAGGTTATCAAAGTCGTGTCCTAAGTTGAATACTAATGCCTTTTTGACACTAAAACAACAATTAAAGTGCTTTATTTCCCTATTATGACTGGACAGTACAAATACCATATAAATATAATACTGGTATATTCTTTTAAGATATGGTTATCATTTAAATAATATTAGAATTGCTTATATACGGCTGCTAGATACGGAATCGGCAGCAGTTAAGCACACGAAGATAGCTATTACTTTCCTTAGAAGTAGTAATGCACGCACAAAAAAACGACCCATTATGAGTCGTTTTTTTGCTGCTAAATTATACATTCAACAATATGGGAGACGTATGCCTTATAGCGCTTGGTAAGAAACTTTTACGCCAAGTACAAAGCCATCATTGTCTTCAAAGTTAGCAACAGTGTTACCAGTTGGCACTTGACCATCAGCATCACCAAGCCATAGGTATTTACCACCAGCTGAGATTGCCCAGTTTTCGGTAACGTTATACTTAGCACCTAAACCAGCACTATAATAGCCTTCAGTAGGCCCTAATGAAGTCACAGGATTACCAGCGCCACTATCCCAACCTACCGTACCACTTACTGCTAGAGCTGGCGCTAGGCGCTTCGCTAGACCTAGCTCGACTACCCATTGATCTTCATCATAGCTTACCAATGGTAGGCCATCTGGTTGATAGGCAGTGTTCAGCTTGCTAACGTCATTATATAATGACGGTACAATTGAAAAATCACTCCATGGCACCCAACGTACTTTTGCTGTGACTAAAGTCGTAGGATTAATACCAGTCTGGAAATCAAAGTTTACTGACTCAGGGGTAGTAATATCAATATCACCTGTTCTTGGACCAAATCCAGGGAAGCTGGCTACTGCAGGATAACTTTCAGCAGCATCAGCTGTATGCTCGATTTCTGAGCGATAGGTTAAAGCAGCTTTCAATGCAATTTCAGGTTTGCTGTATGCAACACCAGCAATATAGCCATATTCTTGATCTGTACTAATATGTGTCGTATAACCATTAGCAGCACTATAAGCTGTACCACGCAGCTTTACATCCGCTTCTACACGTTGAGCGACTGGGCCACCATATACTTGGAAGTTCTTGTTTTCACCAAATTTAGCACCGACAATACCTGTAATGCTTTCGGTACGTACTTCTACATTTGTACCTTCACCATTTCTAGGTGAAGCGGTATTTTGGTCGACGAAGTTATTGTCACCACTATAGTCAGCCGCAGCACCAAAAGGCTCGTCATATAAGATACCAACACTAAAAGTCTCATTAACGTCTGCTTTTACACCATAGCGAAAGAAATCATAAGATTCTGCGATATCACCAATTTTATTACCTGAGACATCATTGCCTGTCACATCAGCATCGATATAAGTATAGACGGCTTCGGCATAGGTGCCATCTTGTAGGAATGCGGTGACATCCTGACCTGAGCGATCAAGACCAGCAGCACTAGCAATGCTAGTAATAGAAAGTGCAGCAACAGCTACTGTAAGAGTTTTTAAATGAAAGGTGTTGCGCATTATATGTCTCCAAACGTCCGCATTGTTTTACTGCCTTACCCATTTTTGACAAGTAAGCAGTATCCGAGATGGAGAATAGTAATGATTTTCGAACATTAAAACAACTAGAAGAATACATTATTTCTTCATTATGACCAGATAGTCATAATATAGTGCCTTTATATAAATACGTGAATATAATTTTATTAACGGTTCAATATTTATATATATCAATAATGAGGCGGTCTGTCTGCCATCACATCAAATGGTGCAATGCCCGTTTCTATATCTTGACTATCCACTTGCTTATAAATCAGCTGCAACTGTCGCTGTAATGTCTGAAGATCCTTGTCTTGACGTGCAATCACCGCATCGAGTCTCTCTACTGTCATCTCAAGATGCGCCATACTCATTTGCAAGTCAATGACTTGTTGCGTTTGTAAATCAACCTGCATAGCTGATTCATCGATTTGAGCATCGTTTTGAACATTGTCTTGAGTGTTAGATTGATTCATGTCTTTCTCTGAGTTATCGTAAATATAAAGCTAGTAGTATTGGTTACACAAGTAAATGAGTAACCGATATATTACCGCTATTAAAAAATAAGGCTTTTAAAACGGTAGCTATAAATAGTGTGTATAAAACCATTTACACGCACTACAGTCACGTAGTGGCATGTTATACTGCTAGCAATTCTGCAACAACCCCTACCTCACTATTATATAAGCTTAAGATATTCTATGGCACTGATACATTTAAAAGATATTCACCTTGCATTTGGCGTCGCTCCTGTACTTGATGGCATTGATTTTGCTATTGAAGCAGGCGAGCGTGTCTGTCTAATTGGCCGTAATGGCGAAGGCAAATCCACTCTATTTAAGCTGATTAGCGGCACCTTACAACCTGATAGCGGCGAAGTTATTATCAATAGTAGCGTACGTGTTGCGATGCTAGAACAAGACGTTCCTGAAACCAGCGGACGTATTTTGGATATAGTCATGGGTGGCAGCCGCCGCACGGCCGATCTGCTTATCAACTATAACGCCCAAACTGACTTATGTGCGAATGGCGATATGGATGCCTGCGAGCGTATGGCTGATTTGCAACATGATATCGATGCCGTACATGGCTGGGATCTAGAGCGCGAAGCTACCCGCCTTATCAAAACCATGGGGCTTAACCCAGACGATGATTTGTCTTCATTATCAGGTGGCCGTAAGCGCCGTGTACTACTAGCACGCTCTTTGGTAACCAAACCTGATGTACTGCTTCTCGATGAACCAACCAACCATTTGGATGTTGATAGTATTGAATGGTTAGAACGCTTTTTATTAGACTGGCAAGGTCTGACACTATTGTTCGTGACCCATGATAGAGCATTCGTTAACAAACTATCGACTCGCATCATTGAGCTTGATCGTGGCCAATTGACCAGCTATGACGTCACCCAAGGCGAAGGTGGCTACGCACGCTATCAAGAGCTAAAAGAGCTACAGTTACTGGCTGAAGAAAAGAATAACGCCAACTTTGATAAAAAACTGGCGCAAGAAGAAGTTTGGATTCGCCAAGGTATTAAAGCCCGCCGTACCCGTAATGAGGGCCGTGTCCGTGAGCTAAAAGCCTTACGTGAAGAGCGTGGTGATCGCCGTGAGCAAGTCGGCAATGTCAACATCACGATGGGTCAAGGCGAAAAAAGCGGCAAGCTCGTCTGTAAAGTTAAAAACTTACATCTTGAGTATGACGGCAATGTATTGGTTGAAAACTTTACGACGACTATTATGCGCGGCGATAAAATCGGTATTGTCGGACCTAACGGTGCGGGTAAAACCACCCTTATCAAAGCCCTACTCGATATGTCTGATGACGAAGTGACCAAGTCTGGTAGTGTCGAATTGGGAACTAACCTAAAAATCGCTTTCTTCGACCAGTTACGCGATCAGTTAGACCTTGAAGCAAGTGTGGCGCAAAACGTCTCAGAAGGCTCGGATTTTGTAGAAGTGGGTGGTCGTAAGACGCACATCATGAGCTATTTGCAAGATTTCTTGTTTGCCCCAGAGCGTGCACGTACGCCCGTTAAGGCATTATCAGGTGGTGAGCGTAACCGCGTCCTACTTGCCAAGCAATTATTGAAGCCTGCCAACATTCTAGTACTTGATGAGCCAACCAACGATTTGGATATGGCAACACTTGAGCTATTAGAAGAGTCAGTCGCCAGCTTTGGTGGTACGATTTTGCTCATCAGTCATGATCGTTCATTCATGGACAACGTCGTTACCTCAACATGGGTATTTGGCGAAGACGAAGATGGCAAAGGTACTGTCAGCGAGTATGTCGGTGGCTATCAAGAGTATTTGGTACAAAAAAACCGTGAAGAAGCAGCAAAGGCGGCTAGAGCACCAGTAATCAATACAGCAGGTAAAGCTGCCAGTAAACCAACAGCCGCAAAACCCAATAAAGCAGCCAAGAAGCTTAACTTTAATGATCAACGCGAACTGGATAATTTACCAAAAGAAATCGCGGCACTAGAAGCTGAACAAAATGATCTACAAGAAAAACTGGCAGATGGCTCTTGGTTCAATAGCGACTTTGATGCGGCGACTGCTGCTAGTGAGCGTCTATTGACTATCGAAGATGAGATGATGAACAAGCTTGAACGCTGGAGTACGCTAGAGGGCTAAGTATTCGTTTTAGGTTCTTTGATAAGTGCTTATTTGATGAGCGTTTATAGTAATAAGCAGTTCAATATTACAAAATAATCACCACTTGATTGTACAAAGTGGTGATTATTCGTTTATAGCGACTTACAAAGCAGTTAGATAGTGAAAGTTACCTTAATTTCAAGTATCATTCGCTATTGCTAAATATCCTTATTAATTATAAGGTCATCCGCATTTATAATCCTTGCTAGAAAACAGAGTCCAGATAGTGATAAACCATCTACTTTACTTAGGTTATCGCTTTCAACCTTATAATATATCCTATTAAGGTTGCTTTATTTTTAACGCAATAATTTATTTTATCACCGAAATAGCTTAGAATAGCAACAATTAGCAAAATTAGGCATAGCCAAAGTGGCTTGATATTATATATTTTATAAGTCACAAACCCAGTGTGGGATAATCCCATTTCATTCACCTGGAGGAAGTATTAATGAGCCAAGCCGAAGGCGTTAATGTACAACGCCGTAGAGTTCTTATTGCCTCAACTGCCGCGATTGGTGCAGTTGGAGTCGCTGCTGTGGCAACACCTTTTGTCCGTTCTTGGTATCCAAGCGCTAAAGCTGAGGCTGCAGGGGCTGCAGTGACCCAAGACATTGGTTCTATCGAAGCAGGACAGATGATTGTTGTCAAATACCGTGGTAAACCTATCTATGTGGTTAAACGTACCGAAGAAATGATTGCAGGACTAGAGTCAGTCAAGCCATTATTGTCTGATCCTGAGTCTGCAGCATCGTTACAGCCTGAATACTGTACCAATCCTACTCGCTCTTTAGAACCAACTGTGTTGGTCGTCGAAGGCGTTTGTACGCATCTAGGCTGTGCACCGAACTATCGTCCTGATGTTGGTGCAGCTGATTTGGGTGGTAATGACTGGTTTGGTGGATTTTTCTGCCCGTGTCATGGGTCTAAATATGACTTAGCCGGTCGCGTCTTTAGTGGCGTTCCAGCACCGCTTAATTTACCTATTCCAGAGTACAACATGGATGGTACCATCTTGACGGTTGGGGAGGCTTAATATGAGTATGGGTAAAAAGTTAATGCATTGGGTAGACGCTCGCTTCCCAGCGACCGAAACCTATGAATACCATATGTCAAAGTACTATGCACCAAAAAACTTTAACTTTTGGTACTTCTTTGGCGTATTGTCAATGATTGTACTGGTTAACCAATTGGTGACTGGTATTTGGCTGACGATGATGTATAACCCAAGTGCCGAAGGGGCGTTTGCATCTGTTGAATACATCATGCGTGATGTAAAAGGCGGCTGGCTCATTCGTTATATGCACTCGACTGGCGCATCAGCGTTCTTCGTCGTGGTATATTTGCATATGTTCCGCGCATTACTATATGGTTCATATCAGAAACCGCGTGAGCTTATTTGGCTCATCGGTATGGGTATTTACCTAGCGCTAATGGCAGAAGGCTTCTTTGGTTATCTACTACCTTGGGGTAACATGTCATTCTGGGGTGCACAGGTTATTTTGAACCTTCCTGCTGCCCTACCTGTGATCGGCGATGGTCTTGCTGAATGGGTACGTGGTGATTATATTATCTCTGGCATTACGCTAAACCGTTTCTTTGCTCTACACGTTGTTGCTATTCCATTAGTACTGGTAGGCTTAGTATTTATGCATTTGGTGGCACTGCATCACGTGGGTTCGAACAACCCTGATGGCATTGACATTAAAAAGCTAAAAGATAAAAATGGTGTGCCATTAGACGGTATCGAATTCCATCCGTACTACACTGTGCATGACATGGTTGGTATTGTTGTGTTCTTTATCTGCTTCTTTGCAGTGGTATTCTTCTTCCCAGAAGGCGGCGGTTTCTTCCTTGAGCCACCAAACTTTGAGACAGCGAACTCACTGAAAACACCAGCACATATTGCACCAGTATGGTACTACACGCCGTTCTACGCTATTTTACGTGCAGTTCCTGATAAGCTAGGTGGTGTGGTCGCGATGGGTGCTGCAATTGCCGTACTATTCTTGATACCATGGCTGGATAGATCACCAGTACGTTCTATACGCTATAAAGGCATATTGTCTAAGATTGCTTTAACAGTATTCGCTATTAGCTTTGTCGTACTAGGCTACTTGGGTGCAACACCAACGACCCCAACAGCAACATTAATGGCTCGTATATTTACGGTCTTGTATTTCTTATTCTTCTTATTGATGCCGTTCTACACTGCTATTGAGAAGTGTAAACAGCCACCAGAACGCGTTACCGGAGGTCACTAATGAACACGCTAATTAAATCCCTAGCTGGTCTAGGCTTGGGCGCGGCATTAACCTTGACTGCTGGTACTGCAATGGCCGAAGGTAGTGGCTGTGGTACGTTCACTAATGCCGATGGCGTTGATGAACATCTGGCTTGTAGTACAGCTCCTATTGATTTTACCAATAAGGGCTCATTACAAAACGGTGCTAAAATCTTTATGAACTACTGTGCTGGGTGTCACTCAGCCAAGTATGTTCGTCATTCGCGCATTGCCAAAGATTTAGAAATACCGCCTGAGCTTGTTGAAAAGTATCTGATGGTCACCACCGATCAAATCGGTGACCATATTACTGCTGAGATTGATCCTGATATTCAAGCATCTTGGTTTGGTGCTGCGCCTCCGGATTTGTCACTTGAGACAAGACTACGCGGCGATGACTGGGTATATACTTACCTACTGTCGTTTTATGAAGATCCAAACCGTCCTTGGGGCGCTAATAACCTAGTGCTTAAAAACGCTGCTATGCCTCACGTCTTGCATAACATGCAAGAAAAATTGAGTGCAGAAGAGTTTGAGAGCGAAGTTGGTGACCTAGTGAACTTTATGGCATGGATGGGTGAACCTGCTCGTCATGACCGTCAAGTGATTGGTTTCTTTGTGATTCTATTCTTATTAGTACTGCTCATCCCAGTTTACTTATTGAACAAAGAATTCTGGAAAGACGTAAAATAAGATAGTAGTAGAAGCATAAGAGACAAGCATGATATTAGGCACTACTTCGGTAGTGCCTTTTTCTATTCTGATAAACCATTAAATAGTAGAACTATCGCCAAAGAAGTAGACAAATAAAGCGCTCACAAGCAATGTTTACGTACGTTGCCTTGATAATCAGGGCAACTTTGTTTACGATGATAGTCTTTACTATTAACATTAGGCTTTCATGATTGATGCGAACGACATTCCAAGTAGTCAGCTGATTTTGTATGCTGATGACGGCTACGACAGTCATGTGGTACGCCTATTACTTGAAGAAAAAAAGCTCGCCTACTATTTATCACGTTTGCACTCTGAGCGTCCTGAAGATTTGACTGAGCTGAACCCCTATCATACTTTACCTGTCCTGCAGCAGCGAGAAATTGCGCTCTATGAGATCAATGTTATCTTTGAGTATCTCGAAGAACGCTATCATACAAACAAACTACTGCCTGATACCCCGCAGGAGCGTGCACAGTTCAGACAGTTAGCGTGGCGTATTCAGCGTGATTGGCTCTCACTTGGTAAGCGCCTACTCGTACATCCAGATAGCTTTAATAAAGCACAAGCAGTGGTTGCCAAAAAACAGCTGAGTGATTCGCTGATTACCTTATCGCCTTTGTTTGCCCATAAGCCTTATTTTATGGCAGATGAATTTGGCTGGTGTGACATACTATTAGCACCGTTATTGTGGCGGCTTGAAGAGATGCATATCGAACTGCCTCGTGCCATTAGTCGTCCACTATTTGATTATCAAAAGCGTGTCTTTGAACGCGATAGCTTCCAAAAAAGTGTGCGTTGATTAGACAGCTGGCTTAGAATAGAAAATTATTAGAATAGAAGTTAAATAGGGTCTGTTGAACATTCAAATGTGGTGCTGGCAGTCACCATTTTTTAGACAATATGCAGTGAAATTTTTGACGCCTAGTTATTCTAGGTTAGACAATTTCGCCATATATTGGCAAAAAATAGTACTGCCCTGAAAGGCTGATGCTAAAATTACCCCAAACGTTGTTGCAAGCCTAGTTAAGGTCTCGACATTATCGTCGACTTACGCCTAGCTTGATGCAATTTTAGCAATCAGCAGCCCTAATATTTGAATGTTCAACAGACCCTAATATTTATTTAGGTTTTTTCAATGAACAAGCTACTCCAAGAAGTATCTGTTCACTATTAAAAATAATTCGTATAGGAAATCATCAAATGAGCGAAACCACCTCTATTACCCCAACACGTCCCTATATGGTGCGCGCACTGTATCAGTGGATAGAAGACAATTCACTTACCCCGTATCTAATGGTTGATGCCACTGCTGAAGAAGTACAGATTCCAAGAGAGCATGTGCAAGATGGTCGTATCGTGCTCAATATTGCTAGCCGTGCAACTGGTAATATGAGTATGGGAAATGACTATATTAACTTCAGTGCCCGCTTCGGTGGTGTATCGCAAGAAATTTGGGTGCCACTGACTGCCGTATTGGGTATCTATGCAAAAGAGAACTCACAGGGTATGTTCTTTGATCCTAACGAATATGATAATTACGTACCTGAAGAAGACTCAGATGTTACGGTTAAGACAACCCCTACTGCTGCGCCCAAGCCAAAACGCGATAACAAAGCAGGCCTAAAAGTCTTAAAGTAGTCAATTTTTCTATATAAAAAAGGCCAGTCATATGAAATATGACTGGCCTTTTTTGTACTACGTATCGCCTAAGACCTAATCTAGGTTCTTGGTAGTGTCACACCGCGCTGACCTTGGTATTTACCACCGCGATCTTTGTAACTGGTCTCACAAACATCATCAGCATCACTTTGGAAAAACAGCATTTGTGCCACACCTTCTCCGGCATAGATACGCGCTGGGAGATTGGTGGTATTACTAAACTCTAGAGTGACGTGCCCTTCCCACTCAGGCTCAAGCGGCGTCACGTTGACAATAATACCGCAACGCGCATACGTTGATTTACCTAGGCAAATAGTCAATACGTCACGTGGAATACGGAAGTACTCCATGGTACGAGCCAATGCAAATGAGTTTGGCGGAATGATACATTCGTCACCAACGATATCAATAAAACTTTTTTCATCGAAGTTCTTAGGGTCCACTACTACTGAATGTACGTTGGTGAATACCTTGAACTCAGGTGCACAGCGCACGTCATAGCCATAGCTTGACGTGCCATAGCTCACCAAACGCTCGCCAGCATCGTTAAAGCGTACTTGACCCGCTTCAAATGGCTCAATCATGCCATGCTCTTCGGCCATTTTACGAATCCAGCGATCAGATTTGATAGACATTGTTATTCATTCCTTAGCAAATATTTAATAGCGACGATTATACGGAATTGATGACTTAATTTATAGGGTAGCGAGGACTTTAAAATCCACTACTCTATTAGATTGATAAATCAAATCGATGATTAGACAACTCTCAACACCCTCATTCCATACATGCTAAATGTTAAGCGTTGAGATTGAGACATCTACACTGAATAACCATCAGAAAATCCGCTTATCATCGACAGGCTTGGCAAATTTATTAATATTGGTTTCAATGTTTTTAGCAATGCTCAAATAATATGGTGCAAACTCATCATCAGCCAATACACTTGGTTCGCCTTTATCCACTTGAGCACGAATACCGCTGGCTAAAGGTAACTGTCCTAATAATGGCACATGATATTGTTCAGCAATTTTTTCGCCGCCACCTGTACCAAAGATAGCTTCGGTATGGTTACAGTTGCTACAGGTATGCAGTGCCATGTTTTCAACCACACCCAGCACAGGGATGTTGGTTTTGTTAAACATCTCGATACCTTTTTGCGCATCCAGTAGCGCAACATGCTGCGGTGTCGTCACAATCACGGCTCCGGTGACTGGAATACGCTGTGCCAATGTCAGTTGTATATCGCCAGTACCGGGTGGCATATCAATCACTAAATAATCTAGCTGCGGCCAGTTGGTTTGATTATAAAGCTGCATCAAAGCACCAGTCGCTTTCGGTCCACGCCATGCGACAGGCGTATTATCGCCATCAAGTAAGCTACCAATTGATAGCATCGCTATGCCATGTGCATCAACAGGTACGAATTGCTCGTTCTCTAGTTGTGGCTTCACATCGGCAACACCCAACATCGTAGGCATACTAGGACCATAAATGTCAGCATCAAGCACACCAACACGATTGCTAAGCTTTTGTAATGCCAACGCGATATTGACTGTCGTTGTCGATTTGCCGACGCCGCCCTTACCCGATGCCACCACGATAATATGGCGAATACGCGGATGTGCTGCTAACGATGCTTGTGTCGGTGCCGCTTTAGTAATCGGTGGTTCAGCATTGTTATCATTATTACTATTGTCATCAGGATTGGCTACAGGCTTGCTTTGACTATCCATAGCATTGGTCGTCTTCGGCATTTTCTTTGGTAAACTTGAACCTGAGCCTTTTTCTGGCGCTGGTAGACGTACATTCATATGAATCGTCGTAATACCATGCGGATGCAGTAATTGACCCAGCTCTTGCTGAATGGCTTCAGGCTTACTCTCTTGCGGTAGACGCAAGTCTAAAGTGAGCTGGTCACCATCGCGATTAAGACCCGTTACCATAGTCGCGATACTAACCGTACCGACTTCATAACCAAGTAATACCTTGTCCACAGCACTATCTCGAGCCGCTCGCTGCTCTGGCGTTTCTGGTTTATTGGTGGGAGTTTTCTTCATAAAGTTAAACATAGCGACCATTACTGCCTATACAAGTGGGTTGGTATGCTAAAACAGCTCGTTCAACACCATAGTAGATATGATAAACCACATAGTCAGTTCAATATAATTTGAATACAAGGAAGGCGAGTGAAAGTGCTACAAGTAGTAGACTAAGCGAGCCTGACACCGTATCCAATTTATAGAGGATTGACTATATAATATATGAGCGTTTAGCCAGACCTTTTATCTTGATAGTGTAGCTGAATTACAAGCATAAAAAAACCACAACGCCAGTAGGACTGAGCTTTGCTACATATGTTCTACTGTGAGCCAAGTTTGCTGCCTGCTATTTCTTAAACTATCTCAACCATTAATCAAAAAATAGACAGGAAAAAGCAATAAAAAAGAGCCAATCTAATTGGCTCTAATGGGTATAAAACAAGATGCTGATCCGATAAGAATCTAGAAGAAAACGAGTGGCTATTCCATCGAATGGATAGTTAATAATTTCTTAGTTCATAAACCAACCATGACTGGCAACGATAGATTGTCCAGTAAATACATTGGTTGGGAACGCCGCTAAAAATAGCGCCAATTGCGCAATGTCTTCTACCGTCGTAAATTCTTTGTCTACCGTGTTTACCAACATAATATCGTTAATGACAGACTCTTCACTGATGCCCTTTTCAGCTGCCTGCTCTGGGATTTGTTTTTCTACCAAAGGTGTTTTAACAAAGCCTGGACAAATCACATGCGAACGTACTTTATGCTCGGCACCTTCTTTGGCCAATACACGACACAGACCTAATAATCCATGCTTGGCGGTCACATAAGGGGCTTTATATAATGAGGCCTCATGCGAATGAGCAGAGCCCATATAAATGACCGTGCCGCCTTTATCGCCTTTATACATATGCTTAATCGCTGCTTTGGTGGTTAAAAATGCACCGTCCAAATGGATATTGAGCATTTTTTTCCAATCGCTGAAAGCCATTTTATCAATAGGGTCAATGATCTGAATACCAGCATTAGAGACTAGAATATCAATACCACCAAAGGTATCTACTAGCTGCT
Source organism: Psychrobacter sp. TB55-MNA-CIBAN-0194 (assembly GCF_040309505.1). Taxonomy (NCBI): domain Bacteria; kingdom Pseudomonadati; phylum Pseudomonadota; class Gammaproteobacteria; order Moraxellales; family Moraxellaceae; genus Psychrobacter; species Psychrobacter sp. TB55-MNA-CIBAN-0194. Next base: position 373,524 of record NZ_JBEOOW010000002.1, on the reverse strand, counting down.
GTACACCTTCGTTGACTGCATCTTCTGACGTAACATCCATCGCAATCGCGAGAGCACGTCCGCCAGCCGCTTCAATAGCATCAACGGTTTTCTGTGCCGCTTCTAGATTAATATCTGCAATACCAACCGCTGCACCTGCTTTTGCATAAGTCTCAGCGATATCACGTCCGATACCACTTGCAGAGCCAGTGACTAACGCTACTTTGCCTGTCAAATCTTGTTGTAGTTGGGTCGCCATACATATTCCTTATAATGGTCTAAAATATTGTTAATTTTTATAAAAATAGAACTGAATGAATACGCCACTATAATTATAGTGGCGTATCTATCTGAGGGATAAAGCTCATTGATGTTAAGACAATCACATTACAGTAAAGAGCTTACTGTACAAAGTTTACTGGATAATGTTTACTGGCGTTTTTTCTTGTAACGCTTCAAAGCTAACACCGTCTGCTAATTCAACCAATTTTAACCCGTTATCAGTAACGTCTAATACAGCAAGCTCGGTGATGATACGATCGACCACGCCTTTGCCTGTCAATGGTAGCTCGCAATTGGCCAGAATTTTTGGGTCGCCGTGTTTATTGACTTGTTCCATTAGGACAATCACACGCTGTACGCCTGCAACCAAATCCATCGCGCCGCCCATGCCTTTGACCATCTTTTTGGGAATCATCCAATTGGCCAAATCGCCATTTTCTGATACTTCCATCGCGCCCAATATCGCCAAGTTAACATGGCCACCACGAATCATCGCAAAAGACTCTGAGCTGCTAAAATAGCTGGAGCCTGGCGCTGCTGTGACCGTTTGCTTGCCAGCATTAATCAAGTCAGCATCAACGTTGTCTGCTGTGGGAAACTCGCCAATCCCTAGCAAGCCGTTTTCTGATTGTAGCCACACATCCACGCCTTCAGGAATGTAGTTAGCGACCAACGTTGGTAGACCAATGCCTAAATTTACGTAATAGCCGTCTTGTAGTTCCTGTGCAGCACGCTGCGCCATTTGTTCTCTTGTCCATGCCATGGTAAATTCCTTATTTCTACGATATTCTATTTTTGTTCATTTAGACTGCTAATTATTTTCAATTAAGCTTCGACCACGTTTTTATTTAAGCACCTTACACTGCTTTAATTGTCGTTTTTTCGATGCGTTTTTCAGGGCTATTATTCAATACAATACGTTGAACAAAGATACCCGGTAGATGCACTTCATCTGGATCAAAAGTGCCTGTCTCTACAATCTCTTCGACTTCGACAATCGTGATTTTACCTGCCATTGCACAGTCTGGATTGAAGTTACGAGCGGTTTTGTTAAAGATCAGATTACCCGCTTTATCGGCTTTCTGTGCTTTGATTAAAGCAACATCCGCGCGCAATGAATGCTCTAACACATAAGTTCGACCATCAAAATCACGCGTCTCTTTACCTTCAGCGACCAGAGTACCTACGCCTGTTGCGGTATAAAACGCAGGGATACCTGCCCCGCCTGAGCGTAATTTCTCAGCCAATGTGCCTTGTGGTGTCAACTCAACCTCTAACTCGCCAGCTAAATATTGACGCTCAAACTCTTTGTTTTCACCGACATAAGAGGAGATCATTTTTTTGATTTGGCGAGTTTGTAGTAACAGCCCAAGACCAAAGTCATCCACGCCCGCGTTATTACTGATACAGGTTAGACCCTTAACTTTACTATCACGCAATGCTTCGATTAACGATTCTGGAATACCGCATAGACCAAAGCCACCAATAGCGAGTGTTTGCCCATCAGTCACGACGCCTTTTAGCGCCTCTTCAGCACTACTGTATATCTTTGATTGACTCATACTTATCTCCTGTAATTCTCATTTATATTTTTAATCCTTGCATAAACTAATGCTGAATTAAGTATTTCAATTATCCATTTGCTTGTTACTTTTAATAAGACCTAACAGCGAAAACTCATTATGCTTGTTTTTCTTTTGAGCGTTATAACCTTGTATAGTCAATTCAATTTAAAAATAGTACAAGGCAACCGAGTGTAGATGTATATTAAATACTTCAAGCGAGGTTAACGCAGTAATACTTTTATAGTGGAATGACTATACCACCAGCCAAAACACACTCATGATAACAGCACCAGATACCGCCAGTACTATCAGACAGTAACCCATGATAGCGCGTGCATCCAAACCTGCGATACCCAATAATGGCAAAGCCCAAAACGGTTGAATCATGTTGGTCCACGCATCACCCCACGCAATCGCCATCGCAGTAATGGCTGGACTAACACCCAGCTCAATGCCAGCAGGAATCATAACAGGACCCTGTACCGCAAACTGTCCACCGCCCGATGGTACAAAGACGTTGACCAAACCAGCACTCAAAAAGGCAAAAATCGGGAAACTGTCTGCGGAAGCTGAATTGACGAAAAATTCGGTCACTTGCGTACTGATAGAAATCCCATCAGCATTCGCACCAGTCATGATGCCCATGATACCGCCATAGAACGGAAACAGTAGCACAATACCTGTGATGCCACCTATCCCTGAGTGCACGGCTCGATAATAACGCTCTAACGTGCCATGCGATAGTAACCCTATAAACAAAAACAGCCCAATGACGATGTTGAGCCCGAGGTTAAAACCGTTACTACCAAACTCGCTGATATAGTACATCAGTGCCAACGCCAATAGGATAACAGCAATAATACGGCTGTCATCTAGTTTTTGTGCCGGCGTGTCTCTCTGAGGTGCGACATACACTTCTTGTTTGATCAATTTAGGATCGATAACCGTAGGGTTTTTGGGATGCATAAAGCGATTGACGAGTGGCAAAATAATGATGAGCAAACCTACTAGCAACAAGTTATAGCCTGCAAATACCGTCTGTGACAGAGGTACCGCTTCGGTCATGGTATTGCCTGATAGCGTCAGCAGCGTATCACCGCCAGAGCTAAGCGTCAGTGGTATCGAACCTGAAAAACCGCCATGCCAAATCACGAAACCTGAGTAAGCAGCAGCGACCAATAGCGGATAATCGACATTAGCGACCTTTTTTGCCAGTGCTTTGGCAAAGATAGCCCCGATGATAAGACCAAACCCCCAGTTTATCCATGAACCGACCAGACCAACCAAGGTTGATACGATAATAGCGGTCGTAGGAGAATGCACTCTACTGGCAAGATTGTCTAACAAACGCTGAATAAATGGTGCGCTGGCAAATGCGTAGCCTGTCACTAGGACCAATGCCATTTGCATGGCAAAGCTATGTAATGACCATAACCCATTGCCCCAGTGCCCTGCCATAGCAATCATATCTTGGCCAGTAATAGCCAGTCCCACCGCAAACGCGATGAGCGTCAAAACGATCGAAAATACGAATGGGGATGGTAGATAGCGGTTGACTAACTGCACGCTCATATTGGTGATGGCACTAAACATATTCACATTCCTTGTAAATTTAATGTTTGGTTTTAAAAAATATAGTTAGAGCTATATTGAACGATTATCATATTTGAGAGTAATTACTGTTTACTGTACCTAATAAATGGAAAACATTGTATTTTATATTGTCATCCATAACAATACATTTTATATCGCTATATCATGCGTGAAACACTTGTGCTAACTTAACATATTATTTTCGTAGCGACTAGAAAATAACAGTCAGTGCATGTGAGTCAACGCTGTGCAGTATATAGTTCGGTAAGATATTAATGATGGATAGCGCATGAGTCTAGATTTATGTTTGATAAAACAGACGAAATAGACCTGTTTTGATTAATTTTATTGACCTATATGGATAAGCACGGCATAATCGCTGCCTTATTTTTTTGCCAAGGAGGGCCATCATGTTTAGTACGCTTGCTATTGTCATTACTCTATTATTACTCATGTTCTTTGCTTATCGCGGTTATTCTGTGCTGATCTTAGCACCGATTATGGCGACATTAGCCGTATTTCTTTCAGGTGACTTTTTAAGCAGTATTCCCGCCTATACCGATGTTTTCATGGGTGCTTTGAGTGGATTTTTACTCAAGTTCTTCCCTATTTTCTTATTGGGCGCGCTCTTTGGGCGTTTGATGGCAGACTCTGGTGCAGCAACAGCAATTGCCAATACCGTGGTCGAAAAGCTTGGTGCTAGCAAGGCTATTTTAGCCGTTATCTTAGTCTGTGCTATTTTGACCTATGGCGGTGTGTCATTATTCGTCGTGGCATTTGCTATTTATCCAATCGCCAAAGACTTGTTCAAAGCTGCCGATATTCCTAAGCGCTTGATACCAGCAGCGATTGCTTTGGGCTCATTTACCTTTACGATGACAGCATTGCCAGGTACGCCTGCCATTCAGAACGCCATTCCAATTCCTTATTACAATACCAACGTATTTGCCGCGCCTATTTTGGGTATTATCGGTGGTCTGGTTATGTTTATTGGTGGTTGGTTGTGGTTGCAGTCACGAGCCAGAAAGGCCAATGCAGCGGGTGAAGGCTATGGTCAGCATGATGAAGAGGATGTGGGCGGTATCAGTTCAACTGCAAAAGAAACTGAAGCATTAAACACGCATCACACCTCATTTACCGTTGCGATGATTCCATTAATATTGGTCATCGGTTTAAACGCTGTATTGACGTACGCTATCTTTCCATCGATGGACTTTAGCGCTTTACAGACGCAGTTTCCTGACTTAAATATCGCAGGCTCACTCGGATTATGGTCAATTATTCTCTCATTGGTTGTGGCTTGTGTGGTATTAATCTTGCTACGTATCGGACATTGGAACAATCTACAAAAAACCATTAACCGTGGTACTTACGACTCTATGTTGCCGATTTTTAATACTGCATCGGAAGTCGGTTATGGTGCTGTCATCGCCTCGTTGGCAGGCTTCCTTATCATTCGTGATAGCATCTTGAACCTAAGCCCTGAAAACCCACTCATCTCAGAAGCGGTCGCAATGACCACGCTGGCGGGTATTACCGGTTCATCGTCTGGTGGTTTGAGTATTGCTCTATCCACTTTGGGTGAAGACTATCTCAGAATGGCCGTAAATGCTGGTATCAATCCAGAGCTGATGCATCGAGTCGCTGTCATGGCAGCCGGTGGTTTGGATACCTTGCCACATAGTGGTGCGGTTATTACCTTACTAGCGATTTGTGGTCTGACCCACAAGCAGTCATATCTAAACGTTGCCATGGTCACAATGGCTATTCCACTGGTAGCGGTCGTCACTGTTATCACTTTAGGTACTATGTTTGGTTCGTTTTAATTTTTAATAATAAAGTCTAAACAACAGTACCTAACCAAAAACCCACCTAGCGATTGCTCGGTGGGTTTTTTATGGCCAGCTGATAACGTCTAAATTCGATGTAAGCCTATTGTTTATGGTTAGTAGATGCCTAACGAATGAGAAGTAATTACCAAGGAATATCACAAATTTAGCCGAATTACGGTATCATAGGCACACTTTTTAAATTTTCATTATTTTTGGAAGTTTTTAGCATTGATAACATCGCGTCTAATGGCCATAAGCTGCTTAAGACGTTTGATAACTAACCCGTTTATATAAAAATATAGGTGATGAAAGTGCGTGAGATTCTAGTAACCAGTGCGCTGCCCTACGCCAATGGCTATATCCATTTGGGGCATCTTGTAGAATATATTCAGACAGACATTTGGGTACGTGCGATGAAAGCGCAAGGCCATCAGGTCACTTATGTCTGCGCAGATGATGCACACGGTACCGCCATCATGCTAAAAGCAGAAGCCAATGGCGTGACACCAGAAGAACAAATTGCGTCAGTGAAAGCATCACATGAAGCTGATTTTTCTAAGTTTTTGATTAATTTTGATAATTATCACTCTACTCACTCAGAAGAAAACAAAGAGTTTTCTGAGCTTATTTATCGTCGTCTTAGTAGCGCTGGACACATCAGCACCAAAGACGTTGAGCAGTTATTTGATCCTGAAAAGCAGTTATTTTTAGCCGATCGCTTTGTCAAAGGCACCTGTCCTGAATGTGATAGTCCAGACCAATATGGTGATAACTGTGAAGTATGCGGCACCACATACAATGCCACCGAACTTAAAAATCCACAGTCTACGCTGTCTGGTTCAACGCCTGTACTCAAAACCTCTAAGCATTATTTCTTTAATTTGCCAGAGTTTGAGCAATTCTTAAAAGACTGGACACGCAGTGACAACCGTTTGCAAACGTCAGTGGCCAATAAATTGCAAGAGTGGTTTGAGGCAGGCTTAGCGACTTGGGACATCTCACGCGATGCGCCTTATTTTGGCTTTCAAATTCCAGATACTCCAAGCGATGAACCAGACAAATACTTTTATGTATGGCTAGATGCACCAGTCGGCTACATGGCAAGTTTTAAAAACCTATGCGACAAACGCGCAGGTACAGAGCAAGCGCTTGATTTTGACCGCTATTGGGCACAAGAAAACGAGCACAAAACCGAGGTTTACCACTTCATTGGTAAAGACATCGTTTACTTCCACGCTTTGTTTTGGCCAGCCATGCTTGCGGGCAGCGAGTATCGTACACCAACAGGCGTCTTTGCCCACGGCTTTTTGATGGTCAATGGCGAGAAGATGAGTAAGTCACGCGGTACCTTTATCAAGGCCGAAACGTACGCTGAGTATTTACATCCTGAGTACCTGCGCTATTACTTCGCCAGTAAACTGTCTGACAAAGTCGAAGATATCAATCTAGATTTAGAAGACTTTATGCAAAAGGTCAACTCTGATCTGGTTGGAAAAGTGGTCAATATTGCCAGTCGCAGTGCAGGGTTCTTGGTTAAGAAATACGACGGCATGCTTTCAGAAGTTTGCGCAGAACCAGAACTGTTAGAAGACATCACCAAAACGGGCGATGAGATTGCTGCTGCCTATGAAAACCGCGAATTCTCACGTGCTATGCGCTTAATCATGCAGTGTGCAGATAAGGCCAACGAATATATTGACGAGAAAAAACCATGGTCGCTTGCTAAACAAGAAGGCACTGAACAAGAAGTTCAAGACGTCTGCTCGGTTGCGATTAATATTTTCCGTCAATTGATGGTCTACCTTGCGCCTGTACTACCTGAGCTGACCAATAATGCCAAAGAATTCTTAAACATTGACAGCTTAGATTTCGCTAGCCGTAATCAGTGGTTACTTGGACATAAAATCAATAAGTTCAAACCACTCATGCAGCGTATCGAAGAAAAAGATATTGAAGCTATGGTAGAAGACTCAAAAGCCTCTCTCGCACAAGTAGACGCGCCAGCTGCTATCACAAACAGCAAGCCAGCAGCAAAAAATGCAGCACCAGAAGCCAATGCAGACGCTGAGCAAACTGACTACATTGGTATCGAAGACTTTGCCAAAGTTGAGATGAAAGTGGCACACGTCTTAGCCTGTAACCATGTCGAAGGCGCGGACAAGCTTTTACAGTTTACGTTAGATGTTGGTGAAGACAAGCCACGCAACGTGTTCAGCGGTATCCGTAAGTTTTATGAGCCAGAGCAATTGGTTGATAAAAAAGTCGTTTGTGTGACCAACCTTGCACCGCGTAAGATGAAATTTGGTATCTCAGAAGGCATGGTACTATCAACTGGTGAGCCAAAGACGGGCTTAACAGTCGTTACCTTACCGGATGCTTGTGTCGTTGGTGATGTTTTAGCTTAACGGTTATTTTTAGGGCGTGTCTTCATTTCAAAAATGGTGATAAAAATGAGATAAATTGCCGTCAAACGAGGAAAATAGTGCAGATAATATCGGGATATTAACTAGCTATTTAACGATATTTGGCAAAATTTAGCTGTTTTTAGCCCATTTAGATAACTATCGAGTGAATTGAAGACACGCCTTAGTAGTAAAAAATAAAAAAGATGCCCTAGTGGCATCTTTTTTTATGGTTGATTTATTAAATGAATAAAAACCAAGCCTTACCTATTCAAAATATTAATAATCTGCAACGTGTCACTAATCACCGTCACAATATTATTTTCTGGCGTGCGAATACGAATGTAGCGGTTATCATAACGGTCTAAGACGACCGAACGATCGTAATCTCTTCTATCAATCTTGCCGACTACTCTGTAACCGTATCTATCGAGATCACGCTTGAATGAGGCGTTAGGGCTAGCATTGCGATAAGCGTTAATATTAGGTCGGGCTTTACTGTGATGGTTATTATCTTTATGGACATAAGCAGATTTGCCATTTCCGTGTCCATTTCTATTCCCGTGCCCGTTTCCATGACCATTTTTTGCCATAGCAGGTAAGCAAATCAATGAGGTAGCAGTGATGCCAGCGATGGTTAATAGTTTAAGATTAGCAGTGTTCATAATGTTGCCTTCATAATGGTGCTTGCAGAGTATTCGTTTAAACAATATCAAGTAGAGACCAGCGTGAGTTTTATATTCGCCACATCAGCGTAATAGTAATGTGAATTTTGGACTCACTATCATTCTCGTATTAGAAAATTCTCGTATAAAAATTAGCTTACGTTAATTATGAAGGCAGTCCGTAATAGATGCGTTGCTAGCTTGTAAGCTTTTTGATGGTGACTTTACTGAATAAGATAGCCAACCTACTCCTTATTAGCACCGATGACGAACACGACTGAATTTTTTATTGCGATAACTTACATTACTGTCATAATATGAACATAATGATCGATGGAACGATTACTTTATTGTTAGCCTGCTATTTTGGCATCAACATAGCATTGACTCGGCTAACCTGCATTTTCCAATATCATGTTTAAAACCCAAGCATAACGAAGGCGAGTAAGGTCTCTTATAAATAGACTGAACACATCTAACGATATGTACTTGGTTTTTACGATTGATATAACCTATGAGTTAACCTAATAATGACTATTGCTTCTACCTTACGCTTAAGCCTATACGGTGCTGCTATCAGCGCCACTCTCGGACTGATTGGCTGCTCAAATGCTACAGACACTGCTGCAACTGATGACAACGCCACTGCTGATGCTAGCAAGCCCGCCAAAACATTGGCCATCACGCAAATTGTCGAACACCCTTCGTTAGATGAGATGCGCCGCGGTATCATAGACGAGCTGGCTGACAACGGTTATGTCGAAGGCCAAAACCTAACAATTAACTTCCAAAGCGCTCAAGGAAACACAGCGACAGCGGGTCAGATTGCCAAGCAGTTCGCAGGAGACAACCCAGATGCCATCGTGGCCATCTCAACGCCCTCTGCCCAATCAATCGTGGCTTCAACCAAAACCGTCCCTGTCATCTATACCGCTATCTCAGATCCGGTCGCAGCGAAGCTTATCGACGCAAACGCTGTGCCTATCCAGTCTAATGTGACAGGCCTATCTAGCGAGTTACCTATTGAGCCGCAATTAGACAACATTCAAAAAATTGCGCCTAATGCTAAGACCATTGGTTACGTTTATAGCCCAGGTGAGGTCAACTCTGTATCAGTACTCAATCAACTGAAAAAAGCTGCACCCGCGCGTGGCCTTAAAATATTAGAAGTCACTGCCAATCGCCCAACGGACGTTGCTATGGCAACGCGTAGCTTATCTGGTCGTGCTGATATTATTTATACCTCGTTAGACAACAATGTCGTCTCTGCCTTTGAAGCGATGGCAGGTGCAGCCAATGAGCTTGATATTCCTGTCATTGCCTCAGACGAGTTTAGTGTGAGACGCGGTGCTACTGCGGCGCTTGGTGTCAATGACTATGACTTTGGTCGTACCACAGGCAAAATGGTATATCGAGTATTAAGTGGCGAAGCCGTCAATACGATCAAGCCCGAAGTCATGAATACCTTAACCTTATATGCCAGCCCAAAACATGCGGCTGAACAAGGCGTAAGCTTGACCGATGAGCTGCTAAAAAATGCCATCAATGTCGACAAAGAAGCAAAGAGTGCCAAATAAGTAATCGTTACCTATCTGGTGCGTGTTATCAATATAAGAACCGCTAGCAATCATTTTTATTTATTAAATAATGTACGGACACATTATTATTTTCAGGAGTGAGACCCATGTTGTATCAAAATCGTTTTGGTCATTTCAATTTTAGTAAGGCGCTATTATTAGGCGGTGTTTGTACCGCTCTATTGACTGGTTGCAATCAATCAGCACAAGATACTGGTAGTACTGACAGCGCTACTGGCGATGCCGCAACAGAGATGAAAAACGTCGCTATTACGGCTATTGTTGAGCATCCAGCGCTTGATGACGTACGCAAAGGTGTCATCGATGAGCTAAATGAGGCCGGCTTTAAAGACGGTGAAAACTTAACCGTTAATTTCCAAAGCGCACAGGGTAACACTGCTACTGCAGGACAGATTGCCAAGCAATTTGTTGCAGACAACTCAGATGTTATCGTTGCCATTGGTACGCCATCAGCACAATCGGTTGCGGCTGCTACCAGCACTATTCCTTTGGTATTCTCTGCGGTAACCGACCCAGTAGAAGCCAAATTAGTATCAAAGCTTGATGGTTCTGGCACCAACGTTACTGGTGGTTCTGATGCGCTCCCTTATGAGCCACAAATTGCTTTAATGCGCCAAATTATTCCAAGCTTGAAAAATGTAGGTTATGTTTATAGCCCAGGTGAGGTGAACTCTACCATCATCCTAAAAAATCTCAAAGAAAAGCTGACACCAATGGGCATCACTGTACATGAAGCCCCTGCCCAGCGCAGTACCGACATCGCAATGGCTGCACGTAGCCTCGAAGGTAAAGTCGATATGATTTACACATCAACCGATAACAACGTGGTATCTGCTTACGAGTCGCTATTCCAAGTCGCTAAAGAAAGTAAAATCCCGCTGGTTGCTTCAGACACCAGTTCTGTTGCACGCGGTGCCATTGCCGCATTGGGCGTTGACTATTATGCACTTGGCCGCGAAACAGGTAAAATTGTGGTGCGTATTTTGAACGGTGAAAAAGCAGGTGATATCCCTGTTTATACACCACAAGCACTTGATTTGTATGTCAGTCCAAAAAATGCCACAGCTGAAGGCATCACATTGCCACAAGCAGTTATCGATAAAGCAAAAGAAGTGGTAGAATAGCGCCCTCTGAATGTAAGCATCACGTTAAACGACTATATAGATAGTTTAATCATAGATTGTTGCTTATATTTACTGCTATTATTTCAGTATAAAAATGACCCAGCTACTGGTATATGAGCTGGGTTATTTTTAATGTGATATAAGCATTAAAACCGAATTTCGAACCAAGGTATTTTATGCTCATTCCTCATAGGAAGATGTTTTGGTTTACCCTAACCGCAGATTGCTTAATCTGTTAAATTCACCGCTTAGCCGTTTGGGTTATATAGGCTTATAGGCAGCATGCTTCATGCCTTTGCTGCTTTTTGCTTGTGATAATAATCGCTAAACGCTTGATGATAACCGACTAATATCTTATGTCCTTAATTGCTTTTTTTGGTGCGCTTGAAAGCGGTCTAATTTATGGCCTTGTTGCACTTGGCGTGCTGATTTCATTTCGTACGCTCGACTTTCCCGACTTGACCGCTGATGGTAGCTTTCCGCTAGGTGGCGCAGTCGCTGGTATATCCATCATCGCTGGTATCAACCCATGGTTGGCCTGTGCCTTTGGTATGTTAGCAGGCTCCGTCGCTGGTATCGTTACTGCATGGTTGCATGTCAAACTTGGCATACTGCAATTACTTGCCAGTATTTTAGTGATGGTTGCCCTATATTCTATCAATTTACGTATTATGGGAGCGCCAAACTTACCGCTATTGGGCGAAACCACGGTGTTTAGCACCTTGGTGACCGATGGTAATGGCTATTGGATGCGCTGTTTGATTATTGGTATGGTTGTGATACTTGCCATGCTGTTTTTAAACTGGTTCTATAGTACCGAGACTGGTCTTTCAATGCGTGCCACTGGCTCAAACCTAAGAATGGCGCAGGCTCAAGGTATTAATACCTCATGGATGACCATCGTTGGTATGGCAGTGTCTAACGGTTTGATCGCTTTAGCGGGTGCATTGTTCGTTCAGACTCAGGGCGGTGCAGATATCTCGATCGGTATCGGTACGATTGTCATTGGTCTAGCAGCGGTCATCATCGGTGAAACCATCATTCCGGCCAAGCGCATTTGGCTGATTACTTTTGCCGTGGTCGTTGGTGCTGTGCTGTACAAGCTATTTATTCAGGTCGCCCTATCGAGTGATACGCTGCGTAGTATTGGCTTTGGCCCGCAGGATTTGAACTTGATTACAGCGCTACTCGTCGTATTTGCCTTGGTATTGCCAAAAGCTAAAAATAAATTCTTAAGTCGTAAAGTTCGAGCTTAATGTCAATGTGCAACCATAAGGAATAATTATTATGATGCAAGCTACAGATTTGCGGTTGACCTTTAATCCTGGAACGCCCATTGAAAACCCTGCACTACGCGGTATCAATTTAAACATTGCAGATGGTGAGTTTGTGACGGTCATCGGTACCAATGGTGCTGGTAAGTCGACCTTTCTAAACGCAGTCAGTGGCACCACACGCGTCGATAGTGGCTCAATCCTGTTAAACGGTATTGATGTCACCAAAAAGACTGCGCATCAACGTGCTCATTGGGTTGCTCGTGTGTTTCAAGACCCAATGGCAGGAACTTGTGAAGCGCTCACTATTGAAGAAAATATGGCGCTTGCCTATAAGCGCGGCGGCAAACGTGGTTTGAGCTTTGCCCTAAACCCAAATAACCGCGACTTGTTTAGAGAGAAACTCTCAGTCTTAAAGCTTGGACTAGAGAATCGCCTGACTGACCGTATGGGACTGTTGTCTGGTGGTCAACGACAAGCTGTCAGTCTGCTTATGGCATCATTGCAACCGTCTAAAATTCTATTACTAGATGAGCATACAGCGGCACTTGATCCAAAGACAGCGGCTTTTGTCTTAGAGTTGACCGATAAGATTGTAACGGACAATAAGCTGACAACTATGATGGTCACGCACTCGATGCAACAAGCATTGGCGCATGGCACACGTACTGTTATGTTGCATCAAGGCCAAGTCGTACTAGACGTGTCAGGCGACAAACGCCAAGGCATGACTGTACATGACTTGCTCGATATGTTTGAGCAAACTCGTGGCGAAAAAGTCGAAGATGACAGCTTGATTTTAAGCTAATCCGCAAAACAGCTGCATTTGAATGCTAAATAAAAAACGCCTGTTAAATGGGCGTGTTGAACATTAGGAACAAAAAAATAGCAAACGAGTAACCTTTAAGTTCTTACACAAAAAGGACGTCGTTTGCTATGCCTTGCTCAAAGAGCAACACTGGACAAGACTAAGGTCTATATTACTAGAGCTTAATATCTATGTCACAGGGAATCTTAGACAAACGGTCGAAGGCGTACTGTATCGTATGCGTGTCGGCTATCCTTGGCGTGATCTACCCTCCTCATTTTTAATCATCATAGTCATTATATAAATTTTATAAAGAATGACAAACGACTTCAATCTTGTTCCCTGAAGGATCGATTAGAAAAGCGGCATAATAACCCTCATGATACTCAGCTCGAAGTCCTGGCTGCCCAGCGTCATATCCACCATTAGCAATGCCTTGAACATGAAAGGAATCAACTCTATCTCTCTTATCGACTTGAAAACACCAATGGTTAGCATGGTTACGAGTGAAGTCTTGTGCCTCAAAGATAGTCAGATAGCTATTATGATGAGCAGCTGGCGTGTTCCGAATGCCGTATTTTAAAGCCTCGGCTGAACCCTCTACTTTCTTAGCACCTAAAATAGGCATAATAGCATCGTAAAATTTTTCAGCATTATTTAAGTTGGCAACCGATAGTGAGATATGATCAATTTGTAGCGTCATGAAAGTTCAACCTTAAAGTTATTAGAGTGTTAGGGTGTGTTATCAATTAGCACATTAATACATTATTTATCTACAATTTTTCTTATTTTAAGCCTCATAATCTAATCGATGACACACCCTAGGTGATTTAAGAATAAATAGAGACACTTCTCTACTTTGCGCAAAAGCTTTTAATACCTATCAGCCGCAATGCTTACATTAATTTCCATATCTCCGGAACTAAACCCCCTTCCATATCGATAAAGGTAACTTTATTCATATTTAATTCCTTTAGTTTAAGTTTGCAAAGAGCAAGAACACACCTAATAGACCTAATATAAAACCAATGACACGATTAATTGCGACTTGCTGCTTTAGCATTTTTTCTCTTAGCGTCCGTTGAGAGAACAATAAAGCCACCAAGGCGAACCATATGAAGTGAGCCACAGACATAAACAATCCATAACCGATTAAAATAGATTTTGGGGTACTGGCGCTAACAATCTGCGTATACGTGCTAATGACAAACAATGTAGTTTTGGGATTCAAAGCATTGGTAAAAAAACCATAGCGCAATGCTTGTCCGGAACTGATGCGCGCAGAAGCGCCGACGTCATGTACAGGCTTTTGTATGAATGTCTTATAACCAATATAAATAAGATAAAGTGCACCAAGATATTTTATGATTGTCAAAAAATTTGGCGCAAGTTTCATTACAGTCGCAACAGCTACTAACGTATAAGTCACGTGTACTAAGACACCTAGCGCTATACCAATAGACGTTAGCACACCGACTGAACGCCCGTATAGGTAGCTATTCTTAGTAACAATAGCGAAATCAGCCCCAGGACTAATCACAGCAAGAATGGTAATCATGATAACGGTAAAAAATTCTGTCATGTAATGAACTCTATAAAGAAAATACCAATATATAAAGAGTTTTATCTTTATATTAGTCTTTTCATATTATTAATTTAAGTGCATTCTCCTACATTTACAGATAAACTAAAATTGAGTTTATTACATCATCATCTATGAGATTTTGGCATGATAGAAAAAATATCGTTGAATTCATTAAGGTTCTTTTACTACGTTGCAGAGCATAATAGTGTGACGCTTGCTTCTCAGAAACTGTTTGTGACACAAAGTGCAGTAAGTAAACAGATTAAGAATTTGGAAGATGCTTTAGGTGTATCTTTGTTTAACCGAGTCAATAAGAAACTGGTGCTCACAGCCAATGGCAATCTACTTTTTTCTTGTTGCCAGCAAGTTTTTGCAAAATTAGATGACTGTCTTGTAGATCTAACGAGACAAGATCATCGAAAAAAGCAACTGGTACTCTCCTGTGAACCCACTATTTCAATGAAATGGTTGATACCGCGTTTGGCTGAATTTAATTCATTAAATTATGGGTTTGAAATTGTATTGCTAACGGATGGTGGAACAGTAGACTTTCAAGGGAAATCTATTGATATTGCTTTGCGCAGAAATGATTTTGAATGGGAACAAAATATATTTCATGAGAAAATTATTGAAGAATACATAGTCGCTGTCCGCAACCCTAGAACTGAACCAACGAATACCCTATTACTGACTTCTTCTCGACCAAATTTTTGGCATCACATAAATAAATCCAAGTTAGTGAGTAGCGAGATTTTATCGTACGAGACCATGGTGTTAGAGCACTTTTACTTATGTATTGAGGGATGCTTAGCTGGTTTGGGAACCGCTATTGTTTCAATATTTATGGTGGAAAAAGAACTTTCGCATCACTTTTTAGAATTAATCCATCCTCCAATGGCAGACAGCTCGTCTTATCATTTATTGTCTTATCACCCTTTTTACGAAGATGAGAGAAAGGTGGTGTTTAAAAATTGGCTGAAAAAAGAGATGCTGAATAGCAAAATGCAGTTTATGGAAACTTTGCAATGCGTATAGAAATTATATCCCGACATTTCGACAATACTTGCATTTTGTTATAAGTAAAAAAATATATTGAGTAAGATGAACCGCCCCAACTTTATCGGAGACTTAATATTCCGAGAAAATTGACTATATGAGATTCAACCCTCTTCGAAAAGGTGCTCGGTATTACTCACTTTATGGATTTAGGCTATAGAACGCCAAGACAGATGTGGTTTGACTTTTATTGTCAGGCTACGTAACTAAAATCTCCCAAGTGAATGTCTACAGATTTGACAGCATAGGTCACTTATCAACCTTTGAGAACACTCAATCTTCTCAAAGGTTTTTTGTTATCTATAGTTACTGATTCTACAAATTTCTCGCTCATCATTATATAGTTGTCGTCTATAAAAACAACTTATCCATCACCATTTATCTATGAGGTTTGTCATGCGCAAAATTCCTGTCTACTCCCACCCTGCTGCTGGTTGGCCTGCGCTGTTTTCCTCTACTCGTAAACTGATGGACTATCAAACTTTTTTGCGTGGCAGTGTCAGCGTATTCAAAAGCAACCAACCTCAAGGCGGATTTGATTGCCCAGGTTGTGCTTGGCCTGACCACAAGTCACACAAAGCTATCGACGTCTGCGAAAATGGTATCAAAGTCATCGCTAGTGAAACCATGACCAAAAAAGCAGATGCCCAGTTCTTTGCGCGACACACCGTCACTGAGTTGCAAGGGTGGTCTGGCTATGAACTAGAACACAGTGGCCGCTTATCAGAGCCGCTATATTATGATGCCGCGCAAGACCGCTATGTAGCGATCTCTTGGGAGATGGCTTACCAACGTATCGCTGAACAATTCAAACAGTTGAACTCGCCAGATGAGGCGCTCTTTTATACCTCAGGCCGTGTCACCAACGAGCCAGCCTTTATGTATCAGTTGTTCGTACGCTGTTTCGGTACTAATAACCTACCTGACTGCTCAAACATGTGTCACGAGCCAACCTCGGTCATGCTAGGAAGGCAGTTAGGTATTGGTAAAGCAACGGTCAAGTTAGAAGATTTTGAGCAAGCCAAACTTATCTTGATGTTTGGACAAAATCCAGCAACCAATCATCCACGAATGCTTGAGATGCTCGCCCATGCTCACGAGCAAGGGTGTCGAATTATTTCTATCAATCCCATGCGAGAACAAGGTCTAAGTAAATTTAGAAACCCGCAAAAACCCACACATATGGCAGCAGGCCAAAGCAATGACATGGTCGATGAAGTAGTTCAACTTCAGATCGGTGGCGATGCGGCGTTATTGACAGGTATCGCCAAATGGCTGATTGAAAACGATAAAATCAACCACGATTTCATTAGCACTCATACATCAGGTTTTGAGCCAATAAAACAGTGGTTGGCAGAGCAGTCATGGGCAGATATCGAGCTTGGTTGCGGTATTCTAGAAACAGATATTATAAATCTCGCCGAACTGGTTGCTGCTAGTCCTGCAACGATTTGCACATGGGGTATGGGCATCACTCAGCATGTGCAAGGTGATGACAATGTCGCGATGATTACCAATCTACTATTATTAATGGGAATGATTGGTATTGATGGCGCAGGCGCGTCTCCTGTTCGTGGGCACTCTAATGTACAGGGTGATCGCACCATGGGTATCCATGAACGCCCTAGCAAAAGCTTACTAGACAGTCTGGAGCGTGTTTTTGAGCATCCTATGCCACAAGAGCATGGCTATGACGTGGTTACTGGGGCCAAAGCGCTTATCGCTGGTAAACTAAAAATATTTATGGGCATGGGTGGCAACTATGCTGTGGCAGCACCTGATACCAGTGCCATTGAACAAGCTTTGACGACAACTCAGCTTAATATATTCGTAGGTACCAAGCTAAATGAGACTATGCTGTACCCGGGTACAAACAATCTAATCTTGCCATGTTTAGGCCGTACTGAACGCATCGTGACGGCTAAAGGCGAGCAATTTGCAACCATCGAAGACTCTATGTGTCAGGTAGTACCCACTCAAGGCACGCTCAAACCTGTCAGTGATACCTTAAAGTCTGAATCACAGATTGTGGCAGACATAGCCACTCATGTGCTTGGCCCTGACTCTACTATTCCTTGGCAAGCCATGAGCGAGGATTTTGACATCGTTCGTGACTATGTTGCCCAAGCTATCAATGGCTTCGAAAATTTTAATCATCGCATTCGCACTACTGAACGTGGCTTTCATTTATATCATGCTGCTCGCCATCGCATATGGAACACTGACAGTGGTAAGGCACAGTTCGAAGTACCCAAATACCCAATTACTTATGTCGCCGCACAAATGGCAGAAACAACATCAGCTCTTGAAGACAATGCGAGAAAAAATGGCAGCGTTGATGACGATCAAAACGATGGACAAAAGATTTGGCAATTGACCAGTGTGCGTAGTCATGACCAATTTAATACGATGATTTTCGGCTATAAAGATCGCTATCGTCAAACCAATCGCCGTGATGTTTTGTTGATGCATCCTGATGAAATCAGCCGCCTGGGCTGGAATGCAGGTGATAGTGTCATGGTATCTCGACAAGGTAACCCAAATGGTACTAGCCAGCCGCGTACACTAGGGCCACTGGTATTGACTGAAATGGATATTGCGTCTAATGCTGTTGCCGCCTATTACCCTGAATGTAACGACTTATTTGACTTAGACACGCATGCGCCCGATTCACACATACCAGCGTACAAATCAACGACGGTTGTCTTACAACGGGTCAATGCAAGCATTACTGAGCCAGTATAGTAAGTGGGAAGTAGATCGTAAAATGATGACAACTGAGACCTATGTTAAAGAGCATGAGCGCACCAGTGAACCGCCGCATGAAAGCAATGTGTTTGAAACCGTAAACACATCGATGACGCCACTGGTACGTACCCATTTATCAGAAAAGCATTATTATTCATCCGCTAACAACAACGATGACAACACTGCTCAAGTACATATTGATCGCCAACCCGCCAGTCTCGCTGTAGAGGCTGCTGTTGCTATAATTATCAATGGTATTCACTATGCGGTATTGATGGCAAGCCCGCATCAGTTAGAGTATTTAGCTGTTGGGTTTTTATTTAGCGAAGGCTTGATCCAACACAGTCATGAATTGCTTGATTGGGACGTCACTCAGCTAACCGATACCGCAAGCTACCAACCCCTTACTCAAGAATCAGCTGATCTGGAATCAGAAGATGTTGAAGCAGAAAGCCTTGAGCAAACCTTACAACAGCTACAGGACTATGATATTTACATCGTGGAACTGATCTTAAACCAACGCTGCCATCAACGTATCCAAGCACAGAAACGTCAGCTCGCAGGGCGCACAGGTTGCGGCATGTGCGGTATCACTGGACTGGCACAAGCTTTGCCTGATTTGAGTAGTTACGCCCAAGATAATGTATCAAACGGCTCAAATAAAAAATCCACAACACCGAGTCTAGACGACTTATTAAAAATGCGACAACAAGTCGATGCCACACAGCACACCCACCAACTAACAGGCGCCGTACATGCAGCGGCAACGATACATCAGCAGCAGTTATATCTATTTGAGGATGTAGGACGTCATAACGCCCTCGATAAACTGATTGGCTGGCAACTGCGTCAAAAGGTCGATGTCGACTGTGTGCTAATGACTTCACGCCTATCAATTGAACTGGTACAGAAATCTATCCGTGGTCGCATACCTTGGCTGGTTGGCATGTCTGCGCCTACCAGTACAGCGGTACGTGTCGCTGAGCGTTATGGATTGGGATTAGCAGGATTCTTACGTAACGATAGAGTGACCTACTACTCAGGCATTTGATCCATCATCACGTATTCTGTAATAAAGGCTAATTCATAGAACTAATGAATAGGTATCATCTTAAATTTACTCATATTAGCTTCTCGTAACAACTCTCAATACCACCCCTTTCACTAAACCTAGACTATCTATTAATGGCTTACCTTGAATGCTCAGATGTTCAAGGTAAGGTCGTGCCCCCATTTTAAAGATATCAATAAAAATAAGATAAGTTACAGTAAAATGAAAAAGCTAGCGCAGATAATATCGAGATATTAACTAGATTTCTGACATTGTTTGGCTAGATTTAGCTACTTTTAGCCCATTTAAGTGGTAAGCAATTGAATTGAGGAAATGCTCTATTAATCTCGCATAAAATTTGAGGTTGACGACATAATAGGTTACCCTAACCTCACGAACATGTTACATACACTTAACAGATCTGTAGTTTTATTTATTAATACCAAGTTCACTGTGCTGATTATTCACACAGTATTGGATTTGGTATTTGAATTACAGGTGATGCATCAATGCGATAGTTGAGTAAAAACCTCTTAACTATTGCTTATTACAGCTGATAAGGCTGTCTAAACCGAGCTCAGGTCATGCCCTTATGGCTTAGTGCTCATTCGTAATTCTGCTATAGACGCTCATCATATGAGTTTTCTTTAGCACTCAGCTACCTTTGTGTATGCCTATTAATAGTGTCATGGTTTATCCATTAACTGACGCCTATTGAGAGTAGCCCCTGTCATTTTGATTTAACACGATGTGAGTCATAAAACAGCGGCACGACACTTAGTACTTGCTCAACACTACAGTTGGTATTTTTGCTGTTTACATTAGCCACATACATCCAGTATGAGGGCTTTTTAGGCTATGTCGTATGCTCAATAGTTTGGAATAGATAATTTTAATAAACTTTATTTACTTAAAACAATTGCGAGGTATAAGTTTGAAAACTGAGTCATTGTTCCAATTTTCATCATTAACCATTATTTTATTACTACTAGCTTTTTATGGCGGCACTTACCTGCTTTCTTTGTTGATAAAAAAGGACAAAGAAACAACTTCTGGGTTTATGGTGGCAGGCCACGGTGTTGGCTTTGGTATGGGCGCGGCCAGTATGACCGCCACTTGGATTTGGGCTGCTTCATTTTATGCCGCGGCTACCTCTGGCTATAAATACGGCGTATCAGGACCGATACATTATGGCTTCTGGGGCGCGTTGATGATTTTATTCATCTACCCTTTTGGTATGCGCTTTCGTGAGCTTGCCCCCAATGGTCACACGTTAGGCGAGCTCATCCATGCCCGCCATGGTTCATCAAGCCAATTAATTTTAGCAATATCTAATATTATGGGCAGCTTAATTAGCTTGATGGTCAACTTCACTGCTGCTGGAGCACTGGTGTCAGTCTTGTCACCATTATCATTCCAAACCGGTGTGATGATCGCGGGTATCGGGGTATTGAGCTATACGTTAACGTCAGGCTTCCGTGCATCCGTATTTACTGACTTCGCCCAATTGGTCGCGTTGATGGCCATTGGTGTTGTCATTATCCCAGCGGTACTATTTGCGATGGGTGGGCCTGAAGTCATGGTTGAAGGACTGTCAAATCTGACATTGGAGCAACAAAACTTCTTTTCTTCTGAAGCATTCTTTCAGCAAGGTGCGCCCTATTTCGTTGCGGTATTGGCTTACGCGATCGGTAACCAAACCATTACCCAACGATTATTTGCGATTGATAAAACTAAGATTAAGGCCACCTTTGTCACAGCCACCGTCGGCTACGCTGGTATCGTCATTGGTCTAGGTATGATTGGATTGATGGCCGTCACCATCGGTATCGAACCACTCGATGGCAATATGAATAACCTGATTCCACAGATGGTCAGCACTTACCTGCATCCTGTCTTTATCGCATTATTCTTTATCTTAGTGATTGGTTCATTGTCATCCACTGCTGACTCCGATTTATCAGCACTATCGACGATTATGATGGCTGATGTCTATGGTAAAAACATCGCTAGAAAAGGTCATATTAAACCAAAAACTATGATGCTCGTCGGTCGTGGCACGATGATTGTTGCGACGGCAGCTGGATTGATTTTTGCCAGCTTTAAACTAGACATTTTAGTGATGCTAGTCTTCGTTGGCGCATTATGGGGGGCGATCGTCTTTCCTGTCATTGCCAGTGTCTTCTGGAATCGCGTGACCAATACTGCTTTCACCTCAGCCGTCATCATCGGACTTCTTCTATTCTGTGTTGTACGCTTTGAATTACTACCGATTACAGGTTTCACTGCCCTATTCTTCGAGATATTGGCCAGTGTCGGTGGTGCTGTCGTGATTGGTCTGATGGTCTTTGGATTCTTAGGTCGTAAGATAGGCATGGGAGCCGCTGCTATCACGCTCGTACTGATGCTAATCTTTGCCACTGGCTTCTTACGTCAATATATGGTTCTACTGGCCTCACTGACCGCTTATGGCGCTAGTACTATCGTCTGTGTGATAGTCAGCCTGATGGGTAACGAACATTTTGATTTTGACTTAATCAAGCAGCGTGTGGGTGACTACGATAATAAGCCTGATACACCACAAATTTAAATTGTCTTAACTGAAATTATTTGATGTAAACAACGGTTGGTCAGTTTGTCATAGCGTCATCAAACTGATCATCCGATGACTATTAAAAGAGACTATAAGGAGATAGTATGGATAACGTCTTTATCTACGGCTCATATATTTTGATTTGGCCAGTGATTACGTTAGGGGTGCTGATATTAATTTGCACCGCAACTTATCGTGATATTAAAAAAGCAAAACGTGATAACAAGGATATCGTTTAGCGTCTCATCGCCATTATTTTTAGAAAACATCACTGAGCACTAGCTTGGTGATAGCATCTTAAAGCCTATTAATCGTATAAATAACTCTAAATTAGGGTTATTTATAGATAAGGTAGTAAATAACCTGTTTTTAATGAAAAAATCACTTGTAATTTATTATAGTTTTGCTAATATAGGCCACCTTGATTGGCTGGATGGCAGAGTGGTCATGCAGCGGACTGCAACTCCGTTAACGCCGGTTCGATTCCGACTCCAGCCTCCAATTATTTATTAACTTTACGTTAATTTAAGCTTGCATTATTATCATAATTGACTATAATAGCGAGCACTTATCTAGTAACTAGATGGTCTATCAGCTAGTTTACATTTTAGATAAAACAAGTTTTGCCCGGGTGGTGAAATTGGTAGACACAAGGGATTTAAAATCCCTCGCTAGCAATAGCGTGCCGGTTCAAGTCCGGCTCCGGGTACCATTACATTAAAAGGCTTCCAAGCAATTGGAAGCCTTTTTCTTATGCCTTAATATTTCTTATTAAACTGAATCTCTTCTTTAAACGCCCACTCCCTAGATGGTCTTCAGTAAGAATTTCATCTATATCTTTTTAGAACCACGCTTCTTTACATATCATATGCTACCAGCAGCAAATTTTATTGTCTTCTGTTTGCATGGCAGAGTCAGTAAGCATTCATACAAACAATGCTGTATCGGTTTTAAAGTTATTAGATTATAGTTTGAGTCCATTACTTAAAATCAGTATTGATTTCATGGGTCTTCTAGACAAACCCCCTACTTATCTTATTTCTTCTTTAACTTAGGGGCTATAGTAGATAACTACTAAGTATTATATGCCACTACTGCCCATACAAATAAACCAGCATTAATAAGTATGATACATACCCACCTGACATTAACTTCCCAGTTTCTACCTTCAAAGGCTAGTTCGGCTTCATCAGTTATAGGCTGTATCGGATAGGGATTGTTTTGACCGTCCCAGGTTAAAAGCTTTTGCACGTCAGGATGCAAGATGGCTCGCTTGGTACATTGATAATGATTTGCCTGAAACAGATTACCTAAAGCTATTATTGAGCCTATGATAAAGACCATGATCTGATCACCGCCAGAATGATTGCTAGGTAGTATGCCATTTTTGCGAAAGACAATATCAGCACAGGCAAATAGTGATTTACTAGTATCAGTTGGATAAGCTTGGCAGATTTCGTTGTCTATTGGCAGATCATCCGCTGGACTTTCCATATAGGTGCGAATAAACGCCCATTGCACTCTTGGATTGACGTTATAGTCCTCTAACTTTAGATGATGGGTGATATCGCCTGTCTCAGGATCAGCGACATAAAGATTAAGGGGTGTATACGCCCGATTGCCTTTGTCTTGATGGAGGTCTGGATGGACGTCCTTGTAGTCTACTATTTTTAGCACGTAGGGCTGTCTGATTTTCCATAGCGGACGGTAGTAGTAAGCTATTTTTTGCTGCTGCTTTAAAAAGTAGTATTGGGTGCGAAACGGTTTCTTGGTAATGAATTGATAGAGGATTAGGACTAATGGCACACAGAATACGATAAACATCAATAGTAATATAAAAATATCCAACAACAATAGAGGGATATTAGAAGTTTTTAAGCGAAAAATTTCATCAATAAAAACTAGAGAAAACATAAAAACAGAAAAATAAACCCATCCAATAACAAAATAGAAATACCAGAAATAAGCGGGGAAAAAGGTAAGATAATCAGGGTTTATATTATGGATTTCTCTATTAAGATAGCTGATATCATCTTCATTATCGTTAAGTAGCGTCTTGTCTATAGGCTGAGAGTATGGACGCTCTATAGGATTGTTAAGTTCACTGATGTGGGTGGCAAAATCGTCACGTAATTGCATTCACAGCCTTCTTATTCTTATCTAAGCAATCACCAACATCACATATAGTATCGAGCCGATAAACCATGTCGCATTTACTGCTATGCCTGAGTACCATTTCAGTTTGACCTTTGTATTTTTATTATCAAAGGCGGCTTGGCGCTCTGCGGTGACAGGCAACACGTTATATGGGTTATCTTTTCCATCCCACATGAGCCGACGCTGCACTTCAGAGTGCAGTGCAGGATTGGCACTGGATTGGTAGATATTACCTTCGGCTAAATCTAAGTAGCTGACGATACAGGCTCGTGACCACCCCATTAGATTTATCTCATGAGTAGCATTAGAGTAATAGACGTCCTTTGATACCTGCGCAATGTCAGCACACGCAAGTAATGAGGTACTCATGTCTGTTGGGCATTCTTGAGCATATTCGATATCTAAAGATAGTTCATCGGCTGGACGTTCCATATAGGTACGGATAAACGCCCATTGGTCATAGGGGCTGAGTCTATGATCATCAAATTTAATCGAATGAATCAATTCGTCTGTTGTTTTATCAACAATATGTAAGTTAAGAGACTCAAATTTAGTACCTTCATTACCTCTGACAGAGGCAATAATATCTTTATAATCAATCAAATGAAAGATAGGTTCTTGCTTTTTATTATGTTCATAATAGGCAATTTGTTGAGTACTTTTTAGTAGCAGAATTTTGTAGTAGCGAGACTGTTTAGTTCTAAACTGTTTTAAAGTTAGAAAAGGTGCAAACCCAAGCATCAATAATAATAACAATTGTACAGCTATACCTATAAGAAACAGTAAATCTATACCTTTATAAAATATAATATCGTGAAAAACTACTAGAGCAATAAAGAAACTTTGTCCAAATAACCAAGCTGATGCATAAGATGCCAACAAGGATACATTTTGGATAGAGTTTATTGATGGGTGGAATAATAAATAATCTGGGTTAATTTCATGTATAAGCCCACTTAGCCTATATACACTGTACTCTTGCTCGTTGAAGTCAGCAATCTTACCTTCGTAAGGACGGCCAATTATTTTACCAATAGGAAGCTGTTGAGGTATGGGCAATATCATTTTATACTCAATTTATTAATATTATTAACTTTTAATATTTCTCATTATCCATATAAGAAAAATTATATAGTGGATATGTAGGGTTTTGAGTACTATCGGGAATATACTTGATAATAACCTTTCCTTTTTTTATACTATCCTCACTATAAACACTATCTTCAATATAAATGTCTCTTATCTCTATAACTGTAGCGTTCTTTTCTTTTTTGATAATTACTTGATTACGATGAAAATAAACGCCACTGCCAGTAGATAATGGAGAACCATTCGTCGATGATAAACTCATATCAAAAATATTAGTTAACACTTCACCATTATTTTTGACCAGCTCAACAGATATAGTTAGTTCACTGACATCAGCAAAGTTTTCAATAACGATTCGACTGTTAAATTTGATGTTATTTAGTACATTTGAAGCAGTAAAACCCAAAATACCACTGTTATTAGTTATGGGATCCTGACTTAACTCACTACTAGCAACAAAGCTTGTACAAGCAGTGACGAATCCACTGATATCTTCTGCCAAGCTTGTAAAGGTCTTAAATGGGTTTAAGTCTTTATAACCTTGTTCTTGCATGTTGTGATTTCCAAAGATACTACTGTCTAACCAATACTCTATCAGAGTATTCTGTTTGTCATCATACTTATAAGCCAGTCTTTGAAAACCATAACTTAAAGACAATCCTACCATCATGACACCGAGCAGCACAGCGCCTGGAATAGCAGCTGCTCCACCTGTTGCTGTACTAACTGCTGCATAACCATAAATCAAACCCGCTGCAGCCGAAGCTGATACAGATACAGCAGCAGCGCCAGTATAAACCCATGAAGCAGTGTTCCCATCGTTAAACTTACGATGACCATATATAGCTAAACTCCCAACCTCCAGTGCTGCTCCAGCTACGCCTATCCATCCTGCTCGATATACCAGCTTGTTTGCAAAACTAGCTTTACCGAGCAAGCTAGCTCCTGAAGCGGTCACATCCATACTTGCTGTTACTAGAGCCAAGCCACCACTTGCTACACCGAGTTGCTTTTCCGTTAATAATGACGCATCGCCTGCATACTCTAGTCTTGCAAGCTCTGGCATACTTTCGAGAAGTGAATTTAATTGAAAAAAAGCAACCACACCAGATACTAAACCGGCACCAACATTCATTTTTCTGTTATGCCACTTTATTGCATGAGCCGCTAATTCATCTGCATTAAGCACATCTAAATCAATAGGCTTTCCATTATGCAGTGGCTCAAGTGCACTAGCACCTTGCTTGCTTCGATTAACTTCTTTAACATAATGGAGTACATAGGTTTTAGCTTCAGCCTCTGTACCAAAAGTAGGTTGCTTAACCACTTTAAGACCTGAGAAGTCTTCAAAACCACTTTTAAGACCAGCCTTCATTTTAGATGCTCTTTTATCGATGCCATTTTTAACCCATTTAGGCAAAACAAAATCTGCAGCCATACTTGCATAGGTCGTTATAGTCTCGACCCTCGCTGTCACACTCTCTCCAACAACGTAAAGACCATAATGATGAAAGATGCTTTTTTCTAAAGTAATATGTAACTGTCTAGCTGCTTCTGGATTATTTTTATAAAGCTTCAACAAGTTGTGACTAAGCGTATTTATAAGTATTGTTTTGTTGGCGATAGTACTTGTAATTTGATTAAGTTTAGCAGTACTGGCTCTGTCACTGACATAGCCAATACCTGAACCGGCTGCTTCAGACCCCCTGTCCTTCTTCTTAAAGTCATAGAGTTCGTTAACAAACTCTTTGTCTAAGCCACCAAGTGCCTTGATTAACCAGTTTTCGTTGATTCCGAGACTACGATCTAGCTGAGGTAGTAATACTTTTTTAAACTCTTCGTTAGTGGTTTCATCACTCTTAGGCGGATTGATCTCAAAGGCATCTAAGATACTTTGGGGCACACCAAGGTTACTATCATCAGTACCACATCCTACGATACAACGAGCAATCATAGACTCAAAGCTTTTGGCAGTTTCTGCTTCATGAGTAAGCTCAATATCAAAGTCATTCTCTAAAATGTATTTAAAATCTTCGCTACCGATAGCTTTAATAAAAGTTTTACGAGCACTGACAATCTCTTTCTTAAGATCAATTATTTTTTGGGAAGTTTGTAAGTAATGCTGATAATTCGGCTTATTAATATGCTTAAATATCAAAGTCTTTGGATTAGTATCTGAGAATACGATATTAAGCGCTGTCCCTAGAACATCGTTATCCCCCCAGTTAAATATGTCTTTGCCTTTAAACTCAGTCGTCTTTATACTTGATTTTTCAAGATTTTTTATAATCAAAGCATTAATAAGTTTACGACTATAATCCCTTTCTTCGGATATTTCACTGAGCTGGCTAATTAAGTAATTACGTTTCTCCGCGGCTGCGATGACTTCGCCTACAGGGTCATATAGAGCAACCATCATAGGTTTAGTATCTTTGAAAATTTTCAATTGATGCTTGTCAGACTCTTCGAATAATTTATCATCCTCGCTATCCCCGTAGCCACTATCTATATATTTCTCGAACTCGCTTATCTTATTATTAATACCCCTTTTCATATTTTTGTATAGCTGAGAAGCCGAACTCATAGCACCATTAGCATCCTTTTTAATGAAATCTTCATCTTCATCTTCATCTTCATTAACAATTTCTTTTGCATATTTTTCATGTACTGTAAGTTTATCACCGATGTCACCGCCCTGCTCTAGCTGCTTTCGTTGATGAAAACTATTTATATAATCTATTTCAGGTGAAAGGAAAGATATCCCATCAGTATTATCGTTATCTGTTAAACGATCAGCAACGAACTGCTGCATACGCTTATTACGTAATGCTGCATCGTAAAAATATTTTTTTAATGTTGCTTTACTTAGCTTGGCATGACTGACCATAAGCCATACTACCTGACCTGGCTCTAAGGTAATATATTTACTATCTAACGTACTATGACTATCTCGATCGCAGGTAGCTGGCTGTACTATTTCATCAAGTGTGTCATCGTCAGACTCATCTATATTTGTTACATCTATCTTATTAGTATCTTCTTTTTTTTCTACAAAGTCCTCTTTGGAATATGTTTTGATATACCTTAGCGCACCATCTTCACCGGTAAATATCTCTATAATCGACCACACAGGATTTTTATGTAGATCGATGCTTTTAGATATGTAGTATAAATAGGCCTGTGTAGGTAGACTCGCGATAGCATCATGTTTGGCTGATTCTGAAGACAGCCCATCCCCAAAATAACGCTTGTCCTTGCCACTTACTCTATAATCATCTCGACTAAATACCACAGGTAAAATAGGTATACCTGTCTGTCCACATCCATAGCTACACGCGTCACTTGAGGCAACTACTGTGATTGTGTCTAATGTGGCAGTAGGCGTGCCACCTTCACTTTCCGGTATTTGCTCTGCAGGTGCTGACTCTGCAGGTCTTTCTGGTACATCTAGTACATCTGCTACATCGTCGTTCATTCCTAGAGCACTTGTTATAGAATCCCACAAACCATCACTCATGCCTGTACTCCTTTATTTTTAATTCGCTCTAAGCTTTTGACAATATTTTTAATGGCTTGCTGCTGCGACATTTTACGCTGAGCAATCAGTAGGGCTTGACTGATGATAATCTCATAAACTCGATCATTGATTACCACTTGACCCTTTAATTGCCGTAGTATCATATTTATCCACTCTGTTTGCTCAAGCAGTGCCCACTGCTGCTGACTGAAGCGAAAAGGTAACTGCTTAAGCTGCTCTAGTGCCACTTTCGTATTAGACGGATAGACCTCATTGGGTGCCGGCAACGCTACCTCTGTAAAGGTGTTATTCCAATCTACATAGTGAATACGAGGTAATCGCAATTGATATACTTGCAGCTTTTGTTGATCAGTCCACAGGTGTGTTAATAGCGCTAATACTCTAGGATCCCAATAGCGCAAATAACGACGCTTGTTTGTCCCCATTCCATACGCCTGTCCTATCAGATAGATACTATGTTTTAGCGTTTCAGTGATTGGTTGGTCAAACAGCCATAGACAGACGCTACGTGGGTGCGGGTGACCAGATATATCATAGGTGTTTTCATATAGTGCCAATGCCAGTAGCTGCTCAAGTAGCCGTTGACCTTTACTACTATCTAGTAACATCTCAATAAGTGCCAAATCATCGCTAAAGCTATGATGAATGCGTTTGATGCGCTCAAATGGCAAATCTATGCCGCAGTCTAATAAATCAAAAACGGCTGTGCCGTAAGTATTTAGATCAATAAGGACTGTCAGCGTTTTATATTGATGATCAAAGACTGTTAAATATAAAGCCTTAAGTTGCTGTTGATACTCGTCGGTCGCTTGAATGTCATCGAGAAACTCTACTTTTGGTATTAGCATACCTAAACCGCTCCACCTTTATTGCCAGCACTACCAGTCTTGGCAGCACAGTCGGCAAGCTCGTCTTGAGGCATGGTAATCGTTGGGCTACTACCACCCCCACTACCCCGATCCACCTTACTCGCCTTATATCCCACTTGAGCAGGCGTAATAAACGTCACATTGCCACCTGTTATCTCAATACCACTGCCTGCCGCTTTTAGGGTCAATGTATCAGGCGCGATAATCTCTATACTGTCTCGGCTGTGGATGCGTAGTACTTGCTCACTGTCGAGTCGCATCTCACTTTGATGCGCTTGTATCGTCACATCACCATGAGCGGCGGTATGGGTCTGGGCTTTGTTTGAGTAGTAATGGATGTCCCCTGCCACCAGCTGATTCATCTGCGTTTGACTGTGATGATGGGTGCTATCGGTGGCGTGGCTATGTGTGTTTTCAGTACTGGTATGTTGACTGTGTTGTCCTGTGAGCATGGCAAGGTGGCGCTGAGAGTCGATGAGCAGGTTGGACTGTTGCCATTGTCCGGCATCATCTAGCGCACTGTCATTGGTGTC
Source organism: Psychrobacter sp. TB55-MNA-CIBAN-0194 (assembly GCF_040309505.1). Classification (NCBI taxonomy): domain Bacteria; kingdom Pseudomonadati; phylum Pseudomonadota; class Gammaproteobacteria; order Moraxellales; family Moraxellaceae; genus Psychrobacter; species Psychrobacter sp. TB55-MNA-CIBAN-0194. The sequence continues at coordinate 343,183 of NZ_JBEOOW010000002.1, read as the reverse complement.
TTTGCTAAATTGACCAAATGGCGTTTGCTGCTCTCCTCCTTTGCTACTACTTTGACTGCTGCCATCTATGCCGACAGGTTGATGGGTTTCTGCTAGGCTTTGATAGGCTATTTGATGTTGGTCAGCGGTTTGTAGTTTGCTATGACTGTCATGGCTCATGTGAGGGTTTGATGAGGGATCTGACTGGCTACTGCTGATATGAATACCGGTGCTGCCTTGGATGTTGGCAGCCGCTTGGGTCTCGATACTGATACCTTGTCCACGTGCTTGACCACGGGTATGGTCGGTGTGCTGGTAGAGATGACCAATGGTTAGGCTGGACTGATGGCTGCTGCTATAGACGTTGATCTGTGGGCTATCAGGATGGGCGTCAAACATGAGCTGGTTGTAGCCATTAGTGATGCTGTCTTTGGTGGCATCGCCTGTACGACTGCTGTCGATACTTTGGGTTTTGATACCGTCTATGGGGTAAGCATGGCTTTGGTTGATGAACCAAGCTGGACTGGTGGCGTCGATGCTACCTGAGTCGCTAACGATACTATTGTGCTGAGCATCAGAATTGCCTTGTCCGTTATGGGTACTGCCGATGATGATGGGATGGGTTAAGTCACCACCGATGAAGTCGATGAGTACATGCTGTCCATGACGCAAGGGATGGGTCTGTCCCATGTGATCGGCGACGAGGTGACTGGCGATGGGTATCCAGTGGGCATTGTCATGACTATTGTCGCTATTATTATCGCTGCCATTACTGTCATCAGATTGCCAGTGATATCTGATATGAGCGCGGTGGTTACGGTCATGAGTAATAGCACTGCTGTCTGTGTCTATGATGCTGGCACTCATGAGACCTGTGAGACTCGGATGTGGTTGCCCAAGCTCGCTCAGTTGCTGACCAAAGGGAATATGGTGATGATGTGGAAACGGTAGATAGCAGGCATTAACATAATGGACGTTGTTATTATTATCACTGTCGTCATCATTGTCATGACTGGCATTCGGCTGCAAGGTAATAGGATCAAAGGCAACTGCGCCCAACCAGTCTGCAGGTATGTGGTTATTAATGTGCTGATGTATGGAGACCAGACTGAGCGGATCAGTTAAATAAGGATTACCATCGATATAATGGGCACTTGGCAGATTCAGGTGACGGATGTTGCCAGTTAGGCTACCAAGACTGGCAAGCTGCTGTGCGTTCTGCTGGTAGCGGGTGGCAAGCGCGGTGAGTCCGTCATCATTTAGGTGACTATGACTGTGCAAGAAACGACTGTGACCATTGGGGCTGTCCGAGTCAATAGGTTGCTCACTGGTGCTACTGCCAGTATAAGTACCAATTAAGCGGTTGTCATAACGATATAGATCACTCTGCTGAGTATGTTGGGCAACTTGCGGACGAACGGCGGTGATACGGTCTTGTCTGTCAGCGAGGCTCGCTGGGTTTTGACTGAGAATGCTTTGGATATCGTTTGTGTCTGGTCGCAATGCTTCGCCATCATGAGGTAGTAACACCAGCGTGTGACTGTCGGCTTCGTGACGGTAATAGCCAGTAATGCCGTAAAGGGTTAGATACTGCGTTAAGTAAGCCAGATCGGTTTGGTTGTATTGCACGCTGTGCTGAATATGATAGACACTGTCATCACTGAGACGCTCGTCAATCTCAACCTCCATGTCGTATGGGCTAAAAATATCGGTGATCAGCTCGCTTAGACTGAGATGATGATGACGGCGGTTATGACTAGATAGGCGTAATTGATTCAAAGCGGGTTCGCAGATGATACGATAGGCCGCCATACCACTGTTGCTACCTAGAGCGACGACTTCGGTGATGATGCCGTGACGGATCTGACTGGTTAACAGCGCATCGCCAGTATTCCAGTGAATTGTTAAACTCTGCCCTATCCAATCTTTGGTAGCCAGTCCTGCTTGCGGATGCAGTAGCGTAATGCTAATACGATAGCCGCAATAGAGGGCCAGCTGACGCTGCTGATAGGACTGCGCTCGTTGATCTTGATGATAAGGGCTTGGGTAAGCATCAGGCGTTGGCATCAGCGCGGGCTTACTCCACACGCTATCAGGCAGCGGCAAACCAAGCAAACTCTCTATAAGGTCAGCTTGTTGAATAAGGCTAGTAGCAATATCAGGATGGGCACTACTAATTTGCAGATGCCGCTTCGTTTGAGTCCATACCATGACAAGCCCTTCTCTATCAGTCCAAAGGTGTAAACATACATTAAAAATGGCACACAAATTGCCAGTTAAGCCGCAGCCAAATTGACTATTTAGTTATAACTGTCTTCTTAGCTATAACTGTCATCAGATGATTCACGTTTTGGCTGAATACCAATCATGTCTGAAAGATTAGCAAGCTGGTCTTCATTTTTGATGATATGTGTGAGCCATTGATCTAGCGGCATATCAGCCCAATTGATCGCTCGACCGAGTAAAAATGTCACTGGACTGTGCGGCTCATTGGTCGCAAAGTAATCTTGGATTTGACCCAATAATTTAAGCGCTTGCCGGCGATTGCTTTGATGATCGCGATTGTTTGGATTAAAGCTGGTTGATGCGCTTGTTTTTGCACCAATTGCTTGTCCATCATTTAGCACTGCATTCTCAGTAGAAAAACCTTCTTCCATATCGTCAATGCCTTCTTGACTATTACTGTCTACCATATCAGCCTGCTCTGGTATCAATGAGTGCAGGTGTTGCTTCAGTCCAGCCAGCAGCTCTGTCACTGGCGCGAAGACAGGCGCATCGATACCCATGAGGTCATTAAGCTGGTCAGACAATGCCTGCCACTGCTCGGTAACGGTACTCAGAGTCGTCATCAATGCGCGTTGCCATGATTCGCTACTGCTTTTGATGGCTTGGTTATAATCACTAAGCGTCAATTGGCTGGACGATTCGCTATCAGGATTCTGCTGACGCTGCTTGTCATGGTCACGAGCGGTTAGATAATAGTTATAATTATATTTTTCTGTTTTTGTATCAGAGAGCGATAGCTGTTTTAGGTCATCAGTGAGCGCTTTTACAAACCATGACAGTAGCCCTGCCCTAATATCCATGCTGTCTTCTTCACCATCCAATGGCGGATACATGGTGAGCCAGTACTCGTCATTGAATGCTTGCAATACGCTTAGCCCATGACTAATACCTGCCAGATGATTCGTATGACTCAAGGCATCAACGTACCAAAGCGCCAACTTCATGTCCTTACTGGTATGGCTCAGCAACTCTGCACACTGGTTTTTGACAAAATCCCAATCAGCGACTTTTAATTCAGTGACCCAGTTGCCTTGTGCCAGCAGTGGATCGTCCTCTTGACGAGCAGCAACGATGGCATCGATACGTAAATCAAAAGTCAGGTCTTCGCCGACACCATGATGACTGCCATCAATAGGAGCGATAAGGGCATCCATATTGGTGGCTAAAGAGTTATTAGTGTTCATTATAGTAATTCCTCTTTAGCAGGTTTTTTGCGTGCTGTTTTTTTAACTGTTGGCTTTTTAGCAGCAGGCTTTTTGGCCGAAACTGGTTTGCTTGCCGACTTTTTAACCTTATCCTCAGTCTCATCTTCACTGTATTGCGCCATTTGATTCAGTGGCACAACCGCATCAGTATCAAGACGATACGCAAAATTATCTTCATCATCGACGAATACAGTAATTTTCTTTAGCACACTCTGACTGTCATCGTGAGCCAGTAGCTGACCTGCCAGCTGCGGTAGCAAGGTATGACTGATGATGGCATCGGCATTACGTGCACCAGAGTCGACCTCATGACAGCGCGATAAAATGAGCTCAATGACTTCAGGATCAATGACACAAGGCACATCATAATTGTCACGGATGCGGCCAGTAATTTTGTCCAGTTTTAGGCGAATGATTTCTGCGAGCGCGTCATCCGTCAATGGATAGTAAGGAATGACCGTTAGACGACCCAAAAAGGCAGGCTTGAAGGCTTTGTATAAATGCGGATTGATCACCTGCTTTAGGCTATCACTGTCGGGCAAACTAAAATCAGTAACGGCTGGATCAGTATTGATACACGCTTGCATAATCTGCGATGAACCAACGTTACTGGTCAATAAAATAAGCGTGTTTTTGAAATCAATTAAGCGCCCTTCGCTGTCTTCCATCACCCCTTTGTCAAAGACCTGATAAAACAAATCCAACACGTCTGGATGGGCTTTTTCTACTTCGTCAAGCAACAGCACACTATAGGGACGACGGCGGATAGCCTCCGTTAACACGCCACCCTCACCATAGCCAACATAACCTGGAGGCGAGCCTTTTAAGGAGGCAACACTATGCGCTTCCTGATACTCTGATAGATTGATGGTAATAAGATTACGCTCACCACCATACAATACCTCTGATAGCGCCAATGCGGTTTCTGTCTTGCCCACACCACTTGGCCCGACGAGCATAAACACCCCTTGCGGGCGATTGGGGTCATCTAACCGTGCTTTTGCAGTATGAATCCGCTTCACGATAGCAGCCACAGAATGGTCTTGGCCAATGACGCGCGTCTGTAAGGTATCAGCCAAATTCAAGATATGGTCTTTCTCATTCCCCGCCATATCGTTGAGTGGAATACCAGTCCAATCTGAGATAACTTGCTTAATAACTTGTCTGTCTAATACAGGATGAATGAGACGATGTGTCTCTTGTATTTGTTTTAGCGACTGCTCAATGCTTTGGTATTCAGATTGTTTGTCTAAGCGCTCTTTTGCACTGAGCGTATCAGCACCATCAGCCTTACCATTCAACTGCTGATTGAGTGCATCAAGCTGATCATTAAGCTGACGTTGCTCATACCAGCGACTGGTCATGTCAGCGATACTTTGCTGATTGGTTTGACGCTGTTCATCAAGCACGGCAATTTTTTGGCTGACTTTTTCTTTTTCGTCCACACCGCCGATACGCTCAAGCTGTTGACTGAGATTATTGATATGCTGCTCTAATTGCACACCTTTGGCTTGTAATCTATCCAGCTGATTGGGCATGGCTGTCTTCGATAAGCTCACCCGTGCGGCCGCCGTATCTAATACGCTGACCGCTTTATCAGGCAGCTGTCTATCGCTGATATAGCGTGCTGATAGCTCAACGGCTGCTTGCAGTGCATCATCATCTATCAATATGCCAAAGTGCGCCTGCATCTTGGCACTCAAACCACGAATCATCGCCACTGCCGTATCAATATCAGGCTCATCAACTTTAACTACCTGAAAGCGACGTGACAATGCAGCGTCTTTTTCAAAGTATTTCTTATACTCTGACCACGTCGTCGCAGCAATGGTTCTCAGCTCACCACGAGCCAGCGCAGGCTTAAGCAAATTCGCCGCATCATTTTGACCTGCTTGCCCGCCAGCGCCAATCAAGGTATGCGCTTCATCGATGAACAAGATAATCGGCTGTACCGAGGCTTGTACTTCTTCGATGACTTGCTTTAGACGATTCTCAAATTCACCTTTGACACTCGCTCCAGCTTGCAATAGCCCCATATCGAGACTACGTATCGTCACGTCTTTGAGCTGATCAGGTACTTGACCAGCAACTATCTTTTGCGCCAAGCCCTCCACCACAGCAGTTTTACCTACCCCTGCCTCACCTGTCAAAATAGGATTGTTTTGACGACGACGAATCAAAATATCGATCAGCTGATGAATCTCAAACTCACGGCCTATCACTGGATCTATTTGATCGGCACTGGCCTTTGCGGTCAAATCGTAAGTATATTTATCCAACGCAGGGGTTGGCTTAGCTTCAGTTTGCTTAGCGTCTAAAGACGCCTGACTGTCCGTACTATCATCTACACTACCCTCAGCATCTTTATTGATGCCTTTATGATTGGTCGAGCTACTACCCTCGGTGCTGCCGAGACACTGACGCTCATAATCATCTTTTAGCGTAAAACGATCAATATACTGCAGCTGCTCAGGGAGAGTTTTTAATAATGACTGATAACGCTCATACGCCAATAACACCAGTAATATGTGCCCAGAGCGGATTTCTAGTGGACTGTTATTATCAGCGCTTTGATTATGCTGGCTACTCGCTAGCTCCCACGCATCTTCTAACAACGCCATCAACCCTTGGCTAAACACAGGCGTTGAGCCTGTTGCCTGACCAAAAGTATGTAGCAAGTCTGTGATGTCTGCTAATAATGACTGCTGATTAATCTTATTGAATTTCAGTATTTGAGCCACATCATTGTGCGGCGTCGCTATCAATTCATGTAGCAAATGAACAGTATCAACTTCGCGATGACCATTATTGATACAAAGCCTAGCTGCCTGCTGCAAACACTGTCGGCAACTCGGACTCAAGCGGGTAATTACAGCTTTTAACTGGCTCATAAACCTTTTCCTTTGGCATTCTGATTAGACTTAACATTATTTTTATAAAACTGGTGTATGGCTCTTAGGGCGTGTCTTCAATTCACTCGATAGTCATCTAAATGAGCAAGCAACTTATCTATCTATTAACCATAAAACATTTACTGAATAGGCAACGCGTAGCGAGTGTCATCATAATGATGAGTGGCGGGCTGCGATACCAAGAAACCACCTTGCCCCAAGCCGCCAAAACCACTTTCAGACAACGACAAAGGGGTAATATATTGCTTGTCTAACTCCAGTTGCATCTCGACTGCCAAGCAAACACCGCACCATCTACGAATAAAATCAATGATGACTTGATACATATCGCCGGCTGGCAATAGTCTCAAATAACGCTTGGCATCCAACTGGTGAAATACGATTCTAATTTTGCTATCGAACTGTACGACGCGCGCACCGCAAAATGCAGATAAGCCAAGTGCTGCATGTTGTCCACCAAGCGCGGTCTGCTCACTAGCTGGCAAGTCAAACCATTCTGGTACGAACTGCTCCACACTCACCGTGCTATCCAAAAAGTGCGACAGTACATGTGCTAACTGATCAGCGGTCAGACGTCCGGGGGCAATCATGCCAGCATAGGCAATCAAGCTGTCGATGGCAGTCAACTTTTTGGGCTGACGTGCCAGTGCCCGCAAGCTCAACAGGTAGCTGTCTTTTTTATCCTTTAACTCATACTGTAATGGCAAGTTATAAAACCAGCTCGCTTCGACATACAAATCAGTTAAACGATGGTTAAATAAATCTAAGAATGCCGGTGCCGCTTTGTCTTTTGCATGATTGACTCGCGATGCTAGATGGTCGGTATACATAGCGGGCAAAGCCGATAATGGGCCCGTAAGTCCGATAACTGCTGGGCAAACCTCTATCTGTCTGACCATTAACGAACTGGCCTTTATTTGATCATCCTCTACTAAATTGTCACTGCCTTCCATATTGTCTTGGGCAATGAGCGCCATTGACTCAATTTCAGCTTGCGGATATGCCAATGACAACGAGGCACGGTAACGCACTTCGATAGGCGCATGCCCCATGCTAACTTCATGCTGAACCAAGCGCAGCGCTTGCAAGAGCTCATAAGATTGCGGCGCCGCCAGTAAATCCGTTAGATAAGAGGACTGAGACCGCTGCGTGGCTGACATCTGTATATCTCCTCTTTCGTAACGGCATCACTAATGGCAACCTCAACGAAGCTATTCAAGCTAGCGTGATAGCCAAAGACATGAGCCAATAAATGGGCAAACTGGCGGATACTCACTCCAGCAAAATTCTTTTGGTTAATTTGAATATCAATGACCGTACCACGCACAAACCCAGGTTGCGGTAAGCGCTGAATACGCCTAGCCGCAATACTGGTTTCGACAGAAACGATGCCTTCAACTAGCAGCTTATTAGATGCTGATTGGGTAATATCATAAAGCGACAGATACTCTTTCATCAGCTCCGCATCTTGGGCTGCCAATGATAAAAAATTTAGACTAATCAGCGATATCAATCGCCAACGCTCTTCACCTGTGTATTCAAATCGTGCCGTTCTGGTTGGCTGCTTTAATAGTGACAAACTGCTAAATCCTGTCATACCTTCACTAAACAGATCGCCACGGCTTTGACCAAATATTACTTGGGCGGGCAAGTCTCTATTGGTACATAACAAAGAAGCACTCATGCTCACCGCGCCTGACAAGTCTTCACGGTTTTTTTCTACAAACATAATCTGGTATTCAAAACCTTGCTTAAACTCAGCCATGTCTTTATCACGTTTAATATGATAATAACGGCCTTCATCTTGCTGCTCATAGTGATTGAGCGCATAAAACGGATGGTATTCGCGTTGTATCAGACGATTGTCGCTTTGCTTAGACTCTATGACTTTATTGACCTCATAGATTTCATGCTGAAAAAGTGCGCGCGTATCTGGCACCAAATCATAATAGACAGAACGATGGGTCACTTGGATAGGCTTGGCAGCAGCTTTGAATAGATTGACAACAGGCGTGCAAAACAACTTGATACTGCTAGCGCTTAGCTGCTGCAAGTTTTTTAGGCGAATGGTGTTTTTTTTATCAAACTTAAAATAACAGCGAATCTCAAAGCCAGTGCTATCGATTTTTAAATTTGGACAAGCACGGCCAAGATTTAGGCGTAAAAAGTTGAATTTTTCAGGGAAATAAAAATACTCTTTTAATAAAGCAGAGGCGGCATTACTCACACGGTGACTGGGGAGCACTTGCTGTTCAGGGTCAAAACCTATAATCTCAAACGGACTACCCGTTATCTTGTTAACCTGCCTACCATGAAGGTGCGTTTGCTTGACATCACACCATAATAAATCCCAGAGACTGGTGCCCTGACTGGCATCTTCGTCTATATACAAATCTAACGAATGACTTAATAACGCCTGATAGTCAAAGCTTGGGTTCAGAGCCTTAAACTTAATACTGATACAACCATTTAGCAGACCATGCTGATTGTCATAGATTTCTTGGCGAGTCTCAAAGCTGACGCTATCTATCTCTATCGGTAACAACGTCACGTCTTGGGTTGACTGAAACTGGCAAGGCGTCCCATTTATCTTTTGGGTGGCAAATGTGCTCTGTTTCGGTGCCAAGACCGCTTCACTCATCGCGTTGCCCTGCACGCCTAGATTGAACTGTGCGATAGAGACGGATGGAAAGGGTTTGAGATAATCAGGATAAACAACTTCTAATAACGATTCTGTAAAGTCAGAATACGAGTCATCTAGTTTTTTATTGATACGTGCGCTAATGAGAGAAAAAGCCTGTATCAACCGTTCAATATGTGGATCATCTACGGTATCGTGCCCCATCAATAACCGATTGGCTATTTTTGGGTACTTTTTGGCAAACTCTTTTGACTGTTTATTAAACAGGCTAAGCTCATGCTCAAAATAAGGAAGTAGACTGTCCATGATGCCTCAATACGGTTATCGCTGCCAACTCTGTCGGTTAAGCATTGATATGGGTTATTTTATTAAGTAACGTTGAGAGCTTGGCTCAAAGAACGCATCGAAGCTAACAAGCTCTTGTGCTGGATACACTTTCAGTAACGCTTCAATCGAAAAACACAGCTGATTGACATCAACCGCGCCAATATCTAGCGATACTCGAACATTTTTTAGCCGGGTATCTTGCTGTTCAACGGTTGTTGCGATTTGTCGACAGATATAATCGCAGTCAGCAGGGTTAGCACTACTGAGTCCTACAAAATCCAATATGCCAAAATTCAATATTGATGAGCGCACGTGCTGATACTCTTGCAGCTTGCTAGAAACCACACAGCGCGTATTCAATAAAGCCTCAAGATCTCGCGCGACAGAAGACTTTAACTCATCAATATTAAGGCGACGCACCACGAGCTCATGCGCCAAATGACGAGGCTGATCATCAAATAACTGTTCGAACAAATTTGGGCGAAACCCAAGTTCTTTGTTAGAGGCATTAGTAGCGTAGTTCATCGATACGATCATTCCTATTTAGAAAAGTAAAAAAGAAAGGCCTAGATATAAACCTTTCTTTTTCGGTACGATAAGATAGAAAACACCTGATACAGCCTGACTTAGGCAGTATAAGTAGCAGTGTTATTGGCTAGTGACCATTTCTTAGTCACAGCGCCTTTAGCAGTACCATCGATATCTTGCTGGGTGTAAGTCCACTCAACAGCAGCATACTTGATACCGACTTTTTCGATTGGTACGCCTTCTGAACGTACGGTTGGCTCAACACTTGCGATAAGCGCATGCTTAAGCTTCACTTCAAGATATTTAACGCGCTTGTCACCGTTGGCACGATAAAAATCAATTTGAATTTCATCGAACGTGTAACCGGCAGAACAGGCTTCCCATAGCTTAGGACTGGTCGAATCCAAATCTTTCATAAACGTCATGTCAGCATGCTCACAACGCTCAGAAGTGTGACCACCAACGCTACTTGCTGTCGCTGATTTTGGCTGACGGATCAAGTGATCCCAAGTGTTTACTTCAAGCCAACCTTTATGCTCGCTATCACGAGACTCGCCATCAATTTTATATTTACCACGGAACTGAATATAAATATCTTTCATGTCACATACCTTGTTTTGAAAAATTAAATTTAACGTTAGTTTTTAATAAACGATTAGCTGTTGCTAGACTGCGGCAGTTGAGTAACCAGACGCAAAGAAACAGACAATTCGTCAAGTTGAAAGTGTGGTCTCAAAAAGACCACTGACTTGTAGACACCAGGCTTACCCGGTACTTCTACAACTTGTACAGAAGCTTCGCGCAGTGGGTACTGGGCTTTTGCTTCCTGTGAGGCTCCGTCATCTAACAAGACATAACGTGAAATCCAGTCGTTCAAAAACGTCTCAACATTACCAGGTGCTAAGAAACTACCAACCTTATCGCGCATCATCGCTTTTAGATAATGGGCAATACGTGACACAGCCATAATGTATTGAATCTGCGTCGATAGCGCAGCATTGGCATTGGCATCATCGTTTTGATAAGTTTTGGCTTTTTGTACTGATTGCGCCCCAAAAAAAGCAGCGTAATTGGTATTTTTGCAATGGACTAATGGAATGAAACCTAAATCGCTGAGCTCTTTCTCACGGCGATCTGTAATAGATATCTCAGTTGGACACTTGAGTGCCAAATCCCCTTCATCTGTCTTAAAGGTATGGACAGGTAAACCTTCAACCAAACCACCGCCCTCTACACCACGAATAGCAGCACACCAACGGTAATCAGAAAAGGCAGCCGTCAAGCGTGAGGCAAATGCATAAGCTGCGTTCACCCATAGATAATCACTATGGTCGCTACCTGAAACGTCTTCGGTAAAGTTAAATCCTTCGACCACCGTGCCATCTTTAGGATCATAAGGCAGGCGCCCTAAGAATCTAGGCGCAGTCAGTGCGACGTAACGAGCATCCTCTGACTGTCTAAACGCGCGCCAGCGTATATATTCAGCAGTTTCAAATATCTTCGATAGATCACGAGGACGACCGATATCGGTGAACGAATCCAGACCAAACATCTCAGCAGATGCTGCTGATACGAAAGGCGCATGAGCCGCAGCAGCGACATGAGACAGTTGCTCGAGTAGGTACATGTCTGAATTTTGACGAGTAAACTCAAAATCACCAACGATGGCAGCGTAAGGTTCGCCACCGAAGCTACCAAACTCTTCTTCGTAGATCTTTTTGAACAATGTGCTTTGGTCAAAATCGATTGAAGACTGAAAGTCTTTGGTGAGCTCACGCTTGGTGGTATTCATCATGCGGATTTTCAGCATAGACTCTGAGGGCGTTTGACTACATAGATAGTGCAAACCACGCCAGCTAGACTCTAGCTTTTGAAACTCAGGCGCATGCATGACGGTCGTCAACTGCTTAGATATCAGCGCATCAATTTGTGCAATACGAGCATCAATCGAGGCAGCCAAGTTATCTGATAACGTCACAGTACCTTGCATGACTTCGTTGGCAAGCTCGGCGATTTGTGACTTCGCACGATTTTTTTCATCATCGGATTTGGCAACGTTACTTTTATTGACGATTTCTTCAAGCAAGTCGTAGCTTTCACTATTTACTGAATCCGTTGCTATATTCTGCTGGGCTTGGGCACTCATCGTTTAATCCTCACCGTCAATTTGGTTTTGTTCAGCCATTTTTTTGACTTGCTCAGTATTTTTGAGCACATCATCCAATAGATCTTCGAGTTTTTCGTTGGCTGATATCTTATTACGTAGATCTGCTAAGCGATCTCGTGCTTGTACCAATTGCTTTAACGGTTCAATCTGGTCAGCGACAGCTTCAGGGCGAAAGTCATCGATACTATTGAATGCCAAGTCAACGGCAAACTCACCGCCTTTATCACTCAAGTCATTACCGACACGGAAAGTCGCACGAGGTGCTAGACCTGACATCACCTCATCAAAGGTATCCAAGTCCACTTCGACGAACTTTTTGTCTTTGAAGCGAGGTTGCTCAAGTTTAGAATCTCCTGAGAACTCTCCTAGCACACCGACCACGAAAGGGATTTCTTTCGTTTCGATCGCATCACCAACTTCGACGTCATAGGTAAGATGTACACGAGGAGCACGTACTTTTGCGAGTTTCTTTTGCACACTGTCTTGCTTTGCCATAATTAATTACCTCAGCAGTTTCTGGTTTCAACGCAATATATCAAATGGATCAGTAGATACAGGAGTATTGCTTCTAGTAGGGGTAGGCTTTTGAATAACTGGTTTAACGTAAGTTCTTTTTGGTTTCACTACTGTTTTTTTCTTAACAGGAGCAGCTGATTTCTTTGTGCTGCTTGTTTTTTTAGGGACGCTACGTCTTACAACCTTCGGTGGTTTTGGCAAAGACTCATCGTAATTAAACCCGTAAACATCACCAGCTATCTTACTCAAAGCGTGCTGATACTCTTTTTTAAATGCCGCATCGACATTATTTAAGTAACCAGACTGCAATTGTTTTTGAGCAATAATGAGACTGCTATTCAACAAAATATTTTTGAGCTCAGCCGTGCTCTTACCTTGATCAATTACTTCACTAGCAGCATAGACCGCATAGTCATGATAGCCATTGTTATAGTAAATCTGTGCCAAGACTTCCCATGCCAAAGAGTCATTGGGATTAACAGCCAGCCTTTGATTTAAATTTGCAATTAATTGATGCAGCTGTGGTGATTTGGCATCTGCATTTTTAAGCGTGGCGAATTGATTGACAATACTAGAGCCTGGATCTTTTTCTTGAATCACAAGCTCACTGTGTGCAGCACTCATCGCTGAACCCATGATAAACAAACCCGCCAAGAGTGCTTTCGGTAGCTTAAAGCTGACGTTAATACTGCGTTGGATACTGGTCATCGTAAGTCGGTGCTCGTCGTTATTGGTATTAAGTGCGTAAGTACTAGATGGATACTTTTTTACTTTGAGTGTCTTTGCTCTAAAGCTTTTTAATCAAACCAGAGGCTTTAATTAGAAGCTCTAATTAGAGTTTTGTATCAAGGTTGTAATATTGGTTAGCTTGTTCTTAAGCATGGCTTTATCACTACTATCCATTAATGAATCGTTGTGATAAACACTGATATTATTCTCTGTTAATTTGATAGATGAGAGCATGGCTATTTGACGCGCCTCAACTGCTTGCTTATCAAACTTAAGGGCTTCGTTAGCCGCTCTTAATGCCCGCGCATAACTTTTTGAGTCATAGTTGCTTTTAGCGACAGTCATCCATGCTTCAAAATCACTTGGATTGGCATCTGCTAAATACACAAGTGATGGCTGACTCAATGCCTTGACAGTGGCACTTTTTCCTTCTTTAGCAGTCGTGTTACAACCAGTTATTACCATCGAAGCGCTCAGTACTATAGATAGCAAACCCATCGTTTTTAGGTTGGTACGATAAATATGATTCATAGGTGCGGTATCATCACTTAAGTATAAAAGGAAGTATGTTGACGTAAAAATCTAACTAAAGTCTATCAAGTAGAAGAATTAGGTGAGATTGATTATACATACACTTGACAATATTTCAATAAACTCTATACTTTTATTGACAAATAATTCAGCAACAATCCAATTCGGGCCATTTCCTTGGTATAAAGCCAGTAGTAACGGTACCCCTCTCATGCCTTCTAATACCAGTCGCCTACATACAATTACCGTTCATGCCGACAGCTTCACAACCAATGCTTTCTATCCTATTGCATTTTTTGGGGCTAGCGGTGTCAATAAAACCGATATCATTGACATACTAGTGTTCAGTTACGATTTTTTGGACTCGGACGCTTGTTTATCGTTGGTCGGTACGCCTATCTGCTTGACCACGCTATCCTCTAATCGTACGCCTACTTGCCGTACTGGCCTCATACGAGGTATCAGTTATCAGCAGTCTGATGGCGCGATGCATTTTTATGCGTTAGAGGTCGTGAGCCCTGATTGGCAATTGACGCAGTCGATACATACTCGCAGTTTTATCAATCAATCCACCCTCGATATCCTGACCGCTATCCTCGGTGATTATGATATAAAGTGGCAAATTTCTGAGTCTCTTTTGTCATCAGACAGTGCCTACTCAGAGCGCTTGTCTCTACCCTTACCTATACGCACGCAGTCGGATGTCAGTGACTATGAGTTTGTCACTGGTCTGCTAGCGGATATTGGTGTCTCTACTTTGTGGGTATCAGGAGAGTCAGTTGATGACTTGGGGACGTGGTGGTTGGTCAGTGGTTTCGATGAAAATGAGCGACTGCCTCTAACCTATAGCTATGCCCAATCATCAGTACAGTCCGGTCAAGACAGCGTCAATGCACTGCAAATGACTACGCAGCAGCTAGGCAGTCATCTGGTTATGGTACGAGCAGATGGCCTTGCGGCTGATACCATTTATGAAGGTCAAGCCGTCGATGAATCACCGCTTGCGATAGAGGATGCAACTGTATTAATCGGTGCACCATCACGTGTGCACAGCGATGATGCGGCGACTGCGATTGCTGAACAGTGGATCGCGGCCAATCGCTGTCAGCGTGAGACGTATCAAGCGACTGGCGCCATGCGTGGTCTAAGTGTCGGTAGTCCAGTGAGTATCAACAACCTACCCTCCATTGGCAGCTTATCGACGCATTGTACCGCAGTGATATTGATCGGCATTGAACCTGACAACGATAGCGTGTCTTATCACCATCAGGCCTTTATCAAACAGTGGTTACAGCAAACTGTACATCTCATACAACGCCGTACCACAAGCTCGAACCTATTATCAATGCCCGATCATGGCTTTAATATCGCTCGTGATACTGGGGTTTGGGTATCAGCTACGCTACTTGAAGCTACCATCCCCTATCGTCCTTATCCAAGCAGCTTGTCTTTTGCCAGTAGTACTTATCACGGCCTGACGCAAGCGCGTACGGGAGATACGAGTAGCTCGCCTTCTCCTAGTTATGCCTCTAGTATCACTAACGACAATCTACAACAAACCATTACTACACCTGTCTGGTCAGGACTGAGTCCTCATGATGATGGCACTACCCCGCCATTACGCTCATTGCAGTTGTCATCAGGTAGCACTCATGGTTGGCAGTTCGCCCCGCGTATCGGACAGTCCGTACTCCTTAACCACTGGTATGGTGATATTGACAGTCCCGTGATCAGCCGTGCGCTCTTTGACGGTATCGGTATGGGTGATGTGGACGAGAAAGACATCACCACTCAGGATGCAGGTTTATCTAATCGACATAACCTCAAAGGCGGTGCTTCCCCTAGATGGCATGGCGGTGGGCTTGGTCACTCGCAAATCAGTGACGATGATACTCATAGCGGCTGGATCTCTGGTATTGCTCAATACGGGCTGACGGCTGAGTCTGAAGTGGCGATGAGTTTTGATGATACGCCTAACAAGGTCGGTCTACAGTGGACGGCAAATACTGGCACACGCGCCAATGCCGAGACACCAACCATCACTTCTAGCGCTACCTTTGCCCCTGATGAGCATATCGTCGCATTGGGCACGCTACGCCATCGCTTTAGCAATCATCAATCAAGTGATAGTGGTCAAGGCATCAATGTTGCCACCGATCATGGGCTACAAATCACTGGTGATACGGGCGTTCTACTCTCTACCTTTGATATCAGACACACGCAAACCGAGCATGAGTCTGCGTGGGTCAATGATGCAGGACAGCAGCAGCTTAAGTTGGGCGCTGAGCTGAGTGAGACGTTAGCGGAGGCCAAACATGCACATCTGCAATCGACCAAGGCGCTTACTAATGCCCGAGCGTCAATAGAAGGCTTTAAGAGTACAGCACAAATCATTGATGAGACGCTAAACACCGAAGTGCTTGGCGCAGCAGATGTACTGCTAGTAAGCAAATATAGTATCCTCGCATCAAGTAGCAATACGCTGTGGACGGCGAAAACCATCGTCAGGCAATCAGGCAGCACGCAATCAGATATGGTCGCAGGCAATTATGCGCTGACGGCAAATACGATTGACTCACTCTCAGGGGTTGGCGGTCAAGCGGCTCAGTCAGGATTACATATCAGTGCCAATACCAAACCTGTGGCGATACAGGCACAGGGCGGTGAGTTGCAGCTGCACAGTCAGCAAAGTATGACAATCGGTAGTGAGTCGGGACAGGTCAATGTGTCGAGTCCTAAGCGTATTAAGCTGCAAACGTCAGCTGGGGCTTCTATTACGATCGATGACAGTGGTATTAAGCTGGTGTGTCCAGGCACGGTTAAGATTAAAGCGGTGAAGAAGGAGATGGTTGCGGGGGCTAAAATAAATGCGCCAATGATTGCTTTGCCAACTTCAGGGTTGTTTAGTAAAGCGTTTGATCTCAAGAAATTGCTACCGCAAGATTTAATAGATCAGGGTGTAAGCTATAAGCTCATCAATCACTCTAAAGGAACAGATTTTGAAGGAAAACTTAATAAAGATGGTCAGACATTAAGAGTGTTCGGTGATAAAGTTGAGAAGGTTGAGTTGATATTGGATAGTATTTTTATCAGAGAAAATGATAATTTTGAATTAATACCTTTAGATAGCGAATATGATCATGATCACGGTGACTGTGGTTGCTAATCTCTAATAATTAACTATTTAGGAAAAGAACATGCACACTTTTAGTAGCTACAAAAATATTAATATCGAAATTACCATGCCTAAGATAATTGCAAGTTTAGTGTTTCTTACACTTATGCTCCCAATGTATAAAGCCCATGCTCAATTAAATACAACTTTCAATAACTATGTTTTAAATAACTCAGGCAACGTAAAGTTTTTTGAAGTCCAAGCTACAACTTGTTCCAAAAACACTTGGGATTATTGTTTCACACCTGTTTCAGTTACAATAAAAGATAATTTTGATCCTAATTGGCATCAGATGATAAATATTAGTACAGCTACCCCTTCTTTACAAGAAATTAACAAAAGGCTATCTTCAGATACTCGTACTAACAAATATTCTAAATATGAAAGATATACATTTATATTCGGTGATTTTAATTTTGATGGTTATAGTGATTTTGCATATATATCAGGTTTATTAGGGATTTACGGAAGTCCGTCTTATACTTTCTATCTATACAATAAAGATAAAAACACTTATGAACCTAATTTGCAATTTTCTAAATTAACCACTCAAGGTAAATCAGTTCCAGATTTCAATTATCTTCAAAAGGAAATAGTATCCTCTGAAAAAATCGGATCTGGAAACCTTTCAAACTATTACCATGTAAAATCCAACAAACTACAGTTATTTAAAGTTATTAGTCGAGATTATATTAATAAAGCTGATAAAGTTTATTTAAAAACCACCATCAAAATTTTGAATAATAATTACAAATGGACAACTACTAGACGTTACGATGAATATACTGAATAACACTAATTAGGCTAAAAAATGGCTACTAAAAAATTTGAAATCTCAAAATCCGAATCTGTAAGACTTCTTATTAAGACTTGCTTTGAAAATAACGTAACCCAGCATGCTCAGATTGCATGTGTATTAGCTAATTGCCAACATGAGACTCAAAATTTTTTGTATTCAGAGGAAATTGATGGTAGAGAACAAGCGAAGTTATTGGGTTATCGAGGTGGCATTGAATATTTTGGAAGAGGATATATACATCTAACTCACATAGATAATTATGAAAAGGCTGATAGCAAACTTGGTCTCGGTGGAAGATTAACTCGTGATTTAGACTATGCTACTAATCCTAATATAGCAGTTAAAACAGCTGTAATAGGTATGCGAGATGGTTGGTTTACTGGGCTAGGACTCAAACGATGGATTGATGGTGATAAAGGTTGGATTACTGGAGATGGCCTTTCTTACTACTATGCAAGACAAATTGTTAATGGAGATTTTAAAACAACAAGCACTTCAGAAATTGCTAAAGAATGGAGTTTAAAACTTCCTTCAGTTATCAATGATATAGATGGATATTCAGTGTTATCAGTTAACTTAGTTGACATTAGAGAAGCTTCAGTTCCTGGTTCAATAATTGAAATAACAGTTACTGAAAATTCAAGCTTTTCACAAAAATACACAACTAATAAGGAGGGAGTAATTCCATATATATATGCTCCCCTTAATTCCACTTTAGAATTTAAAATTGACAATCGAACTTGTATAAATAAATTAGTAATGGATAAAAAATTAAAATCTATTACTTTGGTTGACTCTAACTGTAATTTTAATACCGACACCAAACCGCATCAAATAGTTAGCAATACAAATGATCAAAAATCTAGTCAGTCAGATAAAGGTAATACTACTTCTAGTAAAGTAATTGAAACTGCAAGTAGTAGCCAATCAAAAGTTGATAGTGTAACTTTCAACATAAAGCTAGTTGAAGGCGATACTGGCAAGCCATTACCAAATACAACCTATCATCTCGAATATAAAAATAATATTAAACCCCATAAAACTGACAACTCAGGTGTCGAATCAGGTATCAAAGCAGATATCAGCCAATCTATCAGCGTCTATCTTGATGATGACGGTGGTAAGAAACAATCTATTTATAGCATGGCATTCCCCGTTACTGGTGATTTAAATGGACAGACTAAAGTACTCAAAGTCCCTGCCGTTACGCTGCAACTGAAATTCGTTGATAAGACTAAAAAGCCTATACCTAACTATCAATTCAAAACAGTGTATCGCGGTCGTACTTCTGAAATTAGAAAAGCGAATGCTAGAGGCATAGCCACTGTCAAAGCACTAGCAGGACAGCAACTAAAAATCATTCATGTAACAGCAAATAAATTTACGAGAAACATTGTCACTGACGGTGCAACTGAATGGACATACAGTACTGACAAGCTAATTGAAGATCCTAGCGGTACTACTAGCCCTACTAGTAATGTGCCATCCAGTACAAACTCTCCTTCGCAAAAACCCAATAATACAAGCGCTACTGACAAAGGTAACGTTATACGCAATGATAAAATCACGCCAAAAGGCCCAACACAAGAAGTTGGTTTAGATAAAGCAAAAATTACTATAAAGTTCGTTGATGAAGTAACCAATAAGCCCCTATCAGGACTGACATATTGGACTCAATCAACTAAGTATGGTAAAAACGCTTCTACTACAGGGAGTAATGGCACAAGAGGTCGTACGCATGACTCAGATGTCGGTATCAGCATTGCGGTGATAGTCAATGAGAATGGTAAGGAAATTAAGAAAGGACCTATCATCGCTAATAGTGATAAGAATGGTATTGCTTATGTTTATAAGGCTAAGAAGCCTGAATTTGAAAAAGATATAATCACCTACAATATCTATGAAGATTATCAAATTATTAAGTACATTCCAAAAAATATATCTCCAAGCAATAAACAAAAATATAAGTATATATATTACGAAAAAAACGGTAAAAAACATAATATTTGTACTGTTAATTGGAATACCACTAAAGAAAAGAGTAAAGGAGAAAAACGCAGTAGCAAACCAGCTAATGCATCTATTTTGTATGATAAAAAAGTTAATCAAGGTCAGACGTCTAGACGAGTTAAGTATAAAAATGGAGATATCGCAGAGTACGGAGTTAACAATGGCGAATATTTTTGGAGGCTATTCAAAGCTTTAGCTGGAGATGTTACTTTAGTTAGAATGCCTGACTCATTGAAGTATAATAATGGTAATGTAAAAATATCGTACACATTTTCAAATACTCAGAGAAGATATACTAGTCCAGGGCATTTAGCATGTTTTATCGGTGCATTAGCTACTACTGGTTTAGCGATACAATCTACAGGTAGTTGTTTTGAGGAAGGAACTGGTTTTCCAAGTACTTCACATAACAACGGTAGAAGTGTAGATACTATTTATTTGACGAATCAAGACCATGAACAAAAATATATTACAGCAATGAAAAATTTTGGTTGCCATACACAGTATCGTGGCCATAGCAAGCCTAAATATAAATGGACTACACCAGCAGCCTATCATAACAGCCATTTACATTCAATGTTCGATGAAAAACGCGTAATAATAAGTAGAGAATAATATGTTTAAATATAGCTTAATACTCGTAATGGCCACACTTTGCTCCTGTAGTGTAGATACAAGTGAAACAAAAACTTCGTCTCCTTTAAATGAAACATTATCTAAAGAACTTAGTTCTACAGATTTACACTCTACAGGTATGGGTATCAGACAAATTTCTGATAAAGAATTTATACCTCTACTAGAAAAATCATGTACAGCTGAAAATCTTTCTTACCCCGAAAAATGCTTATATTACGACAAAGTTAGTAATTATAGTTTTGATAGTATAAACCTTGATAGTTTCTCAGGTGCTAACAGTAAAGTCATGCTAAATACTAGACTGCTCTTAGGGTCAAAGAATGATGATGGTGATTATTCTACTAAAACACTTGAGTTAAATACGAATATTGATGGGTTAGAGGTTGATTCTATCAATATTTATGAATATGAATTTAATGAGTATTCATATAATGAACGTATTTTCTATATGAATCAGGATTTTGAACTATGGATTCTTAATTCAATCATGTTTGAAGGTGTCTTATATATCGTATCTTGGGAAAAATATAATATCGATCCCAAAACTGGGAAAATATCAATTGACTCTACAGTACATTACACTTCAATTCACGAATCGGAATCAATTTACAAAGGGTTGATAATGTAAGTGGTCAAAATAGAATATCAACGTTAAAATTCTATTTATCATAGGATAAACTTTCAATTGAATAAAACTTTATCACCGCTACGTCTCCAACATGCTCAGTCCTCACGATGATGGTACTACCCCGCCCCTACGCGCATTACAACTATCATCAGGGGCAACGCATGTTTGACAGTTCGCTCCTCGCATCAAGTAGCAATACACTGTGGACGGCGAAAACAATCGTACGGCAATCAGGCAGCACGCAATCAATGACAATCGGCAGTGAGTAAGGACAGGTCAATGTGTCGAGTCCGAAGCGGATTAAGCTGCAAACGTCAGGCGGAGCGTCGATTACGATCGATGACAGTGGTATTAAGCTAGTATGCCCAGAGACGATTAAGATAAAAGCGGTGAAGAAAGGGCTAGTTGCGGGGGCTAAGGTTAGTGCGCCAGTAATTGCTTTACCGACTTCAGGGTTGTTTAGTAAAGCGTTTGATCTCAAGAAATTGCTACCGCAAGATTTAATAGATCAAGGTATCAGCTACAGGCTTATCAATCACACAAGCGGTACGGAGATCAAAGGGAGGCTTGATGAAGACGGTCAGACATTAAGAGTGTTTAGTGAGAAGGCTGAATTGTAGATTATTGGCAACGTGAACCATAAAGGAGAGATTAAAGCTATTGAGGTATCAGATCAAACAGAGTGTGATAATCACTCTATTGAAGATTTATTTTTAGATAGTGATAACGACGATAGCTGTGGCTGTTAAACCTCTTAATAAGATTAATTTATAGGACAAGCTATGGACTTATTTAATAATAATAAAATATGCTTTTTTTCAATACTCCTCTTCACGACACCGTTCATCAGTGTAGCTCAAACCACAAACGAAGAAGATTATCAAAGTTATATAGATAGCATACCAGTTGTTCAGCTCAAAATGATTCCTAACTCAAAAAAAGAAGAAGCAGACGAATCTTCTATACAAACGCATGAACTAGATTCAATGAACTATACCGATAAATTAAATAAAGAATTAGCAGATAATAAGGTGCCTTTTCAGTACTTAACTCATGAGTATGGCGATGGAAAATTTACTACATATCCATTTGAGTTAGTGAATGAGAAATTACCAACCGTAGAGGGTATTAACTCTAATTACGATAGTAGATATGACAAAGCATTTCAAAAAATGATTTCTAAACTTGTTAGCCCTATCGATCTTACTAAAAAAGAAATCTATGCAATGGGAACACAACGAGAAGGAATGTACATACAAGATATAGATACTAACAAAAAGTATGTATTTAATAAAATTTGCTTTGATAGTAAATGTGCTATAGGTCAAGTGTTCTATATTTTTGATCCGCAAAACTATGAAATGACAGGGATGCTCTATGATGGTTGTTCGTTTGTTAAAGATAACATAACAGGTAAGGATCAACGCACTAGAGAGCTATTAAAAAAATATATTAATACACAAGACCCTCTAAGTTATAGCTATGCTTCTGGTGCTTGTTGACCTATGCTGTCAAATCCGTACGGTCAAATTTGGGAGATTGTAGTTACGCAGCCTGACGATAAAAACCTTGTTTTGCAATTTTGATGATATGTCAATTCATTAGTGATACCATCAAAAAAGGGCTGCCAATATGGTAGCCCTTTTTTAGTCAATGTTTAACTGGGGATAAGGTAATCAACCAAGACTCCAACGCACATAGGTGCGTATTAAAGTATCGGTCCGTCCCGAGTTAGAAAAGATAAATAAAGTGCAGAGCCACGGTTTCCGCCTGCCCCTATATTATACAGAAGATGCAGCTCATGGCAAAATAAGAGTAATAAAGGGCTGATTTAAATAAGTTATTATTCTGTGCCAATAAATAATTGGCAAAAAGTATCATAATCTATTATTTCAATTCCCGCATATCTTCTTCTTGCTTGAACAACTTCCTCAGGTGATGAGTTTTCCCAACTTCCAACGACTAGTACTAATTTAGGGTTTTTAACTTCAATCCCATACTTTTTTTTTGCAAAATCTGAATTTTTTTGATATGTAAAATACTCTTCATAATTAGCAAGTTGTGCAACACCTTCCTCAACATAATCAATAAACCTACGTCTTTTTCTTCCACCTTTAGTAATATTTTTCTTTGCTAACGCTGCAGTTTTCAAATCATATATATCATAATATCCATCAGAGCGTTTAATCAGCAAGTCAGGATTTATTGCAGTATCATCACATGTCCCATCATGTTCAAGCCACTTTAAATAAGGCTCATATTCAAAGTGTTCTGTTTTAAATGCTTTTTTTATTATTTCAGGGTGTAATTTTAAGAACTCTCCAATTGTAGTTTCATGTATTCCGGGAAGCAAATACATACTTTGCAATTGACCTGCAACAATAAGTTGCTCTTCGCTTTTTCCTTTAACGGTATGAATACCTTTAACTTCTTTTTCACTTAAATTTTTATCAAAAAAATCGATTAATTTCGATTTCATTATAGAGCTTTTGAAAATATATGCTGCCAATATGTTTTTGCAGCGATATAAGTTATCTGACCTATTTACAAGAATACAGTTCTCAATTAAACAAGACTCGAAGTTAGAGCCAAAAGAAATAACACTTCCTTTTCCTCCTGTCCTGCTCAATTTCGAACCATATAGCTCTATAGAAGGAAATCTCTCTTCTACAGCTTTAAAATCAGCCTCTTGTGCCAAACACAAAAATTTAAAACCATTCTCTTTACCATCAAGGTGTACACAAGAATCTGGCTCAGAATCATCAAACTGACTTAAGTAACGATAAATCGATTTCTCTTTATGTATTTTAACTATCAGACCACTGTACTTTTTAACCGCCCCCACAAGTTCTGCTACATAGAATCCAGAACAATTGGTGACTAGTAAAATGTTGGGATATAGGACACTGCCATCGTTTGACTCTAAGTGTCCATTTTCTTGCATTTCAAGAACATATTCAAAATAACTTTCAAATATGTTCTTGACCTCTAAGATATATTTATCAAATAACATCGGGATTTCCACAGATAAAGAATAAGCTAATATTTTATATCGGGCTGACACGTGCTTGTAAGGAAGCAAGCATAACATGAGTAGAAATTTATAAAGCAACATTATTTAGAGCCTAAAAACTAACTATAATTTACAACTGCAAAAAAAAACCCGCATCATAAGATACGGGGTTTTCTTTATTTAAAAACGTTTAGCTTAAATTTCAACCAAGACTAGGTCAACTGAGCGACATTAATTTTATCCGCTTCTTCAGTGTATTCTGACATACGGTCGAAGTTCATGTATTGATACACTTCCTCGCCCATGCTGTCTAGCATACCAGCATACTGCTGATATTCGTCGTTGGTTGGCAATTTACCAAGTACCGCTGCTACTGCTGCAAGCTCTGCAGAAGCTAGGTATACGTTAGCACCTTGACCTAGACGGTTCGGGAAGTTACGCGTAGAAGTAGATACCGCAGTAGACTTCGGTGCGATACGTGCTTGGTTACCCATACATAGTGAGCAACCTGGCATCTCAGTACGAGCACCGGCTTGAGCGTAGATATTGTAGTAACCCTCTTCCATCAACTGACGCGCATCCATTTTAGTTGGTGGCGCAATCCATAGACGAGTTTTTAGACTTCCTGCTGGTACATCTTTTAGCAGTTTACCAGCGGCACGGAAATGACCGATGTTGGTCATACATGAACCAATGAATACTTCATCAATGGTATCACCAGCGACGTCAGCTAGTGTTTTAGCATCATCTGGATCGTTCGGGCAGCATAGGATAGGCTCTTTGATGTCAGACATATCGATAGTCATATCGATCGTGTATTCTGCATCTTCATCAGCACGCAATAGACTTGGGTTCGCGAGCCAATCTTGCATCTGCTCGATACGACGACTGATGGTACGTGCATCGCCATAGCCTTCTGAGATCATCCACTTAAGTAGCGTGATGTTTGAGTTTAAGTACTCAGTCACTGACGCTTCAGATAGAGTGATAGTACAACCAGCAGCACTACGCTCAGCTGAGGCATCAGATAATTCAAACGCTTGCTCAGCAGTCAAGTCTTCTAGACCTTCGATTTCAAGAATACGGCCATTGAATTCGTTGATTTTACCTTTCTTATCGACAGTCAATAGACCTTCTTTGATTGCTTGATAAGGAATCGCATGTACTAAGTCACGTAGTGTGATACCAGGCTGACGTTCGCCAACGAAGCGTACACGGACAGACTCAGGCATATCAAGTGGCATAACACCAGTTGCGGCGGCAAATGCAACTAGACCAGAACCCGCTGGGAACGAAATACCCATTGGGAAACGAGTATGCGAGTCACCACCAGTACCAACGGTATCTGGAAGTAGCATACGGTTCAACCATGAGTGAATGATACCATCGCCTGGACGTAAGCTTACGCCGCCACGGTTCATGATAAAGTCAGGTAGTGTGTGCTGAGTTTCAACGTCAACTGGCTTTGGATAAGCTGCGGTGTGACAGAATGACTGCATCACGAGATCCGCTTGGAAACCTAGGCAAGCCAAATCTTTTAGCTCATCACGAGTCATCGGACCAGTAGTATCCTGAGAACCGACTGTCGTCATTTTAGGCTCACAGTACATACCAGGACGTACGCCTTCTAGACCACAAGCTTTACCAACCATTTTTTGCGCTAAGGTAAAGCCTTTACCAGTGTCTACTGGCTCTTCTGGCTTAGCAAAGATGTCTGAATGGCCAAGACCCATGTATTCACGAGCACGATTGGTCAAACCACGACCAACGATCAATGGAATACGGCCACCGGCACGAACTTCGTCAAGCAAAGTTGGCGAGTTTAACTCAAACGTTGACAATACTTCGTCAGAGTCATGCTTAGTGATTTTGCCTTCATACGGATAGATGTCAAACACATCACCCATGTTTAGGTTATCAACATTCACTTTCTCAATTGGCAATGCACCAGAGTCTTCCATCGTGTTGAAGAAGATAGGCGCGATGTTGTTACCCAATACTAGACCGCCGCCACGTTTGTTTGGCACGTTAGGGATATCATCACCCATTAACCAAAGTACTGAGTTGGTCGCAGACTTACGGCTAGAACCAGTACCAACGACATCACCAACATAAGCCAATTGATGGCCTATTTTTTTCAGCTCTTCGATTTGCTTCATTGGACCAACAACGCCTTCGTCATCAGCATTGATGCCGTCACGAGAGTTTTTGTGCATGGCTAATGAATGCAATGGGATGTCTGGACGGCTCCATGCGTCTTGCGCAGGTGACAAGTCATCGGTATTGGTTTCGCCAGTTACTTTAAACGTTGTATAAGTTGTTTTTTCTGGTACTGCAGCGCGGTTCAAGAACCATTCTGCATCTGCCCAAGATTGAACGACTTCTTTTGCAATAGTGTTGCCCGCTTCTGCCTTTTCAGTCACGTCATTGAACGCGTCAAATACTAGCAAAGTCTTTTTCAATGCTTCAGCTGCGTCTTGTGCAACATCGCTATCATCTAATGCAGCAACCAATGGCTGAACGTTGTAGCCACCTTGCATAGTGCCTAAGATTTGAATGGCTTTTTGCTTGCTGATAAGTGGTGATGATGTTTCACCCTTAAGGATCGCAGCTAAAAATGCAGCTTTAACGTAAGCAGCTTGGTCAACACCAGCAGGAATACGATTTTCTAGCAAGTTCATCAAGAATGCATCTTCGCCTGCAGGTGGCGTTTTTAATAGCTCAACCAACTCTGCTACTTGTTTTTCATTCAGTGGTAGCGGAACCGTTCCTAGCTCAGCACGTTCTTCGACATGTTTACGATAAGCTTCTAACACAATAGTCGTCCTCGTCAGTTGGTGTTTAGCACATTACGTTGGGTAGTCAGTATGACAGCCTGCGTCCATGTACTAGATGGAATAATTATCTGTGCAATCATAGCTCAAAACGCTCTAAATGTTAATGGCTCAGCTTGGAAAAGGCTTAGAATAAGGCCATATTGGACATTTATTATAAAAATAGTACCGTCAACAATACGCTTGAACGGTTATTTATATCTTATATGTCGCTCGCTATGCTCATTGACTGCTTTATGATTTTCAGTTAAATAGAAACTGTGTGACTGCTATACTCTTTTGTAAGATATTATTTTTCAAACATACCTTTTTTCAAATGCGCTTTAGTCATTTAATGCACTCTAGCACAGCAGCTTAATAAAGTAGCACATATCATTAGCATACATATATCATTAGCATACATAGCTAGCACATATAAACCGCCAGTGAGGATAATAAAATGAATGATAAAAAAAACAATGCCAATTATGACAACGGTCTAAAAGTTCGCACCGAGGTAATGGGTGAACAACATGTCAAACGCTCACTTGATAGCGCAACTGGGTTCACTCAGCCATTACAGGATTGGATCATTGAGCATGCGTGGGGTAGTACGTGGCAAGATGACTCAGTACTGCCGCGCAAATATCGCTCATTAATCACTATCGCTTTTTTAATTGCCCAAAAAAGCCCCAATGAGCTAAAAGGACATATTCGAGGCGCTATCAATAATGGTGCTAGTGTCGCTGAGATTCGAGAAGTGCTCATGCACAGCTTACCCTACTGCGGCGCACCCGCTACCCAAGAAGCGTTTCGTGCTGCCATAGAAATCCTGAATGAGTTAGATATTGACATAGATATTTAAAACTATGGTAAAGAGACAAGTCGTAGTAATCTTAACAAGATTGATTAAAAGCTACCCCTTGAATTTCTGTTATAATGTCCTCACTCACAACACATTCTAATAATTCCATAAACCCTTATAAGATAAAGGGTTAAGAGATAATTTTATTATGACAACTGCCGTACAAACCTATGTACCTGCTGCTAAGGCCAAACCCAAAAAAGCCATTCAAGGCGAAAAGCTGCGTGGCTACGATAAAGTTGCCCGTATCCCAATTAAAGTGATCCCGACCGTCGAGGCAAAGAAAAAGCCAGATTGGATTCGGGTCAAGATGTCATCGCCTGCTGAAGTAGCCCGTATCAAAGCCACGTTGCGTGAGCAAAAGCTTTATACCGTCTGTGAAGAAGCGGCCTGCCCTAACCTGCCACAGTGCTTCGCTGACGGTACGGCGACCTTTATGATCATGGGTGATATCTGTACGCGTCGCTGCCCGTTCTGTGATGTCGGCCATGGTCGTCCAAACAAGCTAGATGCTGATGAACCACGCCATACTGCTGAGACGATTGAAGGTCTAAAACTCAAGTATGCAGTCATTACTTCTGTGGATCGTGATGATCTAAAAGATGGTGGTGCCATGCATTTCGTTGAAGTACTCAACGAATCACGTGCGCTTAGCCCGAACTGCTTAATTGAAATATTGGTACCTGATTTCCGTGGTCGTATGGATATTGCGTTGGATTTGCTAACGGAAACGCCGCCAGACGTCTTTAACCATAATATTGAAACGGTACCGCGCCTATATAAAGCGTTCCGTCCGGGTTCTGATTATCAGCATTCACTCGACTTGCTCAAACTATATAAAGAGCGCCGTCCTGATATCGCGACCAAATGCGGCTTTATGGTCGGCCTTGGTGAGACCGAAGAAGAGATTTATGCGCTACTTGATGATCTAAAGGCACATAATGTGGATATGATTACGGTTGGTCAGTATCTACAACCTAGTAAAAACCATGCGCCTGTTGATCGTTATGTCCATCCAGATGAGTTCCAACGTTATATGGACTATGGCAAAAAAATCGGCTTCTTTAATATCTGGGCAGGCCCAATGGTACGCTCAAGCTACTTTGCAGATCGTCAATATTATGGTGAAGACTGCCCTGCACCAATCCGTAGCAAAAAGGCATTGGCGGCAGAAGGCAAGCTTGGCTGCTAATCTGAACATACAGCGAATGTGAAAGCATTCGCTAAGAAAAGCTATTAAGCATACAAAAAGGGTGAATAACAAATTTGTTATTCACCCTTTTTTTGTGACTTGATTAAATATATCGATGTAATAGATATGAATGCCTAAAACTTAGACATTCATATCATTCACAAAAATTTGAGTAGTAAGGAAAACAAGTGCAAGTACTACGTATTGTAGACTAAACGAGTTTGACACAACTAATCAACTTTTTGGGGTTGATACTAGACACTTAACGTCGGTGTCGGTGCTTCACTCGTCTTAATATTAAACACAGCAATACCAAGAACGATGACGGCGCCTGCAACACCAGTGATGATCTCAGGGTAAATCAATAACAATGCGCCAACCACCAAGATGACACGGGTAAGCGTATTCATTCCGCCTCTGAAATATCCTTCAAGCGCAGCGCTTAAGGCGATCACACCAGTGATTGACGTTACTACCACGGTGATAATATCCACAATAGGAGGCAGTGGGAAATCTTTCGCCGTGACTGCCAAACCTGTTGGATCGATCATTAGCATCGTTGGGTTATAAATAAACATAAACGGCACGATGAATCCAGCCAGTGCAAGTTTCAATGACAAGAAACCTGTCTTCATCGGATCACCGCCGGATATACCAGCACCAGCAAAGGCTGCCAGACACACAGGCGGTGTAATATTGGCAAAGATACCAAAATAGAATACAAACATATGCGCTGATAAAATTGGAATATCAAAGCCAGCTAATGCTGGAGCCGCCATTGTCGCCGTAATGATATAGGCAGGAATAGACGGTAACCCCATACCTAAAACCATCGATGCTAGCATGGTTAAAATGAGCGTAAAGAATAATGACCCTGCGCCTAATGTGACAATAGATGAGGTCATCACCGTACCAAAGCTAGTCAAACTCACGACCCCGATGATAATACCGACGACCGCACACGCTGCCATTACCGCTAGCGACTGGCGAGCACCATCTTCTAGTGCGCCTAAGATATCAGACAACCCCATGCGAGTCTCAGCACGTAACATACTGATTACGACGGTGAACCCAATGGTATAAGCCGCTGCATAGCCAACAGGAACATTTTTGATTAATAAGAAAACCAAAAATACAATCGGTAGTAGCATATGACCACGGGCTTTTAATACTTCTTTTACCGCTGGCAAGTTTTCTTTAGCAATGCCTTTTAGATCACGGCGTCCAGCACGGAAATGCACCTGTGCAATCACACCCAGATAATACAAAATCGCGGGCAATAATGCGGCCAACGCAATCGTGCTATAAGGTAAGCCTGTTGTCTCCGCCATAATGAATGCACTCGCACCCATAATTGGCGGTAATATCTGCCCGCCAACTGAGGCACTTGCCTCAACTGCACCGGCAAAATCTTTGTGATAGCCGACCTTTTTCATCAACGGAATGGTGAAGGCACCTGTACTGACCACGTTTGATAACGCAGAGCCGTTGATACTGCCCATAAAGCCACTAGAGATGACCGCTACTTTTGCAGGGCCGCCTTTTTTGTGACCAGCGATGGCCAATGCCAAATCATTAAACAGCTGTCCCATTCCCGAGCGTGCTAAGAACGCGCCAAAGAGAATGAATAGGAAAATGAACGTTACCGACGCGCCAATCGCAACAGAGTATAAGCCTTCAGTTTTTAAAAATAATTGACCAAATATATCACCCATGTCATAAGGACGAGTCAATAATCTATCAGGCATAAAGTCCAAATGACTGACAAATGGATACGCCAAAAATATCCCTGCTAAGATCGGTAAAATCCAACCAGTGATACGGCGACTGCCTTCTAGCACGCAGACCACGGTAATCAGAGAAAATATCACATCGACCTGATTTGCCATGCCGCCACGCGAGGTCACAATATCTTGATATTCATAGATTAGATAGCCCATGCCAGATAACGACAGCGCAAACCAAATCCAGTCATACCATGCCACACTTTTTCGGCTACTTTTTTTGCTAGCAGGGAAAATCAAGAATATTAATGCAAAACCAACACCCACGTGTACAGAGCGTTGTAGCAATGCTGGCATTGGATTAAAGGTGATATAAAGGTGAAATAGCGAATAGAGTATACAAATTCCAGCGATCAAATACTTCACTGGTCCTTGGGTAATATGACGCGTGATTGACTCTCGGTCATATTTTTCCAATACTGCTTTGTTGATTGCCGCAGCTTCAGCGTCGGTATCAACATGAGCGTCTGGCTTGGTAGTTACGCTACCGTGATCCGTCACTTGGGATGTCATGACAAAGGTCCTTGTTAAATCTATCAATGAAACCATACATTTTCGGCATGATCGTTACTTCAGAATAATCTGGCACCAACTGGTGAATTAAAACACGATGGTCGCCATAATCAATCTCACCTTTGGTCAGTCTGGATACCACCCAATTGAGATTAGGTAAACTCTCATTGATTTGGTAACCCAGATAGCCAGGTTTTTGTACAGGAGCAAGCATTTCGGTGGAAGGAGTACCTGCACCGAAAGCTTCAAAATAGGTTGTGGTCAGTAGCAGCTCAGCGGCTTCTGTACTACTGCCGTCTATGCGTTGATACTGCTCCTCCCACCATTGTTTTTCTACAGAATGTATCCATCGCAGTTGAAAGTCAGGCTCAACGAAATAACAAACCGTATCATCAGCGCCCTCTACTTCTGCGACACGCACTTCAACAACAGGCTGGAGAATAACCCCCATCCATAACGTAAAAAAAACCAGCGCGGCAATAAATGCTGCGCCAGCTGTTAGCCCTAATGAATTACTTGGCTGCTTGTTCGTCATAGTATTTTTTAGCACCAGGATGGATTGGAGCGACCATACCTTCACGAGCGGTTGCTAGGCTGATGTCATTGGCTGCTTGGTGAGCGGTTTTTAGACCCTCTAAATTATCAAATAACGTTTTGGTTAACTTATAACCATCAGCTTCAGATAGATCAGAACTAACCAATAGCGCATTCATAATTGCTGCCGTTGGGATAGCGGCTTCGTTACCATACGTGCCAGCAGGAATCTCAAAGGTTTTGAAATAAGGCTTGCTTGCGATGATTTCTTTTAGCTTGTCTTGGTCGATGCTGACAATCTGTAAGTCTAAGCCCTGCTCTAACTCCATCAGAGATGAGTTTGGAAGACCACTACTGAAGAAGGCCGCTTCAATTTTACCTGCTTTCATACCATCAGCGGCTTCTGCAAAGCCTAGATAATCAACGGTGACATCGTCATACGTGATACCAAACCCTTCCAATAACGTGCGAGCATTGACCTCTGTGCCAGAGCCTTGATCGCCAACAGCGATACGCTTGCCTCTTAAATCTTCAATAGTTTTGATGCCAGATTTTTTTGACGTGACGATTTGCACCACGTTAGGGTATAAAACAGCAATCTGTTGAATGTTAGTAATTGGCTTCTCAAAGTTGTTTTTACCTTCGATTGCATCGGTGACCACGTCACTGAGTGCCAATACCATGTCGACTTTACCTTGGGTCAATAGATTGACGTTCTCAACTGAAGCACCCGTGGTTTGTGTCTTTGAGTTTACACCGAAGGTTTTGACATAAACTTCAGATAATGACGTACCAATGATGTTGTAAGGGCCTGACGCACCGCCAGTAGCGATGGTAAGGAACTTGGTATCTAGCTTATTATCAGCAGTGTCAGTCGCAGCGCCATCTGTTGCGGTACTATCGGTGGCTGTAGTATCACTACTTTCTGAACATGCTGCTAGGCCTAACGTAGCGCTTAGCATCGCTGATAATAATAATGGAGACTTGAAAGAGTTGAGCATGGAATTCATCCTTGAAATAATCAATTTAATACATAGAGTCGCATTAACTTACGCTTATTAATGCGTTACAGACTTGTAATAATATAGCAATTTTTACAATAAATAAACCACAGACTGTTTTCTCTTTTGCTTTCAATACCTTATATTTGAAGCTGTTTGAAGGCATGCTAGCGTTTTATCATCAAATCTGAATATACACATAGTTCCTCTATATAGAACCGAGTTCCTATCATCAACTATCTAAGCAAGGTTTGAAGGTATTACAAACCTTTATCAAAACCAGCTATAGATGGCACATACTGCCTATTTGAGGCAGCATCTACTTTAATTGTGACAATATCTCGTTATAGGTAACACATAAAATCTGACCCAGTACTTATTTTTGATTGCTTTCTATTACCACTCAGTTTCTACTATATTTTCTTTGAATATTAATAAGCGCCAATAACAAGAAAATTCTTCTATATTAGCAAGGTTCTCTTTGACAACTAAAATTGGATAATACTTATGACAACCTCTATAGAACAAGCACCACTATCTGCGGATATCGCTATCATTGGAGGCAGTGGGTTGTATCAAATGGATGCCCTCATCAACAAGCGTCATATCACTATTGACACGCCCTTTGGCAGCCCCTCTGATGATATTGTCTTGGGCGAGCTAGAAGGAGTGACGGTTGCTTTTTTAACACGGCATGGTCAAGGTCATAGACTGACGCCGTCTGAAGTGCCTTATCGTGCCAATATTTATGCGTTAAAAACGCTTGGGGTGCGCTACATCGTATCCGTGTCAGCAGTAGGCTCTCTACGAGAATCGCTTAAGCCACTAGATATGGTCATTCCAGATCAAATGATTGATATGACCAAGCAGCGAGTGAGTACTTTTTTTGGCGCGGGTGCGGTCGCTCATGTATCAATGGCCGACCCGCTTTGTCCTGCCCTAGCAGAACTCTTGACGCGTGCCTATGACAATGCAGATATTGCAGAAGGCACCAGTCACTCAAAAGCGACCTATGTCTGTATCGAAGGTCCACAGTTTTCAACCCGTGCAGAGTCCCAGTGGTATCGTCAGATGCAGGCAGACATCATCGGTATGACCAATATGCCAGAAGCCAAATTGGCACGTGAAGCCAGTATTGCTTATGCGACCTTGGCACTGGTGACAGATTTTGATTGTTGGCATCCGACTGAAGAAGCCGTCAGTGCAGACTATGCGATAAAAAATCTTATGAAAAATGCAGATAATGCTCAAAAAGTGATTAAGGAAGCGGTCGCTTTGATTGCCGCTGAATCGCCTGACTCAATTGCACATAATGCGCTTGCTCAGGCACTGGTGACATCAGTAGATATGATGGATGATGCAACCAAAACTCGATTGGCAGCACTACTTCCTAAATATTAATAGACATGTCGATAAATGAGTATCTAACCGAAAATAAATCGATCAAACAGTAAAACGCTATTTCTATAGTTTCTGCCAATACACAAACATCAGCAACGAATGACTCATAAAAAAGGCCATTAAGTGAATTAATGGCCTTTACTAATGTCAATATCTTAGTTTTAACAACAACTACCTAACCCAGAGGTTGGTATCACAGAATGGTTAAATGGCATCAGCTCACCGCAGCCGGCAAAAATACCGTAGTGACGACTGTCATCACCGATAAACTCAAAATGTGGTGCAAAGCGAGACTCTTTTAGCATTCTAAACGTGTTGCCACAGACTGGAAATACTCGACCAGCCTCAATAGCATGATGCTTATCGAGATCAAAACGGTGCGGTGACTGAGCAATAGAGCCTTTGTATATAACCGCTTGACCATGATCTTCGCAAGCATCCTCAAGCGATGCTATTTTAAACAAACGATAAGTGGCAGAGAAAAACTGGATATCGCCAATTTTGGCAGCCAAGGCAGGATCCGTAATTTCAAGCGGACAATCCTCGACTAAACGTACGTCTAAAAACCCTGCGTCTCGTGACAGACGGGTAAAGTCTTTCCAGTACAATGCGCCGCTCAAGCATTCGCCATACAAAACTGGATCATCTATCAGATGTTGAGGGATACGGCGGTCAGCATACACATCAGAAAAATAAAACTCGCCGCCAGGCTTAAGTAAACGCTGCACACTGGCCATGACGGCTGCTTTGTCTGGTGAGAGATTAATCACGCAGTTTGAGACAATAATATCGAAGCTGCCATCTGCAAGATTAAGATCATCTAGCTTTTCGATATAGCCATGTAAAAAAGTCACATTGTCATAACCAAACTTGTCGATGTGATATTGCTGATGCTCTTTGGCAACGGCCAGCTGCTCATCGGTCATATCGACGCCGACCACATGCCCACTCTCGCCCACCAATTGCGCCAATGCATAGACGTCACGGCCTGAACCACTGCCCAAGTCTAAAATTCGGCAACCCTCGAGCAGTGCAGGACACACCAGCCCGCATCCATAATAGCGACTCAGCACTTCATCATGGATATTGGCCAATAATGGCTTGAGCCACTCTGGCATATTGCTCACATCGCAACACGCTGAGGTTTTTAGATCATCGGTACTTTGTAACTCTTTACCATAGTAATTTTGCACGACGTCATGCATAACAATATCCTTATTGAGAGTAAAACCTGGTTAAAATCTGAGTAAACATCATAAAAAATAAAGCAATACGGTATAAATACATCCATGACAAGCGGGTGCCGACCGTCATCTAGTTGTTCGTATGGTCATAGCTATTGAGCAAACTTAAGCCAATCTGATGGCAGATGCTCTAAATCTGCAGGTTCGTCAATATCATGTAGCGGCGCTAACAATGCCAATGTCCAACCCAAATCCGCCACACGCTGCCGGGTCACAGTTGCCACACTAGCTGTACTCCAGACGATATCTGAAAACAGACTGCCATCAACTTGCTTAAACCCGAATAACACATAGCCACCATCAGTCGCTGGGGTCATAACCGCATCATGGTCATCGAGCTGCTGTACTGCTGTCTGAATACGCTCTGCCGTCAGACTGGGACAGTCAGAGCCTATCAATACGATTTTTTGGTGTTTTTTCAGTGCATCTTGACTTGCTGTGATTAAACGCGTGCCCAAGTCGCCATCTGCTTGAGTCGACCACTGCAGTGAGTCAGGCAAATTAAGGGTTTGCCAGCAAGGGTCTGTCACTGCTGGACTGACACATAACTCAACGGTAAAACCAGTAGCGACCGCTTGTTCGATACTATGCAACAACAGCTGCCTTGCCATACGGGCAGCACCCTCTATGCCTAGAGCTGGTTGCAGGCGGGTCTTTGCCATATCACGCGCTGGATATTTGGCAAACAATATGACACAGGTGTCTGGGTGTTGTGCTTGTGCATCAGTTATCGTAAGGGTTGCGTGAGGGCTTGAATGCTCAGTCATGCTAGGGCACATCCTTAATCTAAGGGGTATTAATGTT
This sequence comes from Psychrobacter sp. TB55-MNA-CIBAN-0194, assembly GCF_040309505.1. Classification (NCBI taxonomy): domain Bacteria; kingdom Pseudomonadati; phylum Pseudomonadota; class Gammaproteobacteria; order Moraxellales; family Moraxellaceae; genus Psychrobacter; species Psychrobacter sp. TB55-MNA-CIBAN-0194. The sequence goes on along the minus strand of NZ_JBEOOW010000002.1, from coordinate 306,950 downwards.
TATATCGTTGATTCGGTTTAAACGAGCATCAAGGCAATCGAGTGCAAATGTATAGCTTGCACTCGGCTTCCTTTTATCGAAGTCATTTGGATTCAACGATAGTAGCGCTGCCTTAATACTTCAGGGGATACACCGCGCCAATAATCAAATCGTAAATGCCACATCAAAAAAATGGTGCGCCATGTGCCATGCTGTTGCCAACGCCGCGCTGAGGTCGTCACTTTGCTATTCAGACAAACAGGCCTAGCAATACTTTTTAGACGTTTGCATAGCTCAATATCTTCCATCAATGGCTGATCGGCATAGCCATTCATCTGCTCAAACAAAGATCTTTTGATAAAAATGGCTTGATCACCTGTTGCGATACTTACCAGACGTGAGCGTTTATTGATCATCATGGCGACTATTTTTAATAATGGATCACGGCTATTCAGACGCACATCGAAACGTCCCCAGTCATACTGGGTCATTGCCTGTTGAATACTATCTATCGCATCCATTGGCAACAGGGTATCAGCGTGTAAAAAGAGCAAAGCATCCCCTGTTGCTTGCTGAACGCCCGTATTCATCTGTCGAGCACGTCCTGCTACGGATTCAATCACTTGCCAGTCTATAGCAGTCTGCGCCACACTTGATAAATCATTTAATAAACGTCTAGCAATACCAACCGAATCATCCGTCGAGCCACCATCCACCACTATCACTTGTGATGGCGGTGGATATAGACCATTAATATGAGCAATGAGCTGCGGCATATTGTCCGCTTCATTGAGCAACGGAATGATGATAGAGATGTTCAATAAATGCACCATTTTGATGAATCATCATCAGTTTCGCCTATCTTTGATAAAGATCAGCACCTGTATCGACCAAATTCTAGATTTACTTTTTATTTAAGTTCCAATTGTAATCGGTATAACTGATTTTGATTTTGCCTTGCTTCAAATCAGCGGTTTGGGCTTTACTCAGTCCCAATGATGAAGAGTAACGACCCAAAAATCCTTCTAAATCGTTGGTACTACGCCAATTGGTCGCAAAGTCTTCTTTATACCATTTGAAGATTGGCGATACACTCAGCGTATTGCCTTTTAGGCGATTACGGCTACTGTCCCCCAAAAATTTCGAGGTCGCTTGCTCTAATTGCCCGTCCAAACCTTTGCCAGTGAAAGCATCATCTTGTAATGCAGGGCAGCCAATACTGGCACAGTTAACCGCGAAGTGAATGCGCGGATCATTGTAGCGCTTAGAGCCACGGATCAAGGTGTGCTCAATCTCATCTAATGAACGAGTCTTGCCCAATAACGGAATAAACTTTTGCTTCCATGGCGAGCCAAATGTCCCGCCAATGTCTTTGATAGATTTGATATTAGGATATTTTGTTAGGACCAAATCGACTGTCCCAGCGTTATAGACATTGATTAAAAATGCTAACTGCTCGTTTTTGTTCCAACGATTAAATTCAGACTGAGACACCTTACTCGTGGCATCCAAATAGCTTGTGAGCTTGCTACTATCTGCTTTCATGCCAGCATAGTTGACGACCGAGGCTTTGCCGCCGTTAGTCATGGTGACATGCTTGTTGAGCAAACTGTCCCAGCTTTGATGGTTAAAATCAGCATAAGCGGCGACACTGGACAATAGAATTGCTGTCGCAATCACGGGCTGTACCACTAGGTTTTTGACTGAAAAGTTAGATACTGACATAAGATTGGCTCCATTTGAATCGATGATGTTTTACTATTTAATTTTTGTCTGCTTCAATAGTATTTACTGACAAAAACTGTTTATTTATTTTTGTTGATGCTCAACGTGTGATAATTTGATATAAATTATTAAATAATCGTATCTTGTGCTGGGTGATCTATCTCCTCTTCCTCTAACGCGCCACCACAGCTACTGCCCTGTCCTGCGGTGCAGCCATAACAATGATCAGCAATAGCAATGTCATCACCAGAAGGGTTTTGGGTTAACAGATCGTTTAGATGTCGACGCGATTTATTGGGTACGGGTATTTCTAGCTGTTGATTAAAATCACAGTCAAACAGCTCGCCCAGCCAATTGACGCTAATGGTTGATCGGCACATAACCCCAGCTAAATTGGCGGTGACATAGTTGTCTTTGAGCAGTGTCATATAGGGGTGAAATTGATCTTTGGCCAATAGCACTGCCCCAAAGCGCTGGATCGGCATATTGGTCAGTGCAAACAGTTGGTTAAACTCGATATCAAAATGCTCTTTTAGCTCCCGCTTATAGTCGGCTTCAAGCTGCTGCTGATTGGGTGGCAGTGTCGCACCTTGTGGATTGAAGACCAAATTCAGTGTCAGGCTTGAGTCAGGCTTGCCATAGCCCAAACTATTGAGCTTTTGCAATCCCAATATACTGTCATCAAATGCACCTTTGCCACGCTGTTTGTCTACATTTTCTAGGGAATAGCATGGCAATGAGGCCACCACTTCTACCTGATTGTCTGCTAAAAACTGCGCCATGTCCTCATAACCTTCTTCCATGAGAATGGTCAAATTGCAGCGATCTATTACTGTGACGCCGAGTGCACGCGCTGCTTTTACTAAATACTTAAAGTCCTCATGCATCTCAGGCGCACCGCCCGTCAGATCAAGCGTGTCAATATTCTGCGCTTGTAGCACCTTAGGTATCAGCTCAACCAATTCTCGTGACATCATCTCAGTTCGATAAGGACTGGCGGCCACATGGCAATGCACGCACGACATATTGCATAAATACCCCATGTTGACCTGTAATATGGTTAATGTTTGGCGTTTAATAGCAGGAAAGTCCGTATGCTCAAGCAATTCGATAGTCGATTTCATAGTGGTACAAAATCCTTTTAGTTGTACAGCTAAAGAAAATAATAACGTGAACATAAAAAAGCAATGCCGATACGTAAACAATTGCTTTTATGACTATTTCATATTCATACTACCTCATTTATAAATTCCTAACTTTGTCTTTTTTCTAATGAATGGTGGCTGATTATGAATAAGCGCTCACAATTCACCATATGTAATTACACATCTATATAGTGCTTTATAGATGACGTACCGTGCTTTTAAATAAAAATTACATGTCATAGGACTTTACAAATCGTCTGTCAATTTTTTGTTTGAGATACCATACCCAACATCCTTGTAGACTGACCCACCCATTATCTATCGTTTCTAAATCAGTCGATGATGTCCATACCGAGCCAACCAAGTAACATCCCAATGTGGGCATAACCTGCTCCTGCTAGTAGTAATATTTTTTAGACAGGTTCGTCATAGGCTACTTCGTATCAGTCAGTGGTATAGTCAGTTCAGTATAAAAAGAACCTCCGATAATTTTTGAATGGTAAGCATGGCTTAAGTTATTAGCATGGCTTTGACATTCTGTTTAAAAATAACATGGAAATGCAACGGGTTTGAGAATGGTCTGTTGTAAACGTGCGATGACAACATCAATGGCTTGAACCATGCACATTAAACAGTGGTACTTGATTATTCAGTCTCGATAATATTTATGATGTTAAAGCAAGCATGTTACCTACTAGCACCTGCTTACCCTTAGCTGTCCAGTTGATTGAGTTTCAGTTTATAAGTAAAAGAGAGTCAAGGCAGACGATTGCAAATGTAACGGTGATACTTCAGGCGAGGTTAACGCTGTCGCTCTTTTATGGAGGATCGACTATACCATTAAAAATAATCTGTCTGTGTGGGTCACTTAACCTAGCAAAAGCAGGTAAAATGTATCCACGTTTAATGAAACAAACCCTTTAAAGCCCTATAATTATTTGATTTTTTGGCATATCATTTATAGTAACTATACCTTTATAGTCGCTATTAGCATGCTTCAGATACGCTGTCTCTTTATTTATCAGATTTTATTCATCAAAATTACAAATAATGAAAACCCGTCAAGGAATACTACATGAGTACCAGTAACGACCATATTCTCTCCTCAGATAACATTCATTATTTGCATCACGATTTTTTTGAGCCCAGCGATGAAAAGACTGAAGTAAAGGCCACATTATTAATTGTGCATGGTATGGCAGAGCATAGCGGACGTTATGCAGAATTTGCTCAGTTTTTAGCAGATCATGGTGTTGCAGTGGTCACTTATGATCATCTTGGTCATGGAAAAACCATCAAAACAGAAAGGGATTTAGGATTTTTTGGCGAAGAGCATCCTGTTCAATCCTTGTTGAAAGACGTGATTATCATGGCCGATACCCTAAAGAATCGCCATCCTGACGTGCCGCATTTTGTCTTGGGTCATTCAATGGGTTCGTTCATTATCCGCAACGTCCTCAAGCATCATGCAGGCACCTTTTCTGGCGCTATTTTGATGGGCACAGCAGATGCCAATCCACTGACCAAAGTACTACTGCCTGTCAATAAAATACTGGCAAAAGTCGCTTCAAGAAAACAAAATCCTGTGTTTGCGAAGGTGATGAATAAAGTCCTTAATAGCAAGCTTGAAGATCGCATCTCTTCATCAGAATTTGCATGGTTAACTAAAGACCCTGCCGCCATCGAAATATACGAAGCAGATCCATTGACGGGCTTTGACTTTACCAACAATGGCTTTATGACGTTGTTTTCTCTAATGGAAACAGGCTTGAATAAAAACTGGGCGACAACGATTGCCAAAAACTTCCCGATGTTATTCATCAGCGGTGAAGATGATCCCATTGGAGATATGGGTCATGGTATCCGCAAAATCGTCACTCGCTTAAACAACAAAAACTTTAGTAACGTAGATATTCAACTCTACCCTAATATGCGCCATGAGCCACTACACGAAAAAGACCATGAAATCGTTTATCAAGATATCTTGGAGTGGATTGAGAGTAATACGTCGGATAATTAACCTCAATGCCGAGGTTCACAGTGAACTCGTTTGCTAAAAGTTGTTAAATTAGCGACAATACGGCAAGTAAAATCTTAGTCCGAAACTAAGCAAACATTTAACTATAAGTACGATGTATTTTTTAATTACCTTTAACTAATGTTAGGATTTTTTATGTCATTACAACAAACCATCGAACAAGCCTTTGAAAACCGTAACGAATATAGCCCAAGCACTATGCCACAAGACGTACGTGATGCTGTCGAGCAAGTGCTTGAGCAACTAGATAACGGTAGCCTACGTGTTGCAGAAAAGAAAGACGGTGAATGGGTCGTCAACCAATGGGCGAAAAAGGCGGTATTACTGTCTTTCCGCTTAAACGACAACTACGTTCAGGCAGCTGGTGAGCATGTGCAGTTTTATGACAAAGTGCCAACTAAATTTGCTGATTGGACTGAAGCACAGTTTAAAGAAGCTGGCGTACGTGTGGTACCACCAGCCGTAGCTCGTAAAGGCTCGTTCATCGCAGCTGGTGCTGTATTGATGCCATCGTATGTCAATATCGGTGCTTACGTTGATCAAGGTGCCATGGTAGATACATGGGCGACCGTTGGCTCATGTGCACAAATCGGTAAAAACGTCCATCTATCAGGCGGTGTTGGCATCGGCGGTGTATTAGAGCCATTACAAGCCAACCCTACTATCATTGAAGACAACTGCTTCATCGGTGCACGCTCTGAGATCGTTGAAGGCGTGATCGTAGAAGAAGGTTCTGTCATCTCTATGGGTGTGTTCATCGGTCAATCTACCCGCATCTATGATCGCGAAACTGGCGAGATTCATCGTGGCCGTGTACCAGCAGGTTCTGTTGTCGTACCAGGCAGCTTGCCGTCAGAAGATGGTACTCACAGCTTGTATGCTGCTATCATCGTGAAAAAAGTAGATGCGCAAACTCGTGCAAAAACATCAGTCAATGAGCTATTACGCTTAGCCTAGTATTTCTAATACTTATAGTCTCGTACCCAAACAGTACGGACAGCGACAGATCATCTTTATTAAAGACGCTGAAGAAAACTTCAGCGTCTTTTTTGCAGCTTAATAGAGGGTGGTGCGTTATAATCCTTTTCTTTAGTTTGGCTTTATCCAAACGCAAAATCTCCATATCAGAACCCGCCTTTTTATTACGATTGATAGATGCCTAATCGCCTTATCAATCTTTAACTGTATTTGACATATTATGAGTGAATCACTATTACGCACAGCCGCCATCCCTGTCACTGATCCTGAAGCAGGGTTACGTCTGACAGAGATTTTTTATTCCTTGCAAGGGGAAGCCATCACCTCAGGCTTGCCAACGATATTTGTGCGCCTAACGGGCTGTCCACTGCGCTGTGTGTATTGTGATACCGAATATGCATTTACAGGCGGTGAGCGTCAGTCATTAGAAACTATCATGGAAACCATCAAAGGCTATCCATGCAAGCGCATCTGTTTGACTGGTGGAGAGCCATTAGCGCAGCCAAATGCCATCGAGCTGATGAAACGATTGCTAAGCGATGGCTATGAGATATCGCTTGAGACTGCAGGGGCACTCACGGTAGAGAATGTACCACCAGCTGTCAGCAAAGTGATGGATCTTAAAACACCAAGCTCAGGCGAAGTCGATAAAAATCTGTGGTCTAACCTCGACTATCTCACTCAGCACGACCAAATCAAGTTTGTCATCATGAATCGTACCGATTACGACTGGGCAAAAGCTATGTTGACCAAGCATAAGCTACACGAGTTAGTTGGTACGGTATGGTTCTCTCCGATGTTTAACGTTGCAGATGACATCAGTGAAGATGCTAGTAAAAACTTGCCTAGCCCTGAAGTACCGGTACTGGCGCGTGAGCTTGCAGAATGGATGCTGGTGGATGCGCTACCTGTACGCTTCCAATTACAGTTGCACAAAATTATTTGGGCAGATGCCAAAGGCAAATAGCAATATAAAAGTCTAAATAGCTACTTTAAATAACTAGCGAAGCAAGTGTAAGGATAGAGTTATGGTCAAACTCATTTTATTGGGGTTATTATCGGGCGCATTTTTTAGCTCGACGTTTATCCTAAATGAGCTTATGAGTGCGGCTGGTGGACATTGGTTTTGGTCAGCCAGCCTTCGCTATTTATTTATGTGGTTAATTCTCACCGCCATTATCGTTATGCAACATGGCTTTGGACGTATTAGAGAGCTAGCGACTATCTTTCGCCAGCATTGGGGATTTTGGTGCATCACTGGTAGTATCGGCTTTGGTATCTTTTATACCGGCATATGCTACGCGGCCGACCATGCTGCGGGCTGGGTCGTCGCGGCAACCTTTATGTTTACCGTCGTCGCAAGTCTGCTTGTCTTGCTAGTATTTGGCCAGCGGTTTGATAAGAAATTCATCGCTTATGCACTATTGGTGTTTTTCGGTGTAGTGCTGGTTAACATTAGTGAAGGTATACACGCTGCCTCTGTATTGGGTGCTGATGCCGTCCCTATGAAAGACATGCTGCTTTACGGTGCGTTGCCTGCGTTAGTAGCAGCCTTTAGCTATCCCATTGGTAACCAATTGGTTTGGCAGGTCTCTTATAACGCCAAACAGAAAAATACTGAATCACAAGCTCCGATGCAAGCGACCTCTCAAGCAACTGACCAGACGGCGGAAACTGAGTTGCCGCCTTTATCCGCTATTGATACTCACTATCCGGCCGACTCAATCAGTATTGCTCATACGACAGATGCTGTCTTAGCCGAACCAACCCCTTCTCTACTGCAAGGCTTAATTGCAAAAATTCCCGCTATTCAAACCACCTTACTGCAAAATGCTTTTAATAAGGTATGGCTCATGACCTTGGGTACTGTGCCATTTTGGTTGGTATTGGGTCTTATCGTTCATCCTGAATTGCCCGAGACGAAGCAAGTATTTAATACGTTACTGGTTGCTTTATTGGCAGGTGTGGCAGCCACTAGTATTTTCTTATATGCCCGCGAAAAAGCAGAAACCTCAAGCGAAGTCGCTGGTGTCGATGCCACTCAGACAAGTGAGGTGATATTTGCATTGATTGGTGGCATGTTATTGCTCAATAGTAGTCTGCCATCGATAATGGGATTAATAGGTATTGCTCTCATTATTGTTGGGTTGATTCTATTTGCAAAAGACGGTTAAGGTATGTCCGGCTATTTGATGACCAGCGGTTTTATATTCAGCTATTTAACATTCTACTATTTTTGATGATTTAGATTTGGTAATACAACCATGGCCCATGTTTTGATTTTTCCTGATATTTTATTGTACTTGTTGGATATGGTGGGCGTGATTGCGTGCGCGATAGCAGGCACCCTATTGGCACAGCATAAAGGCTTCGATATTTCTGGTTGTATCTTAGTTGCGATGGTCAATGCTATTGGCGGTGGTACGCTACGAGATATGGCGCTAGACCGTCATCCGCTGTTTTGGATGACTGACCTCAATTATGTGATTGTTATCACCGTGACATCCCTCATCTTACAAATATTTTTTCATCTATATCATAAGATTGATAAGGCATTGAAGCTGTTCGATGCCATTGGGCTGGCTGCCTTTAGCGTGATTGGTTTTAAAATCGCGTTGAACCAAGATATGTCGCCTATTATTGCTATTATGATGGGTGTATGGACGGCCATGATTGGCGGTATGCTCCGTGATATTATCTGTAATGAGATACCACTGGTACTACAGCGTGAGATTTATATCACGGCTAGTATTGCAGGCTCTGTTGCTTATTTGATTTTGCAACAATTCGGCGTGTCTTCTGGTATCAATGAATTTATCATGTTGTTTATCATCTTTGCAGTACGTATGTTGGCGCTCAAGTTTGATTGGCACTTGCCTTCTATTCGCTTAGTCGCCTAGCTGCTTAGTTGCTTAGTTGCTTAGTCGCTTGGCCACTTAAAATAAGAATAACTGTAGATTTAGTACTCATCATATCTATTTATCATCATCAGAAACTAGTGAGACTTGCTCATGTTGGCCATCTCTGTGGATCCTAAAGCACTAATTACTACGTTTGATCCACGCTCGCTGATATTTGTGTTTGATATGATTGGTATCATCGCTTGTAGTGTGTCGGGCACGATACTGGCCAAACACAAGAACTTTGATATCTTTGGCTGCTTATTGGTATCAATCGTGACTGCTATTGGCGGCGGTACGGTCCGTGACGTGATTTTGGATCGTCATCCATTATTTTGGATGGTAGATATGAGCTATCTGACGGTAATTACAATATCTTCACTCGTGATGCAAATATTCTTTCACCTCAACTCAAAGCGCGTGGATAAGTTCCTCAAACTCTCAGATACCATCGGATTGGCAGCTTTTACCTTAATCGGAATTAAAGTTGCGGAAAGTATGGGGGCAAATATCCCAGTGTCGTTATTACTTGGGGTTATTACGATTATCGTCGGCGGGATTATCCGCGATATGATCTGCAATGAGATACCGCTCGTATTACAGCAGGAGATTTATATCACTGCGGCATTAACTGGCGTATTTTGCTCTCAGCAACCTGGGCTTGACAGATTGGATTGTAGATATATCCACGATGGGTACGATTTTCACTTTGCGTATGCTTGCAATACGTTATGATTGGCAATTCCCCACGCTGGAATGGAAATACTAAAAGCACCTAATAGTTAAGTGCTTCATCTTTGAGCACTTAACTATTAAGTGCTCATTTTTAAATATGCTGCACATCTTATGTCTTTTCGACGATAGCCAAATCTTTTACCATCAGCTGCAAGCTTTTTTTGCCATTCCACTCATTGATATCTAGCTGAAATAACAAATGCACCTGCTCGGCACGGTAATCCCACACATCGCTATCGAAGTTAAAGTAAATAGCTTCAATTGGATACTGCACATCGGGATAGCGCAATGACAGTTTGAGATGCTTGTCCTTTAACACTTTAAAACTTAGCACTTCGAATATCCCATCAAATATCGGCGGTGCAAAACCATGACCCCAAATACTGGCATCCGCTAAGTGCTCAGCAAACCATAAACTAAAGTCACTCGCCTGCAATGCTCCATCTGTGAATTTCTGCTCAGCAAAAACATCATCATTCATCTCTGCCATGACTTCATTAAATGCCGTCACAAACCCATCGAAGTTGCCGCGCTTAATCGTCAAACCTGCTGCCATCGCATGACCACCAAAATGTGTAATCAATTCAGGGTAACGCTCAGCCACTTGCTCAATCGCATCACGAACATGCACGCCAGCGATAGACCGTGCTGATCCTTTAATCGCATCGTCATTACCTATACGCTCTACATCTGCTGGCGCGAAGACAATGCTAGGCAAATAATGACTTTCTTTTAATCGTCCAGCGACGATACCGATCACACCTTGATGCCAATCGTCTTGATATAGCACAATGCTTCTTTTAGCAGTATCAGGCTTAGTGCTACTAACGGCTTTCTTATCAGGCTTACTTTGGATGATGACATCACTGGCTTCATCTATATCGTTATCGGTCTCCACTGCCAACGCTGCCACAATACTATCTGCTTGCGTCCGCATCTCACCCTCTACCTGACGACGGGTACGGTTCAACTGCTCAAGCTCTTGTGCCAATCGCTGTGCGGTGCTCCAATCTTCCGTCAACAAGCACTCAATACCGATGCGCATATTGTCCATGCGCCCAGCAGCGTTGATACGTGGGCCTAACACAAAGCCAAAGTCCTGTGCATGCAACTGTTTAGGGTCACGGCCTGCTTGTTCTAGCAGTGCTAGGATACCTAGGCAACATCGTCCTTGGCGAATAGCATTCAATCCATGATGTACTAAGATACGATTGTTTTTGTCTAGTACCCCAACATCGGCAATCGTTCCAAGCGCTACCAAATCCAAATATTGACTGACTTGTACGGTAGACTTACCAGCCTCTCGGCGAAGCTTGGCCAAGCGTCCAAGCACATAGAATGCTACGCCCACCCCAACCAGTGCCTTACTGGTAAAGTCACAACCAAGCTGATTGGGATTGACCACAGCCTCGGCAGGCGGCGTCTGTTTAGTCGTCAGATGATGGTCAGTGATAATGACAATGATGCCATCGGCCTGCGCACGAGCCACACCCTCATGACTTGATATACCATTATCCACCGTCACTATCATATCGGGTCGATAAGTCTCGATACCCAACTCGACAATCTCTGGCGTCAGACCATAACCGTATTTAAAGCGATCGGGCACTAAAAAATCAACGACTGCGCCCATCTTTGTGAGCGCGCGCATCATCAATGCGGTACTGGTTGCGCCATCACAGTCGAAGTCACCCACAATCAGGATACGTTGACCATCATCAATGGCAATATCTAACAAGCGCACTGCTTCAGTAACGCCATGTAGCATCTCTGCAGGCAGTAGACCTGCTAGTCCTGTCTCAAGCTCATCGGGCTCAGTGATACCTCGACCAGCATATAGCCGGGCAAGCGTTAATGATTGAGCAGCAAGTGGCTGCAGTGCGGTGGGCAACTCGTCGACGCGAGTGCTGGTATAACGGGGGGTTAAATTTAGCATGGGTGTATTCTACTGGCTTTAGCAAAAGGTCACAATGGTCATTTCTAGCGGAACGGTTTATCATTTTTATGTATGACGTTGCTATAGTTGATTCATTTTAAAAGAGAGTCAAGGCAACCGAATGTTGAGGTAACTGTACAGTTTACTAAAACGGTGCGCAGTGTCTGTATTTTTCTGCATTTTGCTACAAAGCAATAATTGTCTGCCTCTTATAAGTCCATAAAATAGACAGCAATTGAGATATTTGTTATTCGTTAAAACTACAATTCGATATTTTGGAGTGTCGGATTTAAGGGTTTTGTGTGTGGTCGTCGCAATGGGTGAAAATCTTTATTTAAAATAAGGATTTTAGTGTTATTTAACTGAATGAAATAGAGCACATGCTTACGTTAATGTTTACATCCATAACCAAGCGCTCCTGTCCAATCTCTTATCTACGTAAGCAGCTCACAACTTAACGCCTTATCACTTAATAAAAACAAAAAAGTTTAAAACTACATAATTGCCCTACATTTGATAGTTACACTCTTCATCGCTAATTCTTTCTATATATCTGGATCGTGTTGATCTTTGGATTTTTAAATGATGAAAAATACCTATGCCTTTTTACTCAGTGCACTGTGCTGCGTAACCTTAAGTGCCTGCAACGACCAAAGTAGGCAATCGCTTGAACAATCAAACCTCAATGATTTTACGCTAACTAGCTCAGAAGTAAGTGATGGCGGTGACTTGCCTATTACTTATACGTGCGATGGGCAAAGCATTAGCCCTCCACTTAACTGGAGCGGTGCACCTAACGCAACCAAATATTATGCGTTAATTATGGATCATAAAGCACCTGAGGGAATGCATTGGTATTGGACCATGTACAACATTGCCGCCGATAAAACGCAAATTAAAGCGGGCGAAACTCTAGGTGAAGTAGGCTCTAATAGCGTAAACGATTTGAACCAATACGCGCCGCCTTGCTCTAAAGGCCCAGGTGAAAAAAGCTATACTTATACTGTGTATGCGTTATCTGCACCGGTTACCTTTAATAGCAATACAAAAGTAGATCGCTCAGCATTACTAGCCGCTATAAAAGATATTACTCTTGATACTGCAAGTATGACGGTTAAATACTCACGAAGCACTAATAGTGCCGAGCACAAGCCGGATTCAAAACCAACACCAGAGGGGTAATCAACGCCTTATAAATCATATTTCAATGTCTATATAAAACAGGCCATTCTTGGACCATCTCAATGCACTACAGGACAGCCAGTTTACAAAAACGGTGCATAGTGACTGTATTTTTATGCATTTTGCTACAAAGCAATGATTGTATGCCTCTTATAAATCCATAAAATAGATAGCAACTGAGATATTTGTTATTCATTAAAACTATAATTCGATATTTTAGAGTGTTTTGTTTTAATTACTTACTTCAATTATTTATAAGGAACCTTTATGAAAACCACACCAAACGCTGAAAAACTACCAAATACGATAGATCCTAGCTTAGACCTCGAACAAACAAAAAAAGAATGTCAAAAGCTGGTCAAAAAACGCGCTAAGTACTCTGCTGGTGTTGCCATCATTCCTGTGCCTTTCTTTGATGTCGCTGTGGATGCTGGCATGCTTACCCAGCTATTGCCTGATATCAGTGAGCGCTTTGGTTTAATTGAAGATCGTCAGTCAGCTGTTGATTTAGAGTCACGAGCCGTTCATTGGGGTGCTTTAAAAGACCGTACTGTTGACTTCGCAGGTCTGATGGCGACACGTGGTATCGTGAAGAAGACAGTACAAGGTTTCGGTGGCCGTATCGCTGCCAAGCAAGTGACAAAATTTATCCCATTAGGTGGTCAAATGGTTGCAGCAACCATGGGCTATATGATTTTCAAAAAAATCGCCAATGACCATATCAATGAATGCTACAAATTAGCGAAAGAGATTCAACAAAAGCAACATGGTAAGAACGTCTAAAAATAGCTATAAAAACATAATAAAAACCAGCTTAGACTATTTGTCTACGCTGGTTTTTTTATATCAACTTAGCAGCGCATATATGCGTTTGATTTTGCTATTTAATGACAGCCTTTTTCATAATACATCTCCAACTCAGAATAATCTATATCGCTAACTATAATGATGTTATCAGCATATGGACGATACTTTCTGAGCATTATTTGTGCTGTTGGTTGCTCACCCAAGTGAATTACGCCATCTTCAAGCCGGACATAATTATCAAAACCAAATGTATCTCCCATAACTTTTGATCCAAAGCCTTTCCAATGACATTGCTGTATATGATGATCAGACATTACATATATGCTTCTTATAAAAAACAGACTGGGTATCAAAGCAATTAAGACACATAAGATAAGTAACTTACGATTCATATGAGATTTTACCTCTAGTTAAAATCTATCTAGATCAGTATTTTTACTATATTACAAGCACAAAGGAGTGAAGCCTCTACTAAGCACATAAATACTCCATGCAAATTTCATCTACTTTATCTATTCAAATCGTTAAAGTAAGATAAATTTTATGTTGGATTTATGGCATGCTGAGTTTTAGAATAAATATTTATGAGTTCATACTATTGTCAGGCTGCATCATGCTTTTCATTGCCTGTATTTCTGCAGCATTCAATAACAGTTTTGACGACTTTTCATGGAAGCACATCACCACATGGTTATTTATCGTCGGTAGTTTACTAATGATTATTGGATATATTGGTTACAAAGTCTACGCTTATTACCATCCTTATGCGTGGCTGGATTAACATAAAAAGTGGCTTGATTTTTCTTAAGTAAGCATTGATAGTGTTATTAACGTATTTTGCTGATAATATACGAGTTGCTAAAGAGAATACTAATTCTGACTAGCAACCATTAAGTCGTGTTGAACATTCGCAGATAGACACTGTCAGTGATATTGCTGAATAGTCAACACGACCTAATTCGTATCAGACATTAATCTTGAAAAATCATAAAACCTCAAAGGAAAATTCTGTGAAAAAACTTCTAGTTTCGACCGCTATGCTTGCCACTCTTGCTCTAGCTGGCTGTACATCCACAGGTACTGGCACGACTACAGGCACTAGCGCTGGCACAGCCATGACAACTGCAAGTAGTATTGGTATGAATATATTTACATCAGCCATTGATACGCAATGCCGCAGCGAAATTGAAAAACAAAATGCATGGCGCGTTGCTAGTGTTGCGATGACTGATGCGCAGCAAGAAACTGTTAAAACCAATGTCTGTGGCTGCGTCAGTGAGCAAGCACCTCAACAAGTGACCATGATTGAATTGGGTAATGCAGCAATAGACTCAAGCTATCGCACTGAGTTGGTCGCTAACGTGGTCGCTAAATCACTACAAAGCTGCTATACCAGTCTCGTTAAATAAGTCACTTATTAACGATATGTAGACGAATAAAAAAGGGCTAGGTTATCATCGATAACCTAGCCCTTTTCTTATCAATGTTATAAATCATAATAACAATTGAATGATACAAATCAGTTAAAGCCAGTACCTAATATTTATCAGCCTCTGTAATAACGGCATCACTGCCTCCTAATGCAGGCGTAAGAGGCAAGACTTTGCTGCGACGGAAATACTTAGAGTGACTGTCTATAATATCATTTACGTTACCTACCACATCGTCGATGACATCATCATAAATTCCATGATGTAGCTCAGTCGCAAAAGAAGTAAAAGGATGCTTTCGAGCTGCGGCTCTGACGTCAGTGATTCCTGCCTTAGTATAAAAAATATTGACACTACCATCGCTATTTAGCACGCAGGTCAGCTCCCCTTCCTCAACCGTCATCTCTATTAGCTCAGGCTTAAATATATAGTCATCCACATCTAGTAACTGTTTTTCTATGCCCTTTTTAAATAATGCTTTAACGTCCATTATAATTATGTCCTTTTTATTCGATATTTTTTGATCTTGATAAGTCAAAAGTAGCTATACACTGTGTTTGCTTATCCTATTAGAAGGACGGATGTTTGTTAAGGGGTAATGTGTAAAACTGCGTTTAAGGTTGGTAAAAACTAGATGCCAACTAACCGCTTAACCCAATGAGAATCACACCCAACCCTTTTCACGAAATGACTTAAGCACTTCGACGAATACTGCCATTTCATCAGGTCTACCAAGCGTCAAGCGATTGAAACCTGTAATAGGCGCAAACTCACGACCGACGGCAATGCCATGTTCGCGCATTCTATCGATATAGGTTTGTACATCGCCTTTTATTTCATGGAATATAAAGCTGGCCTGCGATGGCAAGTAACGCAGACCTAGCTCATCTAACGTCTGCTCGACCAGCTGACGTGACTGATTGGCAGTACGCAAGCTCAATGCTAAAAATGCTTCGTCGTCTAAAGTTGCCATCGCTGCGACAGTACCCGACAAATTGGTATTATCAATTGATATGAACGCTTCTAGCTTAGCAGTCATTTGTGGGCTAGCAACCGCATAGCCGACACGCATGCCCGCGAGCGCACACAGTTTCGAAAATGTCCGCAACACGACGATATTGTCTGAGTATTGCTTCTTTATCCAAGTAACACCACTCTCAAAGCTTAAGTCAGTGACGTATTCCGAATAAGCCTCATCCAATAAGAAATAATGATGGTCTGGTGCCGCCCCTACCCATTTTTTCAGTTTATTCGTATCAGTAATTGTCGCGGTTGGATTATTAGGATTACACAGATAAAACAAGCTGATACCGTCAAAATCATCGGCCACTTTTTGCATATTTTGTAAATCAAGAGAATGGCTTTCAGGCGTTAGCGGTACTTTTACCACAGCCACATTAATAGAAGTCGCATACAATTCAGCATAGGCAAAGGTTGGGTGCGGTACGATCAATTGGAATTTTTTGCCTTCTCTCAAAGCTTTATTCTGCAGCATCTGTACAACCGTACGGATGTTTTCGCTAGAGCCGCAGCCTAGAGATATTTGGCTTTCTGTCACACCGTTTATATCAGCAATTCGACTAATCAGAGCAACTCGTTGATCGTCTGGGTAACGAAAGCCGATATTTAGGGAGTCGATAACGGCTTGTTTGGCAGAGTTTGCCATACCTAGTGAGTTTTCGTTAGAGTTTAATTCTATTAAATTATTGGTAAGCACAATATAAATACGCCTAGTTAGTACCCATACCAAATATTGAATTCACAGTGTCAGTATCAGACTTGCCAAGTTTATTAGACAATGTGCTTGCGACTGAAAGTTCTTGCGACTGTTTATCACTGCTCTCATTATTTGGAATGATATGATTTATGGATGGAGAGACTCACTTGCATAAGTGCTGATATGGTAAGTGGCATCGATTATTATTACAAGGATTCTGATATCAAATGATGCATAAAAAATGAGCCACAGAATATGTAGCTCATCTTTTCTAACATCGAATAAAAGCTAAATCATACCTTAGATTAAATGTGCTTTTAATTCTAATACTTTGTCACGCGTCTTCGCTGCATCCTCAAACTTCAAGTCACGAGACATCTGTTTCATGAGCTTTTCAAGACGGCTGATTTCTTTGGCAAGCAAATCAGGGCTACGTAAGATGCTGATATCGACATCAGGCAGATTGCTCTTGATTGGAATTACTTGATTGTCATTGGCATTTTGATCGTCACCCGTATCGATTTTATCCGTGATACTACGACGCGCACCCTTCGGCGTGATGTTATGCTCTAGGTTAAACGCCACTTGTTTTTCACGGCGACGGTCAGTCTCGTCTATCGCCTTTTGCATACTGTTGGTAATGCGGTCCGCATATAGAATGGCTTTACCATTGATATGACGCGCGGCGCGGCCAATGGTCTGAATCAAAGCACGCTCAGAACGCAAAAATCCTTCTTTATCGGCATCAAATATCGCAACCAATGACACTTCTGGCATATCCAGACCTTCACGCAACAGGTTGATACCGACCAGTACATCATGCACACCTGTACGCAGCTCATGAATAATCTGCATACGCTCGACGGTATCGATATCAGAATGCAAATACGCGACTTTGACATCATATTCTTTGAGATAACTGGTCAAATCTTCTGACATGCGCTTGGTCAACGTGGTAATCAATACACGTTCATCTTTTTCGCGGCGTTTGGTAATCTCCGATAACACATCATCGACTTGCGTCAATACGGGACGTATCTCAATCTCAGGATCAATCAAACCCGTTGGGCGTACCACCTGCTCGACGACCTGCTCGCTGTGCTCAAGCTCATACAACGCTGGCGTGGCACTCACATAAATCGTCTTTGGCTTGATACGCTCCCACTCTTCAAACTTCATCGGGCGGTTGTTCATTGCGCTTGGTAGGCGGAAACCGTAATTGACCAAGTTTTCTTTACGTGATCTATCGCCTTTATACATCGCCCCAATTTGCGAGACGGTCACGTGTGACTCATCAAGGAACAGCAGTGCATCTTCTGGTATATAATCAAACAACGTCGGCGGAGCCTCTCCTGATGGACGACCAGACAGATGCTGCGAGTAGTTTTCAATACCGTTACAGTAGCCGAGCTGCTGAATCATCTCAAGATCATACTGAGTACGCTCTTTGAGACGCTGTGCTTCAATCAGTTTATTGTTTTCGCGGAAATACTCCAATCGTGGCTCTAGCTCCGCACGTATAGTATGGCTAGCAGCTTCTAGCTTATTACGCGGCGTCACATAATGTGATTTTGGATAAATGGTAATACGTGGCACGCTACGCACGGTCTTGCCCGTTAATGGATCGAACCAAGTAATTTTCTCTACTTCATTATCAAATAAATGCACACGTACGGCCAACTGCTCAGACTCAGCCGGATAGATATCTAGTAGCTCACCACGCAAGCGATACGTACCACGGCCAAAATCCAACTCGTTACGCATATACTGCATTTCAACTAGCCGCTTAATCGTCGCCGTACGATCTATGTTATCGCCCACGACCACATGCAATAGCATTTTTAGATAGCTTTCAGGATCACCCAAACCATAGATACAAGATACTGACGCCACGATAATCGCATCACGACGCTCTAATAGCGCACGTGTGGCTGACAGTCGCATCTGATCGATATGATCGTTGATGGCGCTGTCTTTTTCAATGAAAGTGTCACTCGCCGCTACATAAGCCTCAGGCTGATAATAGTCATAATAACTGACGAAGTATTCAACCGCATTGTTAGGAAAGAATGATTTGAACTCGCCATATAGCTGAGCTGCAAGCGTTTTGTTATGTGCCATGATAATGGTTGGGCGCTGCGTCTCAGAGATGACCTTCGCCATGGTATACGTCTTACCAGAACCCGTCACACCCAATAGCAACTGCTCATCCATGCCCGAATTAATACCGTTGACTAGCTTCTTGATCGCTTGTGGCTGATCCCCTGCTGGCTCAAAATCTGTGACCATCTCAAAAGCACGGCTCGATATTTGCGTCCCTGACGCATTGACACCACTAATTTCAGCCTCGCCTTGGAGCTGAGTGGCCAATTGATTTAACTGACGCGATGAACGCGGTTCAGGCATACGCATAATGGCTTTCTTCCTAATTCTTATAATGAGGTAAGGTTTATAACAATATGGGGTCTGAATGTTCGTTTTTAAAGGACAATCATGGGCTGAATACAATGTTAGTAGATACCAGTCCTAGCTTATATATGGGTTCATAAGACCGATATTGTATACGCCTGTTTTGGCAAAAATTCTAAGACAGTTATAAAAAACTCACATGATTTTGGCTATATTTACAAAGCTTTTCATGGTTAACAAACTCTTTACACGACCACCTAACAAAGCCTAACGCTTGAGGGTTCCAATAACGATTTAAGCTGCTATTATTTATAACGAATCAAAGAGCAGTACCGATACAATCTATCAAATAACAATAAGCTGAATATTTAATTCAATAAAACAAAATACATAATGGAGTAAGATATGAGAGAACGTTACGCAAGTGGAATATCAGACGAAACAGCCAAAAACATGGTAGAGCTGTTAAATGCGAATTTAGCCAACGTCATCGATTTAACATTAGATGGCAAGCAGTGTCATTGGAATCTACAAGGTACTGGCTTTATCGGTGTGCATCAGCTATTAGATGACACGTCAGACCGTATCCTTGAAGTGTCAGATACTATTGCTGAACGTATTGTAATTTTAGGCGGTCAACCGAACGGTTTGGCCAGTCGTGTGGTAAAAGAGTCCATCCTAGACGACTACCCAACGGATATCACTGAAGTCGATCAACATGTTCGCGAGTTGACTAGCCGCTACAAGAAAGTAGCCGAAACATTGCGTAAAGCAATCGCTACTGCTGGCGATGCAGGTGACGAAGATACCGCTGATTTATTTACAGAAGCCAGTCGTATCATTGACAAAGATGCATGGTTCATCGGTGCGAATGCCCCTAGTAAGTAACCCTAGCAATCAATAAGCAGATAACTTACCGAGCATTTGAAACGTAAGTTTAAAACATAAAAAGGTCGCCAAATATGGCGACCTTTTTTATGCTTATAGACTTTTATATAAACGATTTTTGGAGTGAATGAGTCTAGATTAATAAGGCTTTACATTACTCTTCAAGTTTAAGGGCTTTAATATCTGCAGCCATTCTTGGCATAATATCTTGCACCTTTTCCATAGTAGACTTCATAACAATAGGCATTACTTTTGCCATATAATCTTTCATCATATCAGGCTGTTTATCAATGATACTTTGGCCCGTTTTGCTACTATAAAATGCTATCTGTGCATCAACCTCTGTTTGGTCAAAGTGCTGTTTCGCTGTTTCCATATAAACCTTGATAACTTGTTGATTCACGCTGTCCCTGTCGCTGTTGTCTGTCATCTCTTTACTATATTTACTGACAATACCTTCTAGACGTTGGCGCTGATCTGTACTCAAATTATCAACCAGCAGCGAAGATAACATGGACTGCGTCACTTGATCTGTGATGCCACTGTCACTAGACATGTCATTCATCATCTCAACGACCTTAGTGACCTTAATGAGTTTTAATAGAGAGGCATCCGTCGGTACTGCTGCTTGTACAGATAGCGTTGACACCGCCATCAAACTGACCGCACTTATGCTTAAAGATACAGCAAATACGGTGTTCTTCAGTATAGCGCTCTTAAATAAAGTTCTCTTAAATAAAGTTCTCATATAATTATCACCCTATGGTTTGTTAGCTACTTTTTAGTGGACTATAGTCGATTAAATTAAAAGATAGTATAAGGCAGCCGAGTACAGATGTATATTGAATACTTCAAGCGAGGTTAACGCAGTAACAGTTTTAAAATGGAGTAACTATATCCGGTAAAGCCAAAACATCTGCATCTGGTACGGATAGTGTCAAGATAACTTCTTGAAACAACGGATCTTTGCGAAATTGGTTTTCGATAGCTTCAAACTTATGAGCGATTTCTCTCTCTTTTTGATTACCGGCGATGTCTACTGCCGCCACCATAAATATTTTTTTGGGTCCTACCCACTCTAGATGTAAGTACGAGACACTATCAATATCTGCATGACTCAGTAACTCACTTAACGCATAGCCATGTATCTGCTCTGATACTTTGTAACCAACCAAAAAGTCACGGTTACGGCTAATCAAAAATATGGCTACAGCGCCCAACAATATGCCAACGATAATAGAGCCTAATGCATCCCAAAATGGCTGTCCAGTATAAGCATGCATGCCCATCGAAGCAGCAGCAACCGCCAAGCCAATGACAGCGGCCAAGTCTTCGAAGAACACACCACGTAACGTTGGGTTAGATGTATTGATCACATAACCGATGGCACTGACATTAATTGCTTCACCATGTTTTTTACTTTGTAAATAAGCCTGCCCTAACGAAAACCCTTCGAGCACAAACGCGACTGCTAATATAATAAAACCGATGGTATAGTTGGTCTCACTCTCCGCTGCATTCCATTCGGTGATACCCGTATAAATGGAGACGATAGAGCCTGCCATAAACACACCAAAGGCGGCAATCATCGACCAGACATACGACTCCTTGCCGTAACCCAATGGGTGACTGCTATCCGCAGGTTTAACTGCCTTCTTTTCTGCGACAATGAGCAAGGTACCGTTGCCAGCATCTGCCCAAGAATGCGCGGACTCCGCTATCATAGAAGCAGAACCTGTCATAACTGCTGCAACGGTTTTTGCAATAGCGATAACGAGGTTAGCCCCGACGGCAATCAATACCGTCGTCAATGAGCCAGAGTGTGGCTCACTTTCATCGGTAGCAACATTAGCAGCATGATTAGGATCTACACTATCCATACCAGCACCACGCGCAATTCGTGTGGTTGGTTGAGCGATAGGCGTGGCTTGCAATTTGGTTTCTGGCGGCTTCAGACTCATAGTAGCCTCGATACAGACGTGTTAAACATAGATATTTAGATACTCAACGAGATAGTCGACTCAAAGTGACCATCTCAAGATAACTGGGATACATACTTAGGAACTTAGGAACTTAGGAAGAGTAAATTAACTCACTACCTATATTCCCATTATTTTAACGCTCATGCTCACCATCCAACTCTCCGACCATCTCTTTTAACTCACAGCTTGGACGATGCGAGCTTTGCATACGCAAGTTTTTACGATCTAACGCAGCATCAGCACGGCACTGTTGCAGATTATTTTTAATCTCAAGTGGTGGCACTGCTGTTGGCTTACCCTTATCATCGATAGCGACCATCGTAAAGTAACAACTATTGGTATGACGAACGGTACGAGCACGCACATCTTCCGCTTCAACACGAATGCCAATCTCCATCGACGTATTTCCCACATAGTTAACACTGGCAGCAAAGGTCACCAGTTCACCCACATAGATAGGCTCTCGAAACATCACTTGGTCGACAGACAGTGTCACTACATAGTTACCGCTATAGCGACTGGCACAGGCATAAGCCACCTGATCAAGCATCTTTAACAAATCACCACCATGCACATTGCCAATGAAATTCGCCATGTCGGGCGTCATGAGTATCGACATGTATAGCTCACTGTTTAAGGGAGCTTTTTGAGCGGATGTGCTGGTGTTAGATTGTGGCATGATGATCCTTATTTTTAGAAATTTTTATGTGTATATATTTGCATGCCAGTATGACAGATTTAATGACTTAATAATATTTAGCTGAGCCAATGAAAGCGATAAGCCAACCATGCAACAACAGCGCTTACCGTACCCGTCAAAATCCCACCCCAAGCAAAGTCTACTAACGCAGTATCTAAGGTAAATCCTTTATATAATGCTAAATTGGTAAAATCATAAGTACCATAAGCCATCAGTCCAATCAAACCACCAAGCAAGAAAATATGACCGACAGATGCGCCTGCTTTGATTTGCGGATACAGCACTAAGATACAAAGCGCCAATATATAAAACATATAGAACACGCCAGCAGCCATCATGTTTGGCTCATCAGCCAATAGATGTCCGATACGCGACTCATAAAAAGCCCCTTTCATGGTCGTCAGCCAAACAGCATCAACACCCAAAAAGATAACCACAGCGGCGAGATAAATAAAAACGTAACCCATGATATTACCTCTTATAAAATGAATAAAAACGTAGAAAATTATAATGTCGATGAGGCGTTAGCGGTGACACGCTATTCAGGGTTCCTTGATAGACGCGCTACTCAAACAATATAAAATATCTCAATGTACAACCTTTTAATACATGGGTCTCAAACGGTTAATGCGTTATGAGACCTTACGAGCGCTAAAACGAAACCATATCCACATCAAAACATCTACATAGTCGCAGTGTCTGACATATCTTCATCATTAAAGACTGTATCATCGTTTAAAACTGTTTTATGATTTAAGACGGCAGCTGGCAAATCAGAGAAATGCATTATATCGATGTTGTTTGGCTTCACTGCTGTCAACTGCACCACGCCGATCGTGCGCTCCAAAAACCCACCTTCGCAATAGCAAAAGTAAAACTCCCACAGTCGGATAAACGCTTCATCATAACCAAGCGCAACTATCTCTTCACGCTGCGACATAAATGCTAAGCGCCAATCTCTGAGCGTATGCGCATAATCAAAACCATAATCATGCAATTGTTTGACGACCATATCGGTCTGCTCAGTAAATTGGGTAGTCAGCTCTTGGTTAGATAGCAGACAACCACCTGGGAAAATGTGCGTCTGGATAAAATCGACCGAATTAACATAGTCTTGGTAGTTTTGATCGTTAAAGGTGATTGCCTGCAGCACCATCAATCCTGTTGGCTTGAGCAAACTATTACATTTAGCAAAGAACGTCGGCAGGTATTCGTGCCCGACTGCTTCAATCATCTCGATACTGACTAACTTGTCGTACTGCCCTGTCAGCTCGCGATAATCTTGCTTGAGTAACGTCACTTTATCAGACAGCCCAGCTACTTCGACTCGGCGCTGTGCCTCGCCATACTGCGCATCAGAGATGGTTGTCGTGGTGACTTTACAGCCATAGTGTTTGGCAGCATAAATAGCAAACCCACCCCAACCGGTACCAATTTCAATCACGTGATCGTCAGCACTAAGCTGTAGTCGCTGACAAATGAGCGCCAGTTTATGCTGTTGGGCATCGCTAAGAGACACATCGGGCGTACGGTATACCGCTGACGAGTACATCATTGTGTCATCTAAAAAACGCTGATACATGTCATTGCCCAAATCATAATGAGCTAGAATATTTGACTTGGAGCCAGACTTATCATTGCTACGCAGTTGATGCTTGGCTTTTTCAAAGGCTTTACTGACACCTGCAAAGCGATTCTCTAGTTTATTCAATACAGCCAAGTTACGAGCTGCCAACCGAATCAAACCCGTCAAATCATCCGTATCCCACTCGCCGTTGATATAGCTATCTGCTAGCGCAATAGAGCCGCCAAGTAGTAGTTGACGATAGACAGCTGGATCATGAATGGTCAAGGAGACATGTAAGGAGTGACGACCCACTGCCGAACTACTGGCTACCGTAGTAGACTCACTGCCAAAACAGCTGGTCTTAGATGCCTCATTACCGAACGATTCGATGAGAGTAAGGCTACCAAACTGTATATGCTGCAACGCGCGAAATATCAACTTCCTTGCCACTTTATTGACCCCGCCACTGACGGGTTTTAAGACAGCGCTCTCATTGACCACTTTACTCATCTGTGCAGTTAATCTCTCTAATGTTGAAACAGGTGCTCGATCGGTCAGTCTGGCTGGCATCGTGTATTTATCCTTGTCTAAATGCTTTATTGGTTGGTCTAACATTCATGAGATTTTTAGATTGTTAATGACTTCAAATAGCTAATGACTTCAAATAGCTAATGGCTTTGAATTGCTAATGGCTGTCTTTTTAACTGTTTTATTTTTGCTGTTGGCTATCTGCTAGCTTTTCATCATAATTAATATAAGGGACTTTTTTGACGGCATAGAGTTTAAAAGCATGCCAGTAGATACGAGTCAAAGAAGTCAGATTCATCACTGGGTTTTGTCGTAAGCTTTTGCGAATAGAGATATCAGTCATTGGTACGCCAGACATCTTTATACCCGTCTTTAGCACTTCACCACGCTCATCACTGATATTAATGGCGATACGAACTTGCAAACAGTTATCTGGCTGTTTTTTTACCTGAACCTGCCAGCGATAGAGCTGATCGATGGGATTAAAAGGTGAGACATGAAAATCTTTATCATGACAAAATTCCGTGTCTTCACCGTCGAGTAAAAACCCATAACAATGACGTTTGTCCCATGGCGTATTAGAAACTTCAGCTAACAGATGCGTTGGGATCTGCTGCTCATCGAAACCTAAATAAAAATTGACTGGGCTGAAGTACAAGCCTGCATTACGACACACTAGCAAACCGAGCATATCGCCAGTCGGTGCGCTACCTGAATACTCAACGAAAGCATCCCGCAGACGATTATTGAGTGCTTGAGTAGGATTTAAATCAACATTGCCATTGGTACCGTTGTTGTCGTTATCTTTATTGCCACTTAAACCCTCTAATTTCTGCAAATAATCATCTGGGCAAAACTGCTGCAAGGCTTTTTTATTTGCTGAGAATAACGGTAGTCCTTTTGCTAAAAGTCGTTTGAATAGTGATTTTTTTATCAGGCCATTTTTGGCAAAAATATTTTTGCTTACTTCAGGAAGTGCTTGTCCTATAGCCAATGCACTTATATTCACGCCCCAATAGCGATACGGGTAGACAAATTTATTCACACTAGGCAGTAATCGGCTGTGCCATGTTGTCCCATGAAACAACTGATGTGGTAAGGCGTTGTTAGACGAGTAGTCTTCGTTAGACATAGCACTCTCTTTAGTGGTGTTTTTTATTTTAATTCTAAAATTACTTCGAGTTACGATAACCAAATAAGCCACGTTTTTTCTTCTGTCCACCATCTATGACGGTAGACTGTAAACGCTCAGCATACTCAACCAGCTCCTGATTGGTGGTCGCTGTGATGACTTCACGCTTATTAAGTTTACGTAACTTGGTATCTGCCTTTATCGGCATGTCTTTATAACGGAATGGCGTATGAGCACTATCAGCATCTGGCAAGTGAGTCGGATCAACATCGTCTTTTATCTCAATATTATGACCCAATGCCTGACAGACACGTAGACCACTACGCACACCATCTTCATGAAAACCATTAAACCAATACGCACCGCAAAAATGCGTGTGCAAGCCGTTACCAGAGATGCTCGACCATTTGGTTTGAGCATCAATCATCGCAAGGTCAAATACTGGGTGGCTATAATCAATGCTTTTAATGATTTGCTTGTCATCGATATTTTTATCAACCGTTTCTGGATTAAGCGTCACTAGATAATTATGCTGCTTGGTGAGTCGCTGCAGGATATTCATATGATACGTCAGTACGGGCTTAGCGGGGGTTTGTGCGCTTTCAATAGCTTGCTCAGTCGCCATCGTATTGCCCGATGCTGTTTCATCAATGAGGTAGTTCCAACTTGCCCATGCCAGCGGTTTTTTAGGTAGGACACTGGTGTCGGTATGAAGTACGGCAGTATTTTTTGTAAAACGAAAATGCCCCAGCACTTCAGACTCTTCTGTACTGGCATCTTTTAAAATCTTCAGCGCAGTATCTGCATGACAAGCAAAGATAACTTCATCAAATACAAAATTTTCGATCGTGTTATCAGCGTTACCTTTATCCTGAACCGTCAATAATACTTGATCACCATCACGAACCACTGACTGTACTGGGCTGTTTACTCGTACCTCGCCACCCGCTTTGATAAAGCGTGGCACTAACTTATTAACGTACTGTTTTGAGCCACCTTTAATCGTGAACCACTGCGGACGATTGACCACATCGAGCAAGCCATGATTGTCAAAGAACTGTGCAAAAAACACCAGTGGAAAATCTTGTACTTCATCCAGACTGGTCGACCAAATGGCAGAGACCATTGGCAGCAGATAGTTATCTGTGAACAGATTTCCGTAGTTTTTCTGTGTAAGATAAATACCAAGTGTTTGCTCAGTGAAGGCGCTGACATCTTGCCCTTGAGCACGTGCCATTTCGTAATCTTGGCGTAGCTGCTTGATGTGCTTATTGAACTGTATAATATCTTTAATAAATCGCCAAAATTTTGGATTGAGCACGTTTTTACGCTGTGACAATAAAGTGTTAAGCGTATGACCGTTGTATTCAAAATGACGTGCAATGTTTTTTACCGAAAAGCTCATGTCTGTCGATTGAAACGGTACTTTTAAGTCATACAATAAACGAAAAAAATTAGGATAGGTACGCTCATTGAACACAATGAATCCCGTGTCTATCGCACTGGTTTCCACATTGCCCGTTTTTGCTTTTTTGCCATCTTGGAGTGCCACATCAATCGTATTCACATGCCCGCCGACATAATCATCGGCTTCGAACACTGTCACGTCATGTTGTGCCACGAGGTAATGAGCACAGGTCAATCCTGACACACCCGAGCCAATGATAGCGATACGCTTTTTGGCTAGGACGGTAGACACCTTTTTCAAAACGTTGCTGGCTTCGTTGGAGACTGTTTCTGTGTTCTTACGTTTACGGCGGATAAACGACATACATGCGTTCCTTTGTAGGTTTTTAACGATTTGTTTTTGACGACTGGTCTTTAGCGATTTATTTTGAACGACTCTTTAGGGCGTGTCTTCATTTCAAAAATGGTGATAAAAATGAGATAAATTGCCGTCAAACAAGAAAAATAGCGCAGATAATATCGGGATATTAACCAGCTATTTAACGATGTTTGGCAAGATTTAGCCATTTTTAGCCTATTTAGATGACTATCGGGTGAATTGAAGACACGCCCTAGTATCAGTTATTTTTTATTAAGCTTTTCACTGACTTGCTGCCACACTAAATCTGGCAATGTACCCAACGCCTTAAGTGGCAAGGTTAGCTTCTTCGGGAATTCAATCACATCATGCCCGCTCGCTATACCGTCACGGATGGCTTGGCTTGCCTGCTCTGGCGTTTGAATAAATGGCATCGGAAAGTCATTTTGTTTGGTCATTGGTGTTTCTACAAATCCAGGCACGACTAAGCTGACTGATACATCATGTGGCGCTAAGCTAATCTGTAGCGTTTTCATTAGATAATGAATGGCCGCCTTTGAGCTACCATAAGCTTCAGCACGGGCAAAAGGCACATAAGCAGATGCTGAACCAATACCAACCAAGCGGCCTTTTGAGGCAATTAACTTAGGTAAGACACCTTCAATAGCGTGCGATAATGTCCCCATGTTTACTGACATAACTTTCATGAATGATGCACTATCAAAATTAGGCATATCTAGATACTCACACATACCTGCACCGCAAATCGCCAAATCAACCACTTCGATTTTCTCAAAAGCTTCAACTACCTTTTCTCGATCCATGAGGTCCAAGTCAATGGTCTCGGCCCCCAATGATTTTAGCTCAGCCAATGCCACATCATCACGGCCAACAGCATAGACATGATGGTCGTCTAACAAGTAATCTTTGGCTAATTGATTGCCAATACCTGACGTTGCACCAGTAATGAGAATATATTGTTTCTTGGGAGAGTTTGTCATTGTCAGCTTCCTTTGTTATGTCTTCTATAATATATAAGTCAATGCTTAGCCAGATATTAAATACTCAGTTATTATTGTTTTTGGTATATAACATTAATCGCATTTCATTAAGCTAATGCCTATCTTATTTAAGAAATCTAAATAATTATAGTGTACCGATACAGGTTTATTGTTGTGACTTCGCAATTAAAATACGTATAAGAGTACAAATTTTTTTGGTTTATCTAGCCAATGATAACGCTATAAATAATGACATTAATTCCTATTATTAAGACGCCACCCTCATTCTATAAAATATTGGTGAAAATTAGATAGAGGTTAGTTAGTAGAGAAAAACAACGCAGACAATATAGTACGAATAGCATAGAACCGCTAAACGGCTATTTGGCGAAATTTAGCCCCTATTAGTTTATTTAAATAACTATCAATTGAATGTCGACCGAGTTGATGACATAACCTAATGTCTTGGGACAGCAAAATACTTGGATGCTACAATATTACAATCAAAGCACATTCATTATTGAATATTATTTATAGTCTCAACGGCTTAAAAAACCACCTCATCTTCGACACGCCTACAACGTTGTGTACTGGTTTCATGCAACACGTTATATAATCAATATCAGCTGTTCACCCACGCCACTCTAATATAAAAAGGATACCTCATGAGCGAGATACAACTGTCTAACCGCGTCAACAGCATTAAGCCGTCACCGACTATGGCCATTACCAATAAAGCCAAAGAGATGAAGGCTGCGGGCAAAGATATTATCGGCTTAGGCGCTGGCGAACCTGACTTTGATACACCAGAGCACATCAAAAAAGCAGCGATTGACGCCATTAATAATGGCTTTACCAAGTACACTGCTGTTGATGGCACACCAGAACTAAAAAAAGCCATTATTGAAAAATTTAAGCGTGACAATGACATCAGCTATGAACCTAATGAAATCCTAGTATCGGCCGGTGGTAAGCAATCATTCTTTAACCTTGCCCAAGCCTTTATCAATCCAGGTGACGAAGTTATCATTCCTGCGCCTTACTGGGTCAGCTACCCTGACATGGTCATCATCGCAGAAGGTGTACCCGTCATTGTCAAATGCCCTGCTGAGCAAGACTTCAAAATTACTGCCGACCAGTTAGAAGCAGCTATCACCGATAAAACCAAAATGTTGGTATTAAATAGCCCATCTAACCCAACGGGTATGATTTATACGTTAGACGAGCTAAAAGCCATTGCTGAAGTACTGAAAAATCATCCACAAGTCTATGTGGTCTCGGATGATATGTACGAGCATATCCGCTGGACAGGTGATAAGTTCTACAATATTTTGAATGCAGCACCTGAGCTGAAAGAGCGTGCGATCATTTTGAATGGTGTCTCGAAAGCGTATGCCATGACAGGTTGGCGTATTGGTTATGCTGGCGGCCCTGCCAAACTAATCAACGCCATGAAAAAGGTGCAATCACAATCTACCTCATGCCCAGCTTCTATCAGCCAAGTCGCTGCCGAAGCGGCTATCAGTGGCGACCAAAGCGTACTAGAGCCGATGGTAGCCGCCTTTGAACAGCGCTGTGATTTGGTCGTGAATGGTCTAAATGCCATTAAAGGTATTACTTGCCTGCGCCCTGATGGCGCATTCTATGTGTATCCAAATATCGTACCGCTCATCAAAGCGGCTGGCCTGTCATCATGCACAGAATTCTCAGCATGGTTATTGGACAAAGTAGGCGTGGCAGTCGTCCCTGGCGATGCATTCGGCCTTGGCGGTTACATGCGTATCTCTTACGCCACTGATGAAGCCACACTAAAAGATGCCTTATCACGTATCAAGCAAGCAGTGGCTGACTTAGACGTTGCTGAATAAATAATAATGGGCCAATCGTAATGAAGCATTAGTCTTATCATTGCTCTTATAAAAAAAGATGCCCTATATACGCTATAGGGCATCTTTTTTTGTGAAAATCTTAGGCGTTTTTAGGAAAAACCCTCTATCTCATCATTAAAATGACAATTTTTGCGAATTATGCAAAAAAAAGCTTGACGTATTTTTTATCTTTGCTAGAATACGCCCCACTTAGCAAGAACTCGTTAGATACTTTCTAAGCTCGTTGTAAGCGTATTTAATACTTACAATCTATTCTCCAATAGCTCAGTTGGTAGAGCAACGGACTGTTAATCCGTGTGTCCCTGGTTCGAGCCCAGGTTGGAGAGCCACATTTTAGTAGTAAATTTTTTGAATTATTATTAATTCGATTATGGCATTTGCCAAAACCCTCATCAATTTGATGAGGGTTTTTTTATGTCTGCTATTTTCTTAATCGACATATGCAAGACGGACAATACAGATCAAATAATAGATACTATGCGCACAAAAAAGGCATTAGTAATAGTCGCTATATAAATAGTAACCATACTAATGCCCTTCTTATATTGCTGTCTGCTCGTAGCATCAATTCGGAGCTTCTACATACTTACTACGGCATAAATGTCATTAAGGTAAGAAAATCGAAATATGAGCCTGCTCTTTGTTCTCTTGAATCACATTATCATAGGCGGACAGCTGCTCGTTAGAGAAACTATTGGTAAATTGCCACATGGTTGCAAATATCACCGTCAATAATACCGCCATCACTGCCAAAATAATCCATAAGGGCGTTTCGCTCGTAAGCGTATGTTTGATCTGATCAGGAATCGCCCAAAACGGTGAAAACTCATTCTTATTACCGCGTAGATGTTCAATCTCATCACCCAGTCGTGAGATAAGATAGCGGATTTTTTCAGGGGCTTCTAAACGATACTTTCCTTGAAAACCAAGCAACATTGCGTAGTGGTAAACTTCTAGGGCTGGCAGACGTTTCTCCCCCTGCTCTCGCAGCCCATCTAGACGGTCGAAGAACTCATTACCAGCGACTTGTGAGCCAAACAAATCCAATTGCAACGGATTGAGCTCCCAAGAATCTTTTAGAGTTTGAAACTCTGGCTCTTGCGATGTCATGATGGTTTCATCAATCAGCGCACAATACGCGTACTTGGCTTCATGGATATCTTCTGACAGAAATCCTTTTTTGCGCGCATTCATCTCGAACTTATCTAAAAAATCATATATTTTTTGACGAAATTTGCGTGGCTCTGTACTGAAATAGTGATTCCGCAGTAAAAACACCAAATAAAAGCCGTCATACATGATATCAACCAGCGACTGGCTGCTGATACGTTTATCAAGGCCCGTTGCTGAGACTTTTGAGGCCACCTCACCTGAATCTAATAGCGAAGGCGCAGAACCCGTTGAATTATTCCCTGACATGATTGTTCCTAATGCTTATTATTTTGCGAATACTAGTTTGCAAATGCTGGTTTTCGAATACTAATTTAAAAGCACTGACGAAAAGTACTGACGAATAGAAATCCTTAACGACTATTGAGGTATAAACTAATAGATACATTGGTATATAAATACATTGATAGATAATCGTTAAGTAGAAGCACTTTGCCTGTTTATATAAAGCTGTACTCAAAATTGAAAACGACAATAGCGATTAAAGAGACTACTGTACGATAGCCATCAGTTCAATTTTTAAGTCATCAAAGCCATTTGGCACATAAATACAGATAGATTCAGACTTTAGCATCTCGTCATACAGCTCACCTACCGGCTCAATAGTGAAGTAGCTGAATCCAGGTCTCACAGGTATCGCACTAGGCACTTGAGTAACGTGTGACACAGGTGAGCCTGGAAGCGCGGACAAGACTCGTTTTTCTACTGAATCGGGGGTCGCAATCTTAAAGCGGCGCGGTACGATATCGATGAGCTCATGCATTGGTAGCGACGAGCTAATAGACAGATACAGCTGTGAGCCACGCGTAATCTTGTCACTGCCCAGCTCACCAGTATAGTAAGACGGCTTATTCTGACGCAATGGAATCGATATAAAGTTGCTCGCAATGACCGTATTGAGCAGCTCACGAATGATCAGAATAATACTCACAAATGACTCATTGGCATTATCATGATGATAGGCAGGCAAATCGCCTACTTTATATAATGAGCTAAAGGTCGCTAACTGACTGGCCACATTCAACAGCGCTTCATAGAGGCGCTCTGGATGCAATTTAGCGTTGTTATATAAATGACTCAACTGAGAATATGCCGTATTCAGCGTATGTAACAACCAAAAAGAAGCAATATCTGAAGAGCGGAATTCTAGTAAGTCATTGTTGGACTGACGATGATGATCGTACAGCGAAGTAGACTTGGTATTAATCATAGTCATCAAACGATAGACCTGACTCACAAGCGCAGCATTACTCGTAATATGTACGCTCGGCACGATGTAATCATCGTCCACTTGATAAACACCTTGGGTCGTACGCACTAGCTTAGCAACCAGTAGAGACACGGTGTCTTGACTAGGCGCTTGCACAGAATGACTTAGCTGTAAGCTAGGTGATAACTTAACGACATCAATAACAGCTTCAGCGGCTTGGCTGTACAAATCCTGCGCCTCAACAGCACCTCTGACATAGCGAGCGGGGTTGTCACTGTGGTCGGTCTGTATATTGCTACCACCACTATGGACAATCTCTAAGCTCAAGAATACAAAAACTTCATCGCCATTGTCTTGAGTATCTAGCGTAATGGCTTTTGGCAACGCATCGGTACGAGGAGCCTGATATATCGTGCCATCTGGTAGTACAGCATAAATACTCTGAAAGCTTAATAGATTGCTTTCCAAAAGTTGTTTGTCGATCTGCACATCCGATACGCCATAAGCATAGGGATGCATCAGCATCATGCTCAATGCTCGCTGCGAGTCATGATAGGTGTCTTGAATCTGAAAATGCTGAGGTCGTAAGAATAGCCCCTCGCCCCATAGTACTTTGTGTTTACTCAAGACAATCTCCTACGAACAGCTGACAAGCGGCTGCTGATAATATTTAAGTTTGGTGGTAAATGTGGGTGCCTGCTCTGGGCTGATACCTTCTACGATACTCACATCACATGCGCCAATATTCAGAGTAAGTGGGGTATCAAAATCGAGACTGGTAATAGGAATAAGGAACTGTGAGCGCTTTTTGGTGTATCTCAATCCCACTTTTACTGCGATAAAACGTGCATCTTGTGGAATATTCAATGTCAAATTACTCTCACGATTGGGCACAACACTGACCTCTTTCGCTGCTAGCGATTCGATATCAGTGAACTCGCTTTCTTCTTCCAAAAACGCAATATAAGCAGTACTCGCTGTACCCTGCTTTGCCCGTCCAGCATTGGCATTGGCAGATGGTTTAATGGTCAATACAATCTGCTGACGTTTTAGTTGCTGTTGTAATGCCTGCTGCTCAGCAAGCATAGTCTCTAGCTGTTGTTGCTGCTTCTCTAATTGACCTTTGAGATCCTGCAAATCATCATTGTCACTGCTAATGATGTCTTTTATCTTATCACCAATACCAGACTCGCCAGCCATGGCAGAGGCGTTATCAGTTGATTGACTAAATCTATCAGTGCTACATCCTGTGAGCACGCCACTTAACAAACAGGCAGTGGCTATTAACGCTGTCGGCAATGTCATACATCTGTCCATATTTTCAATTTACCTTGAAATATTATTATCATTATTGACTGGTCAAAATCTCTGCCATTTCTGGCCGACCGAGTACGCCTTTTTTACGTAGCTCAACATGCCCGAGATCCATCATTCGCCAGTCACCACCCCACACAAGTCCGGCAGACTTGGCTACTTTACCATATAATTTGTAGCCCCGCATCGCCCAAGGATCCTTTTCAGTTATGACAATCTTACCGTTTCTGATAAAGGCACTATCACCTGCCAAACCAAACTGATGATAGCTCTTATATGAGCCTGCTTTTGTTACATGCGTTCCTTTTTTGAGCAGTCTGCCTTGCCTTTCAGGGCTACGATACCCTTCTAAAAGCACCATGTCATAACCATATTGATCACTCATCACCTTATACACAGTCAACAGCCGTTGAACAAATTCCGAGTTCATCTTTTTCCAATTACGGTCAGCATTCTTGATGTTGATATGACCACCACTCAAATGCGAAGCCAACATGTCACCTGAATAGCCAGTGCTATGATCTAGCGCATTTAAGTTAGACAGGTCAGGTTCAGGCATCATCAGCGGTCTATCTATCTGACTCACATCCGTCTGAGCATCCGGCCAATAGTCCACATCCGCTTTGCTGGCTTGATAACTCGCAATTTCAGCATCAAGCTCATCGAATAGCTCTTCTGGTGGTGTTGGTGGCGGACGCAATCGCTCTCCTATCAGTAATTGGCTGATTTGTGTGCTGGTAGTGCTGGGTACGGTATCTTTCGCATGGTATACCGCCAGAGAATGATTGTTAATCAGCGCATAGCAAAGACCAGCGGTTGCCATGACAATCAATACCGACAGTGCTGATATAACTGGGACACGAGAGACATCGATACGCGAAGCCATGCTACTCAGCTGCCGGATACGAGAACGGAATGGTTTTGCTTGTGGTTTGACGGCTAAGCGCTTAATTTTGAATCTGAATAATCGCTGAAAACGAACAGCTACTTTATTAAACAGTCGCGCGCACAGCTGCCTATCAAACAGCATGATAATCATGATGATAGAGACAATAGTAAATGCAGACACAGTCCAGTAAATCATAAAGAAGCAGCAACGACAGTTAAGGCGATGAAAACAAAAACAAACAGGCGTTTATTATTGGTATTGCGCAAGTATTATATAGACAAATGACCACCGTTTAAAATAAAGCTGACTTAATTACGTTAATTTTCTTATCTTTCCGTTTGCTTTTTTATTTATAAGTCATTTTATATTGAGATTATCTTATAAACTCTCACTTATAACCCTTTATCTACCTTATTTTTATAGATATTTTTTGTTTGAGTAGACCGCCATCGATTACGCACTCCCTTCATAAGCAAATGACATATAAGTAAAATAAAGTCATCAAATATAGTAGAAAGTAGTCTATGAATGCCCTAAAATACTGCCTAGCAAGTTTATCTATATAGTAACAATGATAATAACAACCCAACAAATAGGGAGTTTAGATAAGTGGCTGCAAAAAAAATACTGTCGTACAGTCGCTTTATTTTAGGAGCGTTTTTAGGTATTTATCTCATTTTGGTCTGGATGTACTTCAAAGACAATGCCCGACAGCTGACTTCATCTGGCTTATTACTGTGGTTCGTTGCCATTCCTTTATTGTTACTTGGCACTATCATGGCACTCCTGTGGTGGCAAAAAAAGCTAGATAAGCAAGCCAGCAAAAACTCAGACTCCCTTGATGACATATCAAATAAAACAGAAAGTGCCAAGCAGCCCGATACTTATCAAGTATTTATATTTAGCCGTGTTTGCCTGCCTGAAGGAGACAGCTGGTCTGAAGTTATTGACAACGACGAAGACCTGACATTATTAAGTGATGATCTGACAGATTTCGATGGCCTGCCGATACTAGTAAAACCGATTACCAGACTTACCGATGCAGCATCGCTACCATATCAGTATATATCTAAGGGTTTGGAAGATTCCGACTGGGATGTTGACACCTCCGATGAAGACGAATCCAGATCAGAGCGTATGGCCGGATTGAATGATACAACTTTGCGCTTGTGCTCATTGATTCATGAGCAGCTTACTTTGAGCGATGAGATATGGTCCGTACTCGCTGAACATTTTTATCAACATCATCAGCAAGACAATATGCAGTCCAACTCGGCTGCCCATATTCATCCCGAATGGCAGCAGCATTACTTAGTTAGCGCCAAAGAAGGCAATCGCGATGAGACAATGGCGACCGCCCCTACTGTCCGTCTGTCCAACTTGCCTATCTATTTGTGTTTGCCTGCCAGCGCTGACTCAGCATCTCTTATCTCAGTAATAACAGAACAGTTAGCGACCTACGGTATTCCTGAAACCGCACTCTCTTTTACCACTATCGCGACTGATGATACCGATGCAACAAATGACAGAGTAAGCGAGGCAACAACGGCCAATCCTGCCGAGTTTATCAATAGACATATCATCTCCTTGTCGCAATCAGCTGCCCCTGACATTTGCTTGATGCTCATTGCAGATTCGCAGATTAGTGAGGAGTGGTTGGACTCTCATCTGTATTCCAATCAAACGGCTAATGTCATTCCTACTGAGGCTGGCGCTATGCTGGTATTTTTTAATAAAGCGGCTCAGGATCTACTAAATATCGAGACGAGTACTAGTATTCTATTAACAGAGATAGACACCCCCAACGATAGAGATAAGGAAACTCATACCTCTAATCGTCTAAGTAATAACCGCCGCTACCTTAATCATCTAACGACGATCCAAAAATTATTAATCGATAATACGCTGTCACTATCACCGACCAATACGGCAGCACTAAATACTGTCAACAAACCGACAACAAAAGCAGATGATGCTGATTCCAAAACTAATGTTGCACTATCAGATCTCAGTATTACAGCCATATCAGACATTAATCCATCAAACCAACCTTATGACATGTCGGTATACATGAATTTTCTTGACGCATTTATAGCGCAAGGCGCTCTAGTAAACGAACGTCATTTAGGGCATTATATGCCATTGAATCACTGGTTAAAGCCATTTATTAGCTTATCGCTATTCGTAGACTTAGTCGAAAATGACCAACAAGAGTCAGACAGCGTATTTTTGATTACTCAACATAAGCATTGCACCATGCTTTGGTTAGCAGATGCCTCTCAGCAGTCTGAATCATAGCTTTTGGTGACGCTTTATTATTGAAAATACTCATTTTATTATCTTAAGACCACACTAGGTA
Source organism: Psychrobacter sp. TB55-MNA-CIBAN-0194 (assembly GCF_040309505.1). Lineage (NCBI taxonomy): Bacteria > Pseudomonadati > Pseudomonadota > Gammaproteobacteria > Moraxellales > Moraxellaceae > Psychrobacter > Psychrobacter sp. TB55-MNA-CIBAN-0194. Next base: position 269,575 of record NZ_JBEOOW010000002.1, on the reverse strand, counting down.
GCACGCATGTTTTCAAGGTTTTTTCATCTTATCTATAACCCAAGAGTGCTATTAGCCTTGGGTATCATAGTCGCCTTAGTCTTGCTATACGACTACGTCCCTATCAAAACCTTTTTCATTATTATTGGCGTCCTAATCACCTTTACGGTGTTAGGAGCGCTTGCCTACTATCTGTGGAAAAAGCGCAAAAAAGCCTCAGATGATCTGGCGAATTTGGTAGAAGATAATGGCGGTGAGGATACCAATGAAAATGGCACTCCTACAGCCAAAGATGAAAACACCCAAGAAGTACAAGCGCTACGTCAGCAAATGCAAGATGCGATCAAAACCATTCGCAAATCAAAGATTGGTGATCAAACGGGCAAAGCAGCATTATATGAATTGCCTTGGTATATGGTCATTGGTAATCCAGCAGCAGGTAAAAGCTCAGCCGTACTGCATTCTGGCTTAAAGTTCCCATTTATGGAGCAAACCAATAAGCTCTCTGTCAAAGGGGTCGGCGGTACACGTAACTGTGATTGGTTTTTTTCAACTGAAGGCATCTTACTTGATACTGCAGGGCGCTATTCTGTTTATGAAGAAGATCGCTCAGAATGGCTGTCGTTTTTAAGCCTACTCAAAAAGAACCGTCCTAAAGCACCGATTAATGGCATTATCATCGCTGTTAGTATCGCTGAATTGACCAAAAATGATCCAAACTATGCATTGGATTTGGCCAAAAACTTACGCAGCCGTGTCCAAGATTTGACTGAGCAGCTAGAAGTCTATGCACCGGTTTACGTCGTCTTTACCAAGATGGATTTAATCTCGGGCTTTCGTGACTTCTTTAATGACTATGAGCAAGAGGAGCGTAATCAAGTATGGGGTGCGACCATCCCCTACCCTGAAGATCCAGATAACATCAACATGACCGATGTATTCGAAGAGCATTTTGGCATATTGGTAAATGGTCTAAAGGATTTGAGTACAACGAAACTGTCTTTACGTCATCAGCGGACCGTATCTCCTAGCTTGATGACATTCCCTATGGAGTTTCAGTCATTACGTCCGATGATACGAACGCTGATGCATGCTCTGTTTGAGGACAACCCTTTTCAGTTTAAGCCCATCCTTCGCGGGTTTTACTTTACGAGCGCATTGCAAGAGGGACAAGTTAGCAGTCAAATGACGCTACAAATGATGCAGAATTACGACTTGCGTCCACCTGCTATCCCGCTCAATGCTCAGCAAGAGGCCGCAGATAAGCCTTATTTTTTACAAGACCTATTTTCAAAAGTTATTTTAAAAGACAAGCATTTGGTCAAGCAGCACAAAAACCGTAATAAACGCAGTCACCGTGCGATTGCAACCTTAGCAGCTGTCGTAACACTGTGCGCGGCAGTTGGTCTATGGACGTGGTCTTATGCCAACAACAAACAGCTCACTGAACGCGTCGTGGCTGACTTACAACAAGTCGCAGCACTACAAAAGAACGCTAATGGCGACCTACAGTCTCAGCTTGAGTCGCTTAATATCTTACAAAGCAGAATAGAGCAACTTGAGGGTTATGAAGAAGACAAGCCGCTATCTTTGAGATTTGGTCTGTATCAAGGTGACAAACTCAAAGACAAACTGCTAGCAGAGTATTACAACGGTATCAGCATCATCGTCTTGGCACCCACCAAACAGAACATAGAGCAGTTTTTGACTGAAGTGAATACCAACACTGACCAGCTAGAAGTACGTACAGAGGACTCAACCACTGATGATGCCGCTGAAGCCTCGACTAATGATGCGTATATTCAGTCAGATCCTACGGATGTTGAAGATGCTTACAATGCCCTCAAAGCCTACCTCATGCTTGGCAATCATGACAACTTAGAGACCAGTCACTTGAGTGATCAAATGACACGATTTTGGCGTAACTGGCTTGAAGCCAATCGTGCAGATATGCCACGTGATAAAATGATTCGCCAAGCTGAGCGTATCTTGAGTTTCACACTGTCTCATGCCGATGACCCTGCCTTTCCACTCATCCAAAATGATTTGGGTTTGGTAGACAAAACACGTACCAATCTATCGAAAGTCAGCAAAGGTCAACCTGCTCGTGATCGCGTCTACTCTGAAATTAAGATGCGCTCCTCTGCCCGCTTCCCATCGGTTACCGTTGCCCAAATTACGCAAGACACCAATAGTGAAGCGCTACTGGGCAGCTATGTAATTTCGGGTACTTTTACCAAGCAAGCATGGGACTCTTTCGTCAGTGATGAGATAGACAAAGCCGCCACTACTAGAGTAGTAGCAGATGACTGGGTGCTAGCAACCAGCAGCCAGAATGACCTTACATTAACAGGCAGTCCTGAACAAATTCGACAATACTTGGTCAACCGTTATAAGCAAGAGTACATCAGCGAGTGGAAACGGTTTTTATCGCAAGTATATGTTCGTGATAGCAAAGGATTCGATGACCACGCTGTGTTATTGAATCAGCTGTCTAACCCCACAGAGTCACCATTAAAGACACTGTTTGAAACCGTCGATCGTCAGACACAATGGGATAACCAAGCGGCCAATCCAGCGGCAGCCAATGGTGGCCAATCTCGACGCTCATTTGTCAATTGGTTCAAGCAGACCATATTGCGTCAAAGCCCTGCTGAGCTGCGACAGGCAGAAGCAGCGCTAGGCAACAATGGTAGTACCAGTGACACAGCGACCCCTACAGCACAAGCACCGTCAGGGGTAATTGCTCAAGAATTCTCCTCTATACATGCCTTGGTAACACCAAGAGAAGACAATCAGGACTTGTCGCTATTAGACAATTATTTGGCAAGTTTAGGTGATGTTAGAACGCGCTTTAATAATATTGCTCGTAGTGATGATATCGGTCCTGATGCTCTATTATTTGCTTCGCAGACCCTCAGCCCTGACGGTTCAGAGTTGACCAAGTCTCTACAGATTTTGGACGAGCAGATACTGAGCCAAGCCAACTCTGAAATCAAGCAGCTCATTCGACCGTTATTAAGTGAGCCGCTAACTCGCTCATTTAATATGCTATTGACTCCCACTAAGGCGGAGATTAATAAAGTCTGGAAAGCTCAGGTACGTAAGCCTTTCCTCGATAATTTAGAAAAGAAATATCCGTTTACGGCCAATGCAAATTTAGAGGCAACACCCGCAGAGATTGGTCAATTCTTTGGTGAAGATGGCTATGTGGCAAAATTCGTCAACGAGACGTTGTCGCCCTTTATCATTCGCCGTGGTGATCAAATCTCTAGTAAGATTTGGAATGGTGCAGGCCTAGGCCTTAACCCAAAATTTGTCGCTGATTTTGGTCGTTACTTTACTAACTATACGGGTAGCAATACTGCTGGAACGACAGGTGCTGCTGGCAATGGTGGCTCTACCAATCAAACTACTTTCCAAATTATGCCACTACCCGTCAGCGGCCTGACCGAGTATACGATTGTGGTTGATGGTCAGCAACTACGCTATCGCATGGGTACCCAAGCTTGGACGACCTTTGTATGGCCGAACCCAAGCAGCCAACCTGGTGCTAGCATTCGAGCTAAGGACTATGATGGCAGAGACTTTACCGTCTTTGAAGAAGCTGGTAGCTTCGGTGTAGAACGCCTAATCAATAGTGCAAAACGTACTGAACTTGGCGACGATATCTTTGAAATGGCATGGTCAGGTGACGGCATCACTATCTCTGTACGCTTTAGAATCATCAGTGGCAATAGCAGCAATGCTACTCAGGGTCGCTCTACCAATCCATTCAATGGTATGAAATTACCCGATGAGATTATCGCTCTGGGCGTCACACGTACAGCGGCCCCTATTGCTGATAGCAATGCTGCCAATAATAGTACGCCTACCAATGGTTCGACAACCAACGTGACAACGCCAAGCGGTGGGCAGAATAATACAACTCCTACGACGCCATCCAACATCTTAAACTTGACGCCTACTACTAATGCTAATGACGCTGGCAATGCACAAGCTGATACCCCTGTTGCGACTAACACCTCTACAGATAATGACTCAGCCGAAGCAGAAACTCAGGAGCAAACCCCATGACTCCTGAGCTTTTACCTTTAGTATATTTTGGCAAGCTGCCTGCACGCGGAGACTTTGTGCGGGCACGTGCTCATATCTCAGAGACCAACGCGATTGACGAATGGGTCAGTAAGGCCCTAGTAAGCTCGGAAACACTATTTAGTGACAGATTAGTAGACAGGACGACGACCAATCAAACGGCTTTTTTAAACTTTAGTCATGTGGATACCAGAACCAATGAAATTATCACTGGCGTCCTGATTCCCAGTCATGACAGTAGTGATAGAAACTATCCGCTGATAGGCTTTGGTGTCCTACATATCGACAAACCCAAAAGCTGGATGAATTATTTGCCCATTAAGTCTGCTAGCATTTGGAATGAGACTTACGAAATTATAAGCGTAGCCAAGTCTAAGACAGACAGCACTGACTTGATGGAATATCTCGGTCATAGCCAGCTCACGATTGACAATAATGCCAGTACGCACTATTACGATTTTATCAATACCACGACTCTACACGATATCGCCATATTGATGAATATCGATAAGTCGCAATTGATACAGCAAATTATCGCGACTGGATTATTGTTTTTACCAACGTTTACTAAGGGCTTTCATGGTCTGAACAAAGCCATCTGTTGGTCACTCACTTCCGATAGAGTTGCCTCGATACATATGGCTACTTTTTGGCATGATTTAATCAGTGGGTTTTATCAACCACATCAGCTCTATCTGAACACCTATCTCTACCGTGCCTCTAATTGCTATCGTCTACTACTGAGCTTTACGAAACCTGACGGACATATACTCAGTCAGATATCGGAGAGTGAGGACAGCTACCCTGAAGGCTGGGTTGTCATCTCTGATAGTGACTGGACACAAGGATATATTGAAGAAGATATCGGGCTGACCCGCTTCAATAAAGTCTTGTTACAAGACAGTCTCTACCTGTATGATACTAGGCAATTGTTTAAAAAAACATTTTTGGCACAATGATGATTCATGATTAGCTGATGACCCTGTATATCAGGCCTCTGTATTTAATAACTGCTCAATAATATAAAGATTAAAAGGCACTTCAATGAAAGTCCTCTCCAAAATATTACCATCTAAGCTCACTGGTCACTCCAAAAAACTGTTATTAGTGTCCGCGATGATATTTCCTATCAGTGCGGCTGTCTTTGCAGCACGAGATGATGGTCTATCACGCAACGTACCTGTCGTCATCAAAGGTGTGGTCGCTACCAGCTCAGACAAGCAACAATTGCTCGACAAGCTAAAAGCACAGTATCCTGATAAAACGGTCAGAGATGAGATCGAAGTGCGCTCGAATATCAGTATACCAACCAACTGGCAACAGATAGCCACGGCCATCATTGATAGCGATATCTCTAATATTAGCCAAGGCCGTATCGACATTCATGGTACGACCATTAGCTTACATGGCAAGGTGAACAGCCTTGAACAAAAACAAGCGATTCAAAATCGTATTCATACGCGTCTAACGGATCTCTACCAATTGGACAATCAACTGGTCGTTGTAGAGGGGGAGCAACGTCTCCTCGACGACACCTTAGGCAATCGTATCGTTGAATTTGAAACAGGTAGCACCACCCTAACACCCATGGGGCTTGGTATCTTAGATGACATGGCAGGCGTGTTGCAGCGGATTGGCGATAAGCCCGTTATCATCACTGGACATACAGACAATGTCGGCAACCCCAGTTTTAATTTGGTGTTATCAAATAAACGTGCAGAAGCCGTCAAACAATACCTTATCGGTCGAAACATCGATGCGACACGCCTCAGTACCACAGGTAAAGGGGAGGCAGCCCCCATCGCCAGTAATGACAATGAAGAAGGGCGTACTAGTAATCGGCGTATCGAATTTACCCTCGCCGAATAACACGGCTGTATGCATGACAATGGCAGACAAGCACTTATGTTTTGATGCCAGTGCTCAAAAAACATGATGCCATTGCGCAAAGAATAGGGACATAACTATGTTACGCTTGACCAATACTGTACTCCCCATGCATCCTGACAGGCTCTATGCCAGTGAAGGCAGTACACAAGCTCCCTATGCGAGTGCTCGTCAAGACATCAATGACCATAAAGCGTGGCAGAATAAGCTGATTCAAGCATCTTCTGAAGATGATATGGTTGCCCAGCTAAATCCCAATGGGAATGAGCAATATCAGCAGCACGGTATCGACACTTACCTGCTTCATGTCTATATTCATGAGCGTCACCATCCGCCATTTACATCGCTTACTTACTTAATCGGCACTCCGCTTACCTTGAGCTTCGATACCCCGAGCGGCCTACACTACCGCCATTTATACCTGACGGCCGTGCATCAAATGGATCACGATGGCAGCTATGGTTATTATCGTCTGCTCGCACAGCCCATTACTTATCGCTTGCATCAACACCAACGCTGTCATATAGATACTGACCTATCAGTACAATCAATGGTGGCAGAACGCACTGCTACTTTAGAGATAGAGACCGTCGATGATAGTAGCAGTGAAGACGCTACTGGCTGGACACCAGCGCGCATGACTCAGTGGCAAATCAGTGACTGGACACATATTTGTGAGCGGCTTGCACGTCAAGGACTGACAGCCTATCTGCGACACGAGCAAACGGATGAACATTGCCCGCCTAAGCTCATTATCACCACAGCCTCTCCAAGCGATAGCGATGGCATTAGCACAAACATTGGTGCGCTACGCTATCAGCAAGTATTACACGACCGCGTACATGCACCAGTGTTGGCACTGAGTGAGCAAATCATCACTCAGCCAAGCTCCGTGACGATGCAGCGCTTTAATAGTGCCAGTGTCGCACACCCCACTCAGTCCGCTGACGTTACCATAAACACCAGCACTGATGAAAATAGCGCTCAAGAAAACAATCAAGCAAGTAGCCAATCACTCACGCTAGACACCCCTGCCGCATTTGCCCCAGTGACAGATACTGAGACCATCGATGAAGCGACTGTCGTAGCAAACAGTCATCACAGCCATCATAGCGTCTATCATGCACTTGCCCATGCCACTGACTTGAATGTTGCCGATACCTTTATACTGGTCGATCACAACCATCTCAATCAGCACTATCGCGCGACCCATATCGTACATTTGGCTCGCAACAGCTTGGCACATGTGACAGGGCTGACCATCAGTCGTCGCCACCATGAACGTCATGCCTCCACACTAGAATCAGGCATTCACTTAACCCAGCTGCGTCTGATTACCGCAGATACGCCATGGGTCGGTAGTTTATATAGCAAACGCGTGCTACCGCCAATGACCGGTATCACAGATGCTCAAAGCGATACCGACAGTCGCAATCATATGACACCTACTAAGAGCTATCTGCTTGACAGTCCTGCCCAACCTATCAATCGATTAGAAGCCCAAGCAGGAGCCAACTATGGCAGTCACTTCACTCATAGAACTGACGACCAAACCCTGATGCAGTCTATCGGTGATGGTGAGCACTTAATCAATACTGGTAGCTTATTGTCCAGTACGCGCCCTAGCCTATTTGCCACGGACAATGAACAAGCAGTCGAGAGCGGCTATCGCAACACGGGTAACGGCCTATCAGAGTGGATTACCGATCATAGAACAGAGCAAGCCTACTCACAGTTGAACGTCAATGATGGTCAAGTTGCTGCTAGTCTAAAGATGGGAATTATCAATGCTGAAAGTGATAGCGCTAGCAGTAAACGTCAAGGCATCAATGCCAATACTAACGCTCAAATCAATATCAAGTCTGGCGAAGCCTTAGTATTCTCCACCCAGCCGCAAACTCATACGCAATCTGGACAACACAACTATCAACAGCACACCCCGACTCTCACCCAAACGGCATTGGGTGGTCAGCATCTGGCTGAGCGTTTAACACAATTGGCAACGGGGCTGGGGCGTCAGGTCAATGACCACAAAGCAATTAAAACCCAGTTAGAGGCTGTCGCAGAGGAGCAGCAAACCAAAACCCATCAACAAGCGCCCTACACGCTGATCGATAGCGCTGCTGATACGAGCTATGTCAGTGACGATACGCTGATTCAGCGATCTATGGGTGAGATGATAACGACCACTCAGCAAGATATGATGGTTAGTAGTGGTGATGGTCATCATCAGGTCAGTAGTGAGTCTTTGACGATAGTCGCTGATGGTCAGTTCAGTATGACAAATGCGAAAGACAATATTATGCTGTCTGCGCATACAGGGAAGCTTGAGGCGACAGCGAAGCAAGATGTGAATATGTCATCCTCGACCAAGGAAGTTGAGATAGTGGCAACGAATAAGATTACGCTAACAGCGGGCGGTGCTAGTATCACGCTAGATGGCGCGGATATTACGATTGCGGCGATGCAGTTTACGGAGAAGGCTGGTAAGCATAGTCGTGATGGCGGCGGGATGGATGGACAGGGATTGGCGGGGTTGCCTAGTTTAGTGGCTGGCGCAATGTATAAGGCACAATTTAAGTTCGCTGACGATGATGATATTGCTTATACCAACACCCCATATATCGCTATCAATCAGAATACAAAAGAAATATTTGAAGGAATAACTGATGCTGAAGGGAATACTGAAACGTTCTTTAGCTCTGATCCTGATGAGATTAAGGTTCACTTAAAACATGGGCAATATAAGGCTCTAGTAAGATTCGCTGATGATGATGATATTCCTTATAGCTTTACCGATTATATTGCAAAAGCTGAAGTAACTGGCGAAGTGTTTGAAGGTACTACTGATGAAGATGGTTATACTGAGATTATGAATACATCTATTGAGCAAGACATTAAAATTCATTTGATAAGTGTTAATGGTAGGGAAAATTCATAATGGGCACTTCTACAAATACATCATCACAAAAAGAAAAGCTTATTACAATAGCTATAGAATCTGGGAGGTTTGGAGTAATAAAAGCTAGTGACAAAAAAAATATAAAGGAAGTTAAGATTACGCAGGTCGCAGATCTTATAAGCGAACAACAAATGCAAAAAATGTTCCCTAACGCTAATACTCGTAAGCGGGAGGTAGTGAGAGCCTTACTAAATAAATATATGCCAAAATTTGGAATGACAACTCCTCTACGAATATCACATTTTTTAGCACACGTTCAAGCAGAAGTTGGAGACGAGCTTGTCGGAAAAGAGGAAAGTTTATGGTATTCAGTGTCATCATTAAGAAACACTTTTAACCGTTATTTTAAACACTATCCTGAGGAAGCTGATCAACTAGGTTATAAACGAATACCAATAAATGATTATAACAAACTTTCACAAGTACAAAAAAAAATATATATTCGTACCAATGAAGCTTATGCCTACTCTCAGCTTCCGCAAGAAAATGAAATTGCAAAAAGAGTGTATGCCTGTAATACAGGCGATGGGTATTTTGATTATGACAATGTACTAAAAGGTGGAGACCTTACAGGATTATTATATAAGGGCAAAGGTTTCATTCAATTAACTTGGAAAGGTAATTATAAAAAAGTTAATGAAATATTAAACAATAAGATGCCCGAAGAAAATCTAGATATTATGAAAAATCCTAACAATATTATAAATACACGTGAAGGTATTTTAACTGCTCTTGGTTTTTGGGAGTGGCAAAAACTTAATCAAAAAGCAGATAAAGGTAAAACTGGTTCAGTAGTTGACTCAATTACTGATGATGTGAATTATCACACAGGAAGCCGCCAGAAGCGTAAAGATAACTTTACAAAATTTTATGCAATTATGGCAGACTAAACATTATGAACTATAAAGCTTTTTTCTTAAGTCTTTTACTTCTTAGCGGCTGTGCTTACTCCTCAAATGAGACTGATGATAAGAAAGTTGCCGTTTCTTACAATATTTCATTCCCCGAACTAGCAGTCACAGAAAATAATGACGGTTCATCAGTAGTAAAATACCAAACGGCTGATGGTCTGCAAGTAGTTCAATTGCCAACGAGTAGAACATATAATCAGGAATTACGATATTTTGATGTCAATACTCGCTCTGAGAATACAAATTATTTATCAGAACAAAGTGATTTAAATTACATATTAGGTGATTTTACTAACAACCGATTTCTAAATCCAAATCCTTTATTACAAATCAAATTAAGACAAGATGGTCAGCAAAGTTATTATGTGCTGGAATTCTTATTTGATAATAAGAAAAATGATTTTATATTGGTTAATACTTATCAATTGCTATATTTAAATTATTGTGGTCACGAACTAAACTCTATCAAAAATATCGACCCTCCAACTACACACAGCCTATTATCGTCAATCAACTTTGGAAAAGTTAATCAGAAATTATTTTCGACTGGTTTCTACAAAGGCGAAAAGATAATTCCTGAAATTTTGTTAGATAAGTATCAGCTACTAATGGATAAAGGTACTCCTAACAAACAGGCGATCGTCGAATCACTCATTCAAACTAACGAGTCTAATGATGGTGATAGATGTATGCCTGAAGAGTACATCGATGCCCTTTACTACTATGAAGACGATATAGAGTTATCAAATAACCTCGCTTTTTACTTTGCACAGTATGGTTATCACAATGAAGCCATAGAGTTGTTAGACTCTGTCATAAGCTCTCATCCTGAAAGAGCGGTAGCTTACTTGAATATTGCTGATAGTTATCAAGCCATTGGCGATGAAACTAAAGCGGATGAATACTATAAAAGATATTATGAGAAAATGACTAACCTTGATAAAGATAAGAGCATTCCAAAGAGAGTACTACTACAGCGTTGAGATATGGTGTTATTGATAAGTATAATACATGAATCCTATTTATCAGCGAATCAATAATAAAAGAGGTGATTAATGAGTGAAACCGGTAATAAGTTTGATAATTTATCTGATAAAGAACTAACAATTATCAAAGCTGTACCTCTTATGATTGCATTATCAAATGTCAATATCACAAGGAACTTAGGAGAATATTTAATCGTTATTGATGGGAAAATGGTATCAGAAATACTGGGTATAGGTAATTTATATATTTATAAGGGAAATAAGCTTGAAATGTCTATTGTTGCAAATAGTGGAGGGTTCGGTAGTGGTGCGCCTCCTAATGGAGAATATACTACGCATACGTATCGTGATAGAACTGAAGCAGGTAGTTACAGTAAAGGTATGAACAAGAATGGAGTCGGTTTTAGCTTTAATATTGACCCTCAGTTTAGCACCAAAAGATCTTTGCTACGTATACATCCTGACGGTAATAATAAAGGAACTTTGGGTTGTGTCGGTTTAAGCGGGTCAAAAAAGGAGCTAACCAGTATTCGAGACAAGATTAATGAAATACTCAAGACTCAAAAATCAATAAAAACTAAGATAAATATTGATGGAAATCCAAATAATCATATTCCACCATCTGGTGCAACCCCGAATGAATAAAGGATTGATCATATGAAAAAAATTTATTTGATAGGCTTGACCTTGCAATTTTCAGCTTCAGCAGCTTCTAATACTTTCTATAATTATGATATTAGTGGATATGGTATTATCAACGACTCTGATGGTCATGTTAATCTGAGAAAACTACCTGATTTAAAATCTAAAATTATTGATAAGATAGATAATGGCACACTCGTTTATTGTTACAATGAGGGTGGCAGAGTAGATGATTTTTGTTATTCTCAAACTAAGAAAGGTCTAGGATATATACATACCTCTAGAATCTTAGTTTTAGAAGATAAATTCAAATATAAAGCTTTGAGCAGCCTTCATGTTTTATATAATAAAAAAAATAAAATCTATATAAGATACAATGAGAATAATTACACAAGCATTTGCATTAACGATAGACTCAATTGTATAAGTCAAGAAAAAATAAAAAATATCAAAAATATTAATATAAACTCTCATGTAGCATACTTTGACAAAAAATCAGGAAATATATACTTAACTGCTTCCAATGGAACTGATGGTAATACACATAATATTGTTTGGACTATTAAGCCTGACAACAGCATTACTCAATGGGTCTATACATTTGATTTCTAAATTTACTTTTTATATTCTGATGATGTAAAATTCCCTATAACAGAAGGTTTAAGCTTGTTGAAAATTCAAGCATATCATATATTTTTTGTTTTCAAACATGCAGCTACTATACTTGAATGTCTATTATAACAGCCTTTGATAATACTTCAAACTACAACTTAGCGGTACCCGTATATATCCAAGGGCTTTTCTCTTTATGTATCGCTATTTTTGTACTCATTTATAAATATCTTAGCTCAAATAAACGACTCTATTATAAGTTCTGATTCAAACAGAACAATAGCCTATTTAAATATGGCTGATAACTATCAAGCAATTGGTGACAAAGATATGGATGACAGCTATGTATATGACCGTTATGATACAGGTAAATACTGTTCAATAAAACCACTACAACTACAACCACTCTTTGCAAGATTTTAATGTCACCACTAGCCATAATTGCAATGGAGATCCTTTGATGATCAAAGGATTTCAGGAATTTAGACAGAGGTCTTATCGTAGCGCAAAAACGACTCAAGCTCTTGTGATTAGTCAAGATAGCAGCGAAAAGTAGGAACGGCTACAGCAAACCTTATCACATCCCACTCAGTCCGCTGACGTTACCATAAACACCAGCACTGATGCAGTCTATCGGTGATGGTGAGCACTTAATCAATACTGGTAGCTTATTGTCCAGCACGCGCCCTAGCCTATTTGCCACGGACAATGAACAAGCAATCGAGAGCGGCTATCGCAACACGGGCAATGGTTTATCAGAGTGGATCACTGATCATAGAACGGAGCAAGCCTACTCACAGCTCAACGTCGATGATGGCCAAGTTGCTGCCACACTCAAGATGGGAATTATTAATGCTGCAAGCGATGGTGGCAGTAGTAAACGTCAAGGCATCAATGCCAATACTAGTGCTCAAATCAATATCAAGTCTGGCGAAGCTTTAGTATTCTCAACTCAGCCGCAAACCCATGCGCAATCTGAGCAGCACAACTATCAACAGCACACCCCGACTCTTACCCAAACGGCATTGGGTGGTCAACATCTGGCTGAGCGTTTAGCACAATTGGCAACGGGGCTAGGACGTCATGTCAATGACTACAAAGCGATTAAAACTCAGTTAGAAAGTATCGCAGAGGATCAGCAAACCAAAACCCATCAACAAGCGACCTATACGCTGATTGATAGCGCTGCTGATACGAGCTATGTCAGTGACGATACGCTGATTCAGCGATCGATGGGTGAGATGATAACTACACTGCCAATGCATTTCTGAAATTAAACCTAAGCACGCTTCAAACGTAAAGCATTCAATACCACAAACAACGAGCTGAGTGACATACCAATAGCAGCGAGCCATGGTGGCACGTAGCCTAACGCTGCTGGTATCAACACAATACTGTTATATACCAGTGCCCAGCGAAAGTTTTGTTTGATGATACGCTCTGTTTTATCAGCGATACGTTTGGCCGCAGTAATAGCCTCAATGTGACCATTTAAAATAATACTATCGCTCGATACTTGCGCCAAATCTGCCGCGCCAGCAATCGAGGTCGAGACATCTGCTGCTGCCAGTACTGGTGCATCATTGAGACCGTCACCAACCATCAGCACAACCGCACCTTCAGACTGCAATTTTTGAATATGGTTGACCTTATCCGTTGGCGATAGACCATTATAAGCAGACTCCATACCCAAACCTTTCGCCATTACTAACGCTTGCGGACTTGGATCACCAGTCAGCATTACAGACTCAATGCCTAGCGCTTTCAGCGTATCAAGCATCGACTTAGCACTGTCACGCACCTTGTCATTAAAGTAAAAACACGCCAGCGCCTGCCAATCGTCTGAATCGTTATTTTGACGAGACAAGACTACCGCTGAGCTAGCACGCTGAGCTACCAAATCAATGGTTATGTCACTATGCTCATTAGCATCATTGGTGTTGTCTAAGGCAAAATTCACATGACCAATTCGATATAACACACCATCGATCATTGCCTCTACCCCACCCGCTGGATAATGCTGTAGTGCTTGCGTGGCTGGCAGGTGCAATTGATAAGCCGCAGTGAGCAATGCATGGGCAATTGGATGGCGACTACCCACTTCTAGAGCAGCAGCAATGGCTAAGACTTTATCTTTTTGGTCAGATACTTGTATTTCTTTTTGATTCAGAGAGTCCGTTAACTCGATATTGAGTAAATTTGGCTTACCATAAGTCAGCGTACCTGTTTTATCAAAAGCCACATGGGTAATCTCAGCAAGCGTTTGCAGCGTATGCCCACGCGTCGTCAAAAACCCATAGCTCGCCAACCGGTTCGTCGATACCGTGAGCGCAATCGGTGTCGCCAAAGACAATGCACAAGGACAAGTTGCGACCAATACTGCGACGGTAGCCCAAACGGCTTGGCTCGGATCAACGATATACCAACCAATAAACACCAAGACGGACAATACTAGAATGCGCGCCACAAACCAACGTGCCAGCTTATCCGCTTGCTGTGCCAATTTTGGCTTTTCACTCATGGCGCGGTTCATAAGTCTATCTATCAAACCTATCTGACTGTCTTCTGGTAGTGCGGTGACCAGCATCTCAAACGGCTGACTATCATTTTGCGCACCACCAACAATATAGTCGCCTTGGGTCTTGATAATCAAGTCGCCCTCACCCGTCAGCAGGCTTTGCGAGACTGTTGCCGTCGAACTGAGCAAAATACCATCACTGATAATTTCAGATCCAGCTTCTACCATGATGATGTCACCCACTTGCAAGCTGTGAGCGGTCACCATTTTTTTGTCTTGTGTACTATTTTTATCTTCGACGCTGACGCCTGTTGTTGGCTCTGGTTTTGATTCTTGTTTTGATAAAGAGAAGCGCTGATTACGCGATTGCTGCCAGTCTTGGGCAATACGTACGGTTAGTTCATGAACATTATCATCTATGCTCTTCATAAAATTAGGCATAGCACTTGATAATTTTTGGTTGCTTATAGGGTCCACATTCACATTATCACGTGAAATATCAGCAGTGCCATCTTCTTCACTGCTAGTCGTCTCATTGAGCATATTCTGCGAAATCTGTTGCAAAATACGCTTAGCAGCTTCTTTATCTTCCGCAACTTTTTGCACCAATACCGGTTCAACCACCACCAAATCATTGGCCATAGTCGCCGCTTTTAGGCGAGCATTATGCTCGATATAGCGGCCTGCCAATAAGAAGAAAATAAACATGCTGACCGAATCGTAATACGTTTCCCCTTGCCCAGTAATCGTAGCATATAAACTGGCGAAGAAAGTCACAATTAGTGCAATACTGACAGGCACATCCATATTGACTTGGCGGGCACGAACCGCTGACCATGCTGATGTAAAAAACGGTAGTCCAGCATAAAAGAATACTGGCGTACTGACGAACAATGAGACCCAACGTAGAAAATCACGCTGCAATATCAGCATATCGCTATATTCACCAAAATAGAGCGCCACGGCATACATCATTGCTTGCATCGAACCCAGCGCAGCGATGCCAAGGCGCAGCAGCATTTGATTAGTATGGCGTGCCAGCATGGCCTCATGCGTGTCTTGACGATAAGGCTTAGCCTCATAGCCGATTTCATTGATAACGGCCAGAATACGGCTAATCGGCAGCTTGTCTTCGTTCCAAATCACTCGCATGCGTTGGTTGGTCAAATTCACCTGACACTTACTGATACCGTTCAACTCATCAAGACGTGATTCAATCAACCACGTACACGCCGCACAACGTAGATTGTTGACAGACAATTCTGCCACCGACATACCATCCTGCGCATACACAAACTGCTGCTTTATTTCATCATGATCATATGCCTCAAGGCGTGTCATTTGAGTAGGCAAGCTTGCCGTACGACTAATCTCCGAGCGATCCAGATAATATTGCTCAAGCCCAGCCTCTACGATACTCTGCGCTGCCAACTGACAGCCCATACAACACATCTCACGTGATTGACCCAGTATCTCGGCATAGAATGGCGGCTGCGGTACAGGATCACCGCAATGGAAACAATCGCCAGCAAGAGGCAGCACTAGACCTTCAATGATCGAGTTGTCTTCATGATGATGGTTTGGGGTAGAGGCTATTGATGGAGGGACACTAGACATAATCGCGCTTACTTCCTTTAGACAGGTTTGCTCGAACCTTATTCGTTTCAAGTTCGTTTCAAGTAAATTCGCTTCGCGTGCAGCTTGCTATTGTTAACAGTACTCAATGCTTAGGTTATAGAACTTAGGTTATAGAACCAAATAAAACAGCAACTTTAAAGTTCTCTTAGCTTTGCTAGCATAAAGTAACACGCAACAATAACAGCGGATAATTCATAAAAAACACATCGTTGTAGCAAGATTAAATTGCTATCGTGAACGACTATTCTATATGGCATCTATAAAAGCAATTAAAAGCTTTTGATGCGTTTATATTAATGTGAATATTTTAATAAAGATTATACTATAAGCAAGTGCTGTAAGCAGTCTCAATGCTCATAGTTTAATACCAATGAATGCTAACTTTGACGATGATAGATTGAAAAATTTGTCATTTTGCGTCATTATGAAGCAGTTTTTTATCCCTAAATGGTGCGATATCAGTGCAAAAATCCAATTCCAAGCTACCAAATACCCAGTTATCACAGTCTGCTAGGCCTATTGTCAGCACGCTACCTTCACAGCAGCGTGGCTTGGTATTTAGTAGTCTTATATTAATTGTCATTATCGCGGGTATGGTGCTGCTCGCGCTATACTTAATCAAACTTGATCGTACCATTACCCATAAGTTTGAGGGTAAGCGCTGGGATATTCCTGCCAAAGTATATTCGCAGCCACTTGAATTATATCAAGGTGCTAGTGTCGATACCGATACGATGAAAACTTGGCTAGAACTGCTTAACTATCAAAGCAACAAAGCTTATGATCGCACTGGCACTTATCATAAATCAGGTAATACCTACTTTATCCATACGCGTGGCTTTACTTATAGCGCCAATGATGTGGACAAAGAGCAAGTCATCAAAATGACTATTAATGGTAATAAGATTTCATCGGTGCAGAGTACCTTACCTGCCAAGAGTGGCATCATTCGCTTAGAGCCTGTCAATATTGGTGGCATTTACCCAGACAGTAACGAAGATCGCATGGTCGTCTCATTAGATGACGTACCACAGCCGCTCATCGATGCGTTGATCGCCACGGAAGACCGTGCGTTTTACGAGCACAAAGGGGTATCTGTACGCGGTATCGCACGCGCCGTAATAAATAACTTTTCTGGTGGCTCTAGACAGGGCGGCTCGACCATTACTCAGCAGTTGATCAAAAACTTCTATCTCAACTCAGACCGTACGCTGAAACGCAAAGCCAACGAAGCATTAATGGCTGTACTACTTGAATTGCATTACAGCAAAGACGAAATTCTACAGACCTATCTAAACGAGATTTACTTAGGTCAGAATGGTAAGCGCTCTATTAATGGTTTTGGCTTGGCCTCACAGTTTTATTTTGGCAAACCACTCAAAGAGCTACGCTTAGATCAGCAAGCCATGCTTGTCGGTATGGCAAAAGGCCCAAGTATCTATAATCCGCGTCGCAATCCAAATGACTCAAAAGAACGCCGTAACATTGTTCTTGGTAATATGCTGGCCGTAGAATCACTTAGCCAAGAAGACTATGATAAAGCGATTGAACGACCGCTCGATATCGTTGAAAAACCTGTTGAGGGTAAGAGCCAGTTCCCTGACTTTTTGGATATCGTTAAACGTGAACTGAATACTGTTTATTATTCTGATGACCTCAAAAACGAAGGTCTCACTATTATCAGTACGTTAGACCCTATTGCGCAATTGGCAGCAGACAAAGCCGTTGATAAAAAACTGGGTGAGCTACGTCGCAAGAGCAGCAAAACCAAAGATTTGCAAGGTGCTCTAGTGAGTGCCAATCCTGAAACTGGCGAGCTGGTGTCTGTGGTCGGCAGTGGCAGTGAGTTTACCGGCTTTAACCGTGCCGTTGATGCCAAGCGTCAAGTCGGCTCATTATTAAAGCCAGTCATTTATATGACAGCGCTTGAAAGCGGACGCTACAACCTCGCAAGCTCGGTAGATGACTCACCAATTACGGTCAATTTAAGTGACGGTACTAAATGGAACCCGAAGAACTACGACAATCGTGATCATGGTTATGTACCGTTTACCACTGCGCTATCACAGTCATATAACCAAGCGGCGGTACGCTTGGGCATGGAGTTTGGGATTGATACCTTTGCCAAACAGTTGAAGCGTATGGGTGTAAAAGAAGACATACCACCATATCCTTCAGCACTGCTAGGCTCTGTCAATCTTAGCCCGATGGATATGCTTGGTGTGTATCAAGTCTTTGCAACTGGAGGCTTTCGCACCCCTATTCATAGTATTCGTACGGTGATAGATGATCGCGGCCGTATCTTGCAACGTACTGGACTCAATACTCAGCGCAGCATCCCGCCTGAGACCAATTACCTCACGAATTACGCGCTACAGCAAGTGGTCGCAACTGGTTCTGCTAAACGTGCAAAATCACTTGGTAGCAATTTAAACTTGGCGGGCAAAACAGGTACCACAAACGACTTTCGAGATGCTTGGTTTGCCGGTTATAGTGGCAACTACGTCAGTGTGGTTTGGGTTGGTCGTGATGATAACAAACCTATCGGTCTAAGCGGTGGTAGTGGTGCATTACCAGTTTGGGTTGATTATATGGATCGTCTCAAGCTGACACCTGTGTCATTACCAGAGCCTGAAGGCATTGAATGGTTATGGTTAGAGAACAACTCAGGTAAGCTCTCTAATGAGCGTTGTACTGATGCCCGTTATCTGCCAGTACTGTCAGCACATCTACCAGAAGAAGCCAGCAGTTGTGCGCTTGGTCTATATCAGCAAGACCGTGCACGCGAGCAGTCACAACTGCAAAATCAACAAGGTAACTTTGAGATTCCAAATGGTGAAGCCGTTGATACCGATAGCCAAGAAAATAGTGATGAGCAAGATGAAAACGATGCCGATACTTGGTATGATCGTGCCGTTGAATGGTTCTAACATTGCTTTTAAACATTACAAAAGGTCTCAACATGTTGTTATTTCTGAAGCACGCTACATCAGTCAAGCCAGCCGTTATTGGTAGTCCTAAAAGGCCTACCTCAGCCAATGCTATACTGGTAACCAGCGCACTTATCAGCATGTTGGGTTTGAGCGCTTGTCAGACTGCGCCGACTACGATGACGACAGCCCCTTCTCAAACTGTCCCATCGTCACAAATGCCTGATACATCTGCGCCTACTGAAACTCAGGCCCCTACCTATGAAGAGGATGCTGACAGCGACTATCCTATCGAGCCTGACAGTTCCGTTGAATCGACCAACCCACTGACTCAAGAGTCTCCGGTGTTTGTACCATCCAACCCTATACCGACTCAGCCTGAAACCGTCTTCGTTATTCCTTCTCGTGAAGAATACGTAGTCCCTGAGCCCTCTATACCGTCACATAGCGACCTGTTAGAACGTGCTAGAAGCAACTCGCAGCAACGAACGCAACAAGCAACCAGTAACAATAGTAACCTGCCAGCGTTTCGCAGTTTAATGCAGACAGGTGTCAATCAGCTCAAAACAGGTCAATTGACCAATGCTGAAAGCAGCTTTACCCGTGCACAGCGCCTAGCACCCAAATCATCAGCGGTATATTTCTATTTAGCACAAGTGGCATTGAAAAAGAACCAACCTCGTAAAGCAGAAGCAATGGCACGCCGTGGTCTTAGTGTCTCTCAAGACGCTAATCGCAGACGCTCGCTATGGCAAATCATCTTGCAATCAGGACAGGCACAAGGTAACTCACGTGTCGTCAGTGAGGCAAAACAAGCATTACGTTAATATCAAAACATATCTAAGTGAATAGATGCCAAGTTTATAGCTTTGTAATCTATTCACTTTTTATATTCTACACTCCATCATTTATCCAAAATATATATTTAATTTAGCTTAAGGTTATCGTTATGGCATGGCAACAACTACATTTACAATGTGAAAAAGCAAACGTCGATTTGGCTGAGGCGCTACTACTAGAGGCAGGCGCACTGTCTATTGCCTTAGATGATGCAGGTGACCAGCCTTTGTTTGAACCATTACCTGGTGAGTCGCCTCTATGGGATGAAGTTATCCTAACAGGGCTGTTTGATGCGACGACTGATGCTGGCAACCGTCAGGCTGTCGAGCAGTTGAGTCATGAAATCGCCGCTCAAGTACAAGCCACCCGTGTTTGGCTGAGTGCTGTCGATGACAAAGACTGGGAACGCGAATGGATGAGTAACTACCACCCTATCGAATGTGCCAATAATCTATGGATCGTACCCAATTGGCTAACGCCACCCAACCCTGACGCGACCAATATTATTATGGATCCTGGACTGGCCTTTGGTACTGGCTATCATGCGACCACACGCTTATGTCTCGATTGGCTAACAGAGCAAGATTTAAAAGATAAAGTGGTCATTGATTATGGTTGTGGCTCAGGTATTTTGGGCATTGCTGCTTTACTATTGGGTGCACGCCAAGTTTATGCAGTTGATATCGATCCACAAGCGGTATTGGCAACCAATCAAAATGCAGAACGCAATGATGTTGGTGACCGTCTACAAGCATTCTTACCAGAAGAATTTACGGATTACTGTTCACAGAATTCTGTCTTGCCAGTAGACGTTATCGTCGCAAATATCTTGGCAAAACCATTAATTGGCCTAGCCCCTTATTTTGCGACTTTAATCACGCAAAAAGGTAGAATCGTACTAGCAGGCTTGATAGAGTCGCAAACTGACCAAGTCACTGATGCTTACCAGCCTTATTTTGCCCTTGATGCAAAACATGCTTTTACAGCGCAAGAAGATCAACATTGGCAACGTCTATCTGGTACATTTACAGGCTAGCAACATTTAATTACATCTGTTACGATAGAGGGCAGTCAGATACCCTGTGTTTGACGCCACTCTATCCGTGCTCATGACCCATAGATTTTTAAACGCTTTTGAATGATGGCATTAGCATCATAGGCAGCCTTTATTGAGTGGCTAAGCGGTATTGATAACCATATTTTTTTGGATTCGACCCTATGACTACGCCAATACAGACCCAGTGCCCTCATTGCAAAAATTGCTTGAAAATACAGCAGGATCAGCTCAATAGAGACAATGCAACAGTCATCTGCGATCAATGCCACCAAAGTTTTTTAGTCAACAAACATCTTGTTGTAAACCCTGATGTTTCTAAGATATCAGCCTCTCCAGTAGAGACAGCAACAACCCAAAAAAAGGATATGTCGACTCCACATAACCACTCTGCACAAACATCTAAAACCAATAATAAAAACAGCTCAGATAACACTAAATCAGCATTTAAAAAACCACCTTCAAAAAAAATCTCCTCTGACATATTAATCCATGATGACATGGATACCGATGAGCCAGACGACACCTCTTTAGAATATGATTCTCTAGACAGTATGGATGCGTGGTTGGATCAAATAAACGAGACCAATTATACTTCAACAGTGTCTGATGAACCGTCAAATGCCATCTCCAAAACAACCAGTAAAAGCATCAGTTCAGCCGTCTCTAATGATATTCACGCTAATATCGATGATACGACTGACAACTCATGGCTCGAAAAGCTTCTTAAAGATCAAAACAAAAGCGAAGACATACTACAAGACGAAACAGACTTATCACGACTGTTACTCGATATGGGCGTACCACTTAAAGACGAAGACAAATCCATTGATGAACGTGTGAGAAAGTCTCAAGAGCAATTTATACCAACGCCGAGGAAACGTTCAGCAGCATCGTTACTATGGATACTCGGGTGTTTAGTGTTGGCACTATTACTCTTTGCACAATATGTCATCTTTAACTTAGAGACCTTAGTAAAAAACCCTGCTCATGCTGAAAAACTCCAAGCAATATGTTCAGCTATTTCGTGTAGCTTACCCAGTGCCGATATAAATGCGCTGACGCTCACCAATACCAATCATAGATCCAGCAACATAAAAATGACGGGTAAATTTAGCGATATAAGCGCTACATTAAATAATCAAAGTGCAAGCACTCAGCTATATCCAAATGTTAAAGTCAGCGTCTATGGTAGCAATGAGCTAATTGGCGAATTTATTGCTACACCAGCTGACTATCTATTAAGTAAGCAAAGCCAACTGGCTGCAGACAGCAACCGTCAGATACTCTTTACTATACCCGTTGCAAATACACAAATCCGCGATGTTAGCATCAGCCCCTTGTACTAAGTTTTGAGCAAAATTGAAGCTTATAACATTGAGTTAATGGTTATCAGTCAGAGAGGTTTGTATTCATACAATTGAGAATAAGCTTTCGTAAATAGCGCCAATGCTAAGATAACTGCCAATATATCAGCGCTAGACGACATTAATTTGATATAATACCCACAATATCTTATGGTTTGATTCTCCCTAATCCCAAGGACATTATCTTATGGCGCCTCATGCACAGCAATATGCTAATCATTTTGCTACAAGCTCTGAGCATCCTGCCGATTATAATAAAGAAAACTACCCTCAGCCGACTCACCACTTTAATGCGTCAGTAGACAGCTATGCGAGTAATGCGCATGAGCCGCTACGAGTACATGTTGAGCGTGTGGTACGACAGTATTTTGCGATGCTAGGCGATGAGACACCCACCGACTTATACGAGCTCATCCTAAAACAAATAGAAGAACCGCTCTTATCTGTCGTCCTTGAAAAAACTCGGGGCAATCAAACCAAATGTGCGCAAATCCTAGGTCTAAACCGTGGCACTTTACGCAAAAAACTCAAAACTTATGACTTAATGTAGCTCTTGCTCTATGAGCGCACTTATCTTTAACAACCATCATTATGCATGGCAATTTAATATTCATGACATTATCCATTGTGATACTGTTTGCAATAATTGTCTTCATCACCTTGCCAGACGTTTACGTCAGGCTTTTTTTATGGAAGTTTTTTTATGAGTACTACCCCACTTGCATTGTTATCGGTCTCCGATAAATCTAATATCGTTGAATTTGCTCAAGGCCTCATTAAAGCGGGTTTTGGCTTGCTATCTACTGGCGGTACTTATCGGTTACTCACAGAAAACAACGTTGATGTAACAGAAGTATCAGACTATACCGGTTTCCCTGAAATGATGGACGGTCGTGTTAAAACGTTACACCCTAAAATTCATGGTGGTATCTTAGGACGCCGTGGTAAAGACGATGCTGTCATGAGTGAGCACGCGATTGACCGTATTGATTTGGTGGTGGTGAATTTATATCCGTTTGCTGAAACCATTGCACGTGCTGATGTCACGATGAACGATGCTATCGAAAACATCGATATCGGCGGCCCTACCATGGTTCGTTCAGCTGCCAAAAATCACGCCCATGTGGGTATCGTGACTGATCCTGCTGATTATGACCGCATTCTTACCGCATTAGGTGATGGTACTGCATTGACAACGGCTCTACGCTACGACTTGGCAGTGAAGGCTTTTGAACATACGGCACAGTACGACGGTATGATTGCAAACTTCTTAGGCAGCCGTGTGAACGAAAACCAAGAAGCAGAAAACTTCTCACGTACATTCAATGTACAGCTTGAAAAAGTCCAAGACCTACGCTACGGTGAAAACCCACATCAAAACGCTGCTTTCTATATTGAAAATCAGCCACTAAAGAGCCAACAAGCTTCTATAGCAACGGCTAAGCAGCTACAAGGTAAGGCACTGTCTTACAACAACATCGCTGACACTGATGCAGCCCTTGAGTGTGTCAAAGCCTTTAGTACGCCTGCTTGCGTTATCGTCAAGCATGCAAATCCTTGCGGCGTCGCAGTTGATAATGACCAAGTAGCTGCTTATAACACTGCCTTCAGTACCGATCCTGAATCTTCTTTCGGTGGTATCATTGCCTTCAACCGCCCATTGACGCTTGCAGCAGCAAAAGCCATTATCGACAATCAATTTGTAGAAGTAATTATCGCGCCTAGTATCGAGGACGGTGTGCTTGAAGCGACTGCTGCTAAGAAAAACGTACGTGTGTTAGTCTGTGGCGAGCTACCAGCACCAGATCAACGCGATATTCAGCTAGACTATAAACGCGTTAACGGTGGTCTACTCGTGCAAGAGCAAGATCTTGGTTTGATTACTGCCAATGATCTAAAAATCGTTACTGATGTACAACCAACTGAAGCACAGATTGCAGATCTACTTTTCAGCTGGAACGTAGCAAAATACGTCAAATCTAATGCCATCGTCTATGCCAAAGGTCAACGCACTATCGGTGTTGGCGCAGGTCAGATGAGCCGCGTTAACTCAGCTCGTATCGCTGCTATCAAAGCAGAGCATGCTGGACTAGCGACTGAAGGCGCTGTCATGGCATCAGACGCGTTCTTCCCGTTCCGTGATGGTATCGATAACGCTGCTGCAGTAGGCATCTCTGCTATTATCCAGCCTGGTGGCTCTATGCGTGATGACGAAACCATCGCTGCAGCCAATGAGCATGGCATTGCGATGGTCTTCACTGGTATGCGCCATTTCCGCCATTAAACTGTCTAGTATCACTTTGAAAACTGGCATTAATAGCCGTACTAAATTGTATATTGCTGTTAATGCTACATTCTTATGATTATGATAAAAACAATAGCCATTAAAAAAGCCACTATAAATAGTGGCTTTTTTGTACGTCAAATTTAATAAGGGTATTTAGAAAATACGATTTAGTAAGTGCGTCACATTTCTCGTAATATCCTGATTTTTAGCGCCCTTGCGCATTCGACATATTGGCTTCATTAATCTCAACTTTATACACCAAGCGTAGATAATCTAAATAGTCTTGTAGCTGATCCTGACCTAAGTTATCACGGATAATGCTAGCCGTTTGCGCTCTTTGCGCATCAGATAATGGCGACTGTGGCTCTGTCTTGATACGATCACCAACCAACAGAGTAGCACCCGTTTCTGTTTCGCTCGCAACAGCCACCACACCATTATTAGCCGCTTGCTGACTGAAAGCCAATCCACGCTCTTTTTCTGTCAATAGCGTCGTTTGACGATTCACTGCACCCAATGATTGAAGACTGACTGGCTGCTTACTAATATCAGCTGACGTTTTAATACCTGCGGCCAACGATTTGGCTTCTTTCAATGCCAATGCTGTGGCTTTCTGTTGACGTAGTATCTGGGTAATTCTTGGCGTAGCGGCAGATAAAGCAAGCGTTTTGGTAGGACGATAATTACTTGGCTGTACCCATACTGTACCGTTACCCACTTCGATACCAGCGGTCACTGCCTGATCCTGAATGGTAAACTCATCAAAAGCTTGCTTGATCACTGCAGGTTGCGACAGTACTGATTTGTTGTTCTCTTTGCGATAATCTTTGAGACGTTTCAATGTTACGTTCTCTTGTTGAGCAATGTCTTCAATACTAAAGCCATCTGCTGCCATGTCATTGATCGCTGTTACTTTATCCGCATACATTTCTTGACGCTTATACTCTGTCGCCTTGACGGTTAAGTCATCACGCATGCTCTCCAAAGTCGGTATTTTACTACCATTGTCTTCGGTCACCGTAAATATTTGATAGCCAAAGCTGGTCTTGATAGGTGCTGTGATATCACCAACACTCAATCCCTCTAACGCTTTTTCAACTGCTGTCGCGTCATTGCCGAATACAGAAGGGTTAAAGCGACCGATACTACCACCTGTCTCTCCTGATGGGTCATCTGACTCTGATTTGGCTAATGCTACAAATGATGCCCCTTTGTCTAAACGCGCTTTAACCGTATCTGCTCGTGCCTTAGCATCATCACCTGTCAATAGAATCTGACTAACTTGACGCTCATCGACGATGGCTTGCTCTTGCTTATAAGCTTCATATTGCTGCTGTAGATCTTCTTTTGTAACGTCTGTCACCTGAATGGTTTGAGGACTGAGTTGCAGATAAGCCAAATCTACCATTGCCGCACTTTTTAGCGTTTCTTTATTGGCATCATAGTAGGTTTGTATGTCATTTTTGCTCAATTTCACCTGATCGGTGTAGTCTTGCCAATTAAAACGATGCAACCAGACGTTGCGCGACTCAAGCTGCAAATCAATCAATTGACTGACCGCTTGCATTGGATACACTGCCGTACCAACGATACTAGCGTTTAACTGATCCAAGCTTAACTGATTGCGAAATTCAGCAAACAACTGATTCTTTGTCATACCGCGCTGACGCAAAAAGTTCGCAAATTGATCGTTAGAAAAATTGCCATCAGCATCCTGAAATACTTCTTCTTGACGCAACAAACGATTAATTGTGTCATCAGAAACAGTCATACCAAGCTTGCCTGCTTGCTGCTCTAGTAGCGTACGATCAATAAGACCTTTTAGGACTTGCTCGTGTAGCACATCCTCATTTAATAGACTGGCATCCTCAACTTGTTCTAATATTTCAGTACGACGGCTATTGACAGCAGACTGGTATTCGGTCAGCCCTACACTTGCGTCACCTACCTGAGCGACTTGGTTGGGATCGACTCCACCGCCAAAGTAACTTTCGACACCCAATAGAGCGAGCGGCGATAGGCATAAAATCAATAAAATGCGACCTGGCCAGCTTTTTAAGAAATCGCGCAATTTATCCATAGTTATCTCTGCTGTATTAACCTATATTGATGAAAAACCATTGTAATATTAATATGAATATCAATGCTATCTAAGCAGGCAATGGTAAAAGTAAGCGCGCGTGCATTTTATATAGAAGGACAAGACTGACTAAAGCAGCCTAGTTTCAACAACGCATCTATCGCGCGCCCTATGATACGTGATTTTTGGTGTAGACTCAAAATATTCACGTTGTATGATACAAACTATAGCAATAAAAAAAGCACCCAAATATTAGGTGCTTTTTTATAATTTAGAGTATGGCGTTGAACCATGCTATAAATCATCTACTACTTTACTATTGGTAAACGCTATGTTTATTCGTATATTACGTCATGACACAGCGCTTACTGATAATAGTATGGCTTAGTTCAAGCGCTCTTTTAAGTTTTTACCAGCTTTGAAGCTAGGTACTTTGCTTGCAGGGATGCTAAGCTCTTCACCAGTCTTAGGGTTACGGCCAGTACGCGCTTTGCGGTCTTTTACGCTGAAAGTACCAAAACCAACTAATGAGATGCTATCGCCAGCTTCTAGCGCTTCACCAACACTTTCCATAACAGCATTCAATGCATCACCAGCTTGGGTTTTGTTTAGACCACTTTTGTCTGCGATGCTATCAATTAATTCTGACTTATTCATAAAATTTCCTTCAAGTTTAAGGGGGATAATAAACGCTCACGCCAAGCATTGTAACGCTCTCATAGCATTTAAGCAATAAAAACTGCCTGACTGACGTATTAACAGGTCTCGCTTTGTTATCGTCTTTATATCAAGGCAGCATAAGGAGCGCAAGCGATTTTACATATTTTTGTTCACTACACTACGTATTTGACACTCAATGTTACGCAAAGTATCTGCAACGGTTCTATCAAGGCACAATGTTCAACTAATGTGACCTTATCTTAAAGATACACCTATATGTTATCTTATCGTTTAGCGCTGGTCAGGTCACATTAATGCACCATCAGTCACAAACACTCGTGTCTTTATTGCCTAACAAATTGTAAAGTAATAATTGACCAACTGACAGAAACTAGCGTTACTTTTTATTATAAAGGCGTTACTATAAGCAAAATATTACTGCACATTTTGCGTCGATTTTGACCCTTGATTGTCTTTTGCCTATAATTTGCCAAATAAAAAAACGGATTATTTACATGAAGCGTTCTACGTTGTCTCACTCTTTTTCTAATATCATTCTGGTGTTCATCGAGTCGGCGCTGACATTACTGTTACGTTTAGATCCTGAACTGCGTAGAGCTGCTTATCCACTTGCCAAGCAAGGCACTGTTGTGGCGTTGCGCTTATACTTACCGCATGTTGAAATTTTTGCCACTTTTAGTACCAAAGGCGTATTGTTAGATGCTCAGCTACCTATCGACCGTAGCGAACCTGATGTCATCATCAATGCCTACAGCCTTCAGGTTATCAATGCCATTACCAATCACGACAGCGAAACGACTGAAAAGTTACAAATGCGCGGTGAGTCTGTGCAAGTACAATTGGTCAAGCAATTCATCATGCAACTCGGTCTGGGCAGCTTGATTCAAGGCTTGATCAAAAAGATAAAAGGTGGCAAAGGTAAGTCTAAGCCAACTGAAGCTGACCTAGCAGAAAAAAAGGAAAACTATAAGTTACGTATTAAGGAACAACAAACCCAGATAAACACCCTTACTATCAAAAACCGTGAGCTTGAAACCACTGTTAAGGAATTACAGAGCAAGCAAAAGATGCTTGTTATTGTGACGGTCGCTGCTCTTGTCATTATGATTGGTACTATCATTGCGTTGTTGATGAATTAATCTCAACGATACGTCATAATTTAAAACGAGGGCTTAATAAAAGCGGCTGATATTCATTACAGGATATCAGCCGCTTTTTGCTTCTTAACTACCTCAATACTCAATTATCTCAACACTTAGTCACTTCAACACTCAATCATCCCAATAATTAGTCACTTCAACAGAATACACAGACAAACTACAACCTTCTGTTTCTTAGCACGTTCAAAAGCTCTAAGCAGAATCTCTATAATCACCGCCACTAAACGGTTTTATGACTGCTTCCAAATACCATTGTTTTTATCAATCATAGTAATAAGCTAGATTAACCATTCAACCACACTTTAATCTTGACTAAATTACTCGGGATTAAGTATAATTGGTCCAATCGTTGCACACATCGGGTCAATCATCTGTTGTTTAATAACGATAAGACACAACTTAGCTGCCCTATGATTTATATCTGTGACTTGTATATTTATACGAATTATCGCAAATATCATCTCGCTAAGATCGTTGTTAACTAAAATGACATAACAGTTTGGAGATAACACATGCGTTTGACTACTCGAGGCAGGTATGCCGTTACTGCGTTACTAGATTTGGCACTACAAACCAGCCAACAAGAAAGTGCGGTATCCTTATCTGATATAGCCAAACGGCAATCGATCTCTATCTCTTATCTTGAGCAATTATTCTCCAAACTTCGCAAACGTGGGCTCGTTACTAGTATTCGCGGTGCAGCCGGTGGTTATCATTTGGCGAAACCATTGGATCAGATAGATGTGATGAGCATCATATCTGCCGTCGATGAGTCTGTAAATGCGATGCAGTGTGAAGGACGTGGTGATTGCCAAGGTGGTACAATGTGCTTAACCCATGATTTATGGTGTGCACTGTCAAATCATATCGAACAGTACTTGAATAATATAACATTAGCACAATTATTAGACATGGAAAACGTGCAGTCAGTTTCCGAACGTCAGCATAGCTCTACCAAAGAGATTTCCATAAAAGACATCAATACTATTACTCTATCGAACAGCGAGGCAAACCCAGCATGAGCCAACATAACAACCTTATATACTTAGATTATGCCGCCACTACTCCAGTAGCTAAATCAGTAGCTGCTAAGATGAGCGAGTATCTGACGGTAGATGGCGTCTTTGGCAACCCAGCCTCGCGCTCACACGGTTACGGCTGGCAAGCAGAAGAAGCAGTAGAGACAGCGCGTCAACAAGTGGCTGAAGTCATTAACGCTGATCCACGCGAAATCGTCTTTACCTCTGGTGCTACTGAGTCTGACAACCTAGCTATTAAAGGTGCTGCACATTTTTACCAGTCTCGTGGTAAGCACATTATTACCAGTAAAATTGAACACAAAGCGGTACTAGATACCTGCCGTGAGCTTGAGCAAGAAGGTTTTGAGATCACTTATCTTGAGCCACAACCAAGCACTGGGCTAATCTTGCCAGAACAAGTTAAAGAAGCGCTACGTGAGGATACAATCCTAGTATCACTTATGATGGTGAACAATGAGCTTGGTACGCTTACTGATGTAACAGCGATTGGTGAAATCACTCGCGAAGCTGGTGTGGTCTTCCATGTGGATGGCGCGCAATCAGTGGGTAAAGTATTGATCGATCTTGCAGAGATGAAAATCGACTTGATGAGTTTCTCAGGTCATAAAGCCTACGGTCCTAAAGGTATCGGTGCTTTGTTTGTTAGCCGCAAGCCACGTATTCGTCTAAAAGCTGAGCAACATGGTGGTGGTCACGAGCGTGGCATGCGTTCAGGTACCTTACCTACGCATCAAATCGTTGGCCTTGGCGCAGCATTTGCCCTAGCCAATGACAGCTATAAAGAAGACAATGCCCATGCAGCAAAACTACGTCAAAAGCTGTGGGATGGTCTACAAGATATTGAAGAGATTTATTTAAACGGTGATTTAGAGCATAGCGTTCCTAACATTGTGAACATCAGCTTTAACTTCGTTGAAGGTGAATCATTAATGATGTCACTTAAAGACTTGGCTGTCTCATCAGGCTCAGCCTGTACGTCAGCGACGCTTGAGCCATCATATGTATTACGTGCTATTGGCCGTCCAGATGAATTGGCACATAGCTCTATTCGCTTTAGCTTTGGTCGTTATACGACTGAAGAAGATATCGATACCGTTATCAAGCAAATGCATGAAGCCGTTGACAAATTACGTGCCCTATCACCACTTTGGGATATGTACCAAGATGGCGTTGATTTAGATTCAGTCGAATGGGCTGAGCACTAAAATTACCAAAAACGAAGATATGGCTATCGAACATAGCCATTAACCGATTGATCAGACAATTACGATTAAGTGTTTGACCCCAATTATCAATGAGTAGCAGCGTTCAAACCAATCAGCTACTGCTCATTATCTAACTAGGAGAAAACCCCATGGCCTATAGCGACCAAGTTATTGATCATTACGAAAACCCACGCAACGTTGGCAATCTTGATAAAAACGCCAAAAATGTTGGTACCGGTATGGTCGGTGCTCCAGCATGTGGCGATGTGATGCGTCTACAAATCCAAGTCGATGATAACGGTATTATCGAAGATGCACGCTTTAAAACTTATGGCTGCGGTTCAGCTATTGCTTCAAGCTCACTCGTTACTGAGTGGCTAAAAGGCAAAAGCCTAGACCAAGCTGGCGAAATCAAGAACAGTCACATTGCTGAAGAATTGGCATTACCACCAGTAAAAGTGCATTGCTCTGTACTTGCAGAAGATGCTATTAAAGCCGCTATTAGCGACTATAAAGGTAAGCATGGCGTAGCAGCAGCAACTGAAGAAGCTGTTATCTAAGGCTAAACCTACTAGCCTATGTGCTGCATGGTATTAGCAGCGCTATAGTAGCAACACGTAAATAGCTGCTGATGCTAAAAAGGTGACAATGACACTTATGTAATTGTCACCTTTTATTTTCTAAGAGCCGCTAGCATATTATCTTGGCAATCTCGTAATTTCAGTTGCCAGTCTATACAGATTTTTTTTATTGATACTTATAATTAATAGTCAATGGGAGTTGGCATGATTGAAATGACAGAACGCGCCGCTCAGCATGTTCGAGACTTTTTGGACAATCGCGGCAAAGGTGAAGGCATTCGAGTCGGTATCCGCACAGCGGGTTGCTCAGGTCTAGCTTATGTTTTAGAGTTTGTAGATACACCTGACGAAAACGACACACGTTATGAAAGCCGAGACGTTAGCATCTTTATCGATCCTAAAAGCTTGGTATATTTAGATGGTTTGTTGATGGATTATGAAAAAGAAGGTCTCAACGAAGGCTTTAAGTTCAGTAACCCTAATCAAAAAGGCGAATGTGGTTGCGGTGAGTCATTTACAGTTTAATGACCTAAACCTTCCAACATTTACGCTCGAAAAACAGTAAACAGTCTACGCTACAATCCGGATTGTAGACTCAGTAATAGAGTATCAACAGACAGACATTTCAAACAAATAAAAAGCAAGGCGTATGATATGACAGACATCACACCAGAAGCACAGTTTGATAACTTCTTTGCTTTATTTGAGCAACCAGTACAATTTGAAGTCAATCAAGACAGTCTCGATCAACATTTACGTCTGCTACAAAAACGTTATCACCCTGATAATGTCGCTAAAAACCAGACTGACATTGCTCAAGCACAACTACAGTCTGAAAAATATTCAGCACTGATCAATCAAGCTTATCAAACGCTTAGCTCGCCCGATAGCCGTGCTAGTTATCTATTAGATATAGCAGATCAAGCTCAAAATCTAGAGCACTCAATCGCAGACTTGGACTTCTTGGAAGATGCGATGGAAATGCGAATGGATTTGGATGACGCTATTGAAGGCAAAGATCTTCCAGCCTTGCAGCAGTTACATCCTCAAATCACAGAGCGTCTCGCAAAACAATCTGAGCGCTTTAGCCATGCTTATGACAGCCAAGATTGGCAAACGGCGATTGATGCGACACAAAAATTGAAGTTTTTGGTCAAGTTAAATGCAGATGTCACGACTGGTCTTGATGACGTTGCAGCTGCGGCGCATTCAGATGACGATGATTTATACGTTTAGATAGCTGTGAACAATTTATTTTATCCAAAGACTAGGTTTTAGATATTTAGTTAAAAAATATTTGGTTAAAATAGTACCGACTATACCGTATAATCATTTATCCCAAAATTTATTGGCCGTTGTACGACTCTATTTGTATGGTAGAGAACATAGTCGAGACAGTCTAGAATTGATACAAGGCAACCGAGCATATATAGCAGTATTAGTTAACACGCTAGGTTCGCGCCGTATTACTTGATAAATATTTTGACTATAATTATCAGACTGTCGTAATGCCTATGTTGCACTTACCCCATTTCACTTATTCATTTTATCTTTGAGTTATTTTATGTCTTTAATGCAAATTGCCGAACCCAATCAAAGTGCCCAACCTCACCAGCATCGTTTTGGTTTAGGAATCGATCTTGGCACCACACGCTCGTTGGTCGCTGTGGTACGTTCAGGCAAGGCGCAAGTATTAGAAGCAAATACCAGCACTGATACCTTGTTACCGTCTGTTGTTTATTATCCAAGCACTGGCAAGCCATTGGTTGGTTATGATGCCCTAGCTCACTTAGCGGATGATCCAAAAAATACGATCGTCTCGGCTAAGCGCTTTATGGGTCGTAGCCAAGCAGATATCAAATTTTCTCACCCTTACGAATTGAGTGGCAATAAAGATGACATGCCGGCTTTTGTCACCGCCCAGGGTGAAGTATCTCCTGTTGAGATTTCTGCCCGTATACTAGCCGCACTCGAGCAACGTGCAGCAAGCGCACTGCCTGAAGATAGTATCGAAGGTGCTGTCATTACCGTACCTGCTTATTTTGATGAAGCGCAGCGTCAAGCGACCAAAGATGCAGCTCAAGCAGCTGGTATCAAAGTATTGCGTTTACTGAACGAGCCAACTGCTGCGGCTGTCGCTTATGGTCTCGATCAAGCCACAGAAGCTAGCGAAAAAGAAAGCTACTATCTAATTTACGATTTGGGTGGTGGTACGTTTGATGTCTCTATCTTAAAGCTGACTGATGGCGTCTTTGAAGTACTAGCCACTGGTGGTAACAGTGCACTAGGTGGTGACGATATCGATCGACTAATCACCAATTGGCTTATCAAACAATTGGCTATCGATCCAAAAGATGTCAGTCTTCATGACAAGTCAATACTTGCGCAACAAGCTAAAGCTTATAAGCAAGCACTGACTGATAGTGAACAAGTCGATATCGACATTGTCGTCAATACTCAATCTTATCAAGGTGTATTGAGCCGTACAGATATCCTGACAATCGTAGAACCTGTTAGCCGCCGTACCTTAAGTGTCTGTGAACAAGTACTGCGTGATGCCAAACTCTCCAGTACTGATTTGGACGAAGTTATCTTAGTTGGTGGTTCAACCCGTATGCCTGCTATTCAGCAAGTCGTGACTGAGTTCTTTGCCAAACAGCCGCTGTGCCGCCTCAACCCAGATGAAGTAGTCGCTCTAGGCGCGGCGCAGACAGCGCATCAACTGGTCAACGGTGATAGTGACAATAACCTACTATTGCTAGATGTGACGCCGCTATCACTTGGTCTTGAGACTATGGGTGGCCTAGTCGAAGTGCTCATACCACGTAACACGCCTATCCCTGTCAAAAAACGTCAAGTATTTACAACTTATCAAGATGGTCAGACAGGCATGGTAATCCATGTTGTACAGGGTGAACGTGAAACTGTCGATAACTGCCGCTCACTTGGACGCTTTGAATTGTATGGCATTCCTTCTATGAAGGCTGGGTTTGCCCGTATTGAGGTTACCTTTAGTATTGATGCCAATGGTCAGCTAACGGTCAGCGCACAAGAGACCACAACCAAAACAGAAAGTAAGATTGAAATTGTGCCTTCTTATGGGTTGTCAGACGAACAAAAAGAGCAGTTACTGATTGCAGGATTTAAGCATGCAGAAGAAGACAAAAATGCACGCTCTTTAATTGAAACCAAAGTAGAGGCTGAACGTGAAATATTAGCACTACAATCGGCACTCAATGAGTTTGCAGCTTTGCTATCTTCTGAAGAGCAGCAATCACTGGCTGATCAAATACAACTAATGCAAGAAGTACTGAGCACTAATGACTTAGCACTTATTGAAGCACAACAAGCACAACTCAAACCCCATAGTGATGCTTTTGCTGCCCGTATTATGAACCAGAGCGTTAAAACAAGTATGGCTGGTACGAGCGCCCAAGATTGGTAGCAAATTAGCTGAATAGCATCTCCATTATATTTTTATTTCTTTAAATTGATTAGCATCGGAAAGACGATTTATGCCAAAGATTACTGTATTACCCCACCACGAGATTTGTCCTGAAGGCGCTGAAGTCGAGCTAGAGGCCGGTAGTAACTTATGCAAAGCACTAGTAGAGAAAGGCATTAAAATTGAGCATGCTTGTGAGATGTCAAAAGCCTGCACAACTTGCCATGTAGTCGTACGCAAAGGCTTTAATGGTCTGGAAGAGATGGATGATATCGAAGCTGACTTGTTAGATCGTGCTTGGGGGTTAGAGGCTGATTCACGTCTATCCTGCCAAGTGATAGTTGAGGACGAAGACTTAACCATCGAAGTGCCTAAATATACCCTAAATCATGCTAAAGAAAATCATTAGGTACTTGTAGAAAGCTCTTTTTTATTTTCATATAAAAAGCCAACGATCATTATGATCGTTGGCTTTTTTACGTATATATTCAAAGACTATTATTTGTCAATGCAGCTTACTTATTACCTATATCATTGCGTTTATTTTCTGCATTAATATCATTTTCATTTTTTTCGTTTTCTTGCTCAATACGTCCAAGCGCAAAATTTAACCGGGCTTTAACATCCTGATAGTCGTTATGATTCATGTCCTTAAAGTTTAAATGCAAATTAAATCCAGGTAATGTGTAATCGACCCATTTTGATAAATGAGCTTTATTAATATCAGGATCAAAGACTCGCCATGCTTGTACTTTCTTATCAAATCCTTTTAGATGAAATGCACCAGCATGCTGACACTCATAATTATGACAGACATAGTCATAAGTACTTTCACTGATCAATATCTCATCTTTACCAGCGCTAGACTCTAGTCTCGCTGCCAAATTGGCTTCTTTACCAATCAATGTATAGCTAAGACGATTGTTGCTACCGAAATTACCCACATGGCAATAGCCTGTCGTAATACCAATACGTATATACAATCCCTCAAAGCCCATAAGGCGCCATTTCTGTCTCAAGGTACGCATTTCACGCCGCATGTCTATTGCCATCTCAAGACAGCTCAAAGCGTCCTGACGCGTACCCTGACTGTTTGGCTCACCGAAAAAGCATATCATGCCATCGCCAACAAACTTATCAAGCACTGCACCATGTTTGTTAGCAATTAACGTCATGCTATGCATATAGGTATTCAAAATATCAGCCAAATTATCCGCGCTAAGGCTATCAGACAACTCAGTAAAACCAATAATATCTGAGAACATAATAGTCAGCTTGGCACGTTTATTAGAGACGTTCACAGGGATATCTGCTCTTACGATTGGCTCCCAAACTTGCAATGGGACAAAACGTGTTAGTTTATTAATAACAGAGACTGCACTATTCAATCGCCCAACTGCATGATGAGAGTGAGCTTCATAACGGACATATTTCCTATAAAAACACGTAAATCGACATAAAACAACAATCATACTGGCTAATAATATAAGAGGTGTTATCCAATCATCATAACCTTCTAGCTTGGGAATATTTAAAATAATACTGACATAATAAAAAATAATAACCGTTATTACGGATACAATGATCAATTTTATACGATTTTCAGGGCTACTAACAATAATCCTAAGACCTATTAATGCCGCTAGACTGAGCGAAATAATCATATGCAGCTCTATCGACCCAATCACCATAGATAGTAAAATAATGACAATATTAGATGTCCAAAAGCTGGCTTGGCGACGATAATTATAAATTAAAATTAGCATACTTGGCAGGCCAACAATGACAAGGAGCGCCATTGCAGTGGGTCTAAAATCAAAATGTAAAGCGAGGAGTATAACGGTGAGTATTAATACGAAAACTTCTGGGTAATCGACCTTATCGTATACTTCCTCTTTTGTCAGAAGCTCTGGTCTCAATCTGTCTAAAGTAGTCATATGAGCATTCGCTTAAACAAAATAGGCTGTAGGAGAAACCAAGAGACATGAGTATAAGTGTATTACCTATTTTTATGACTAATTGGACATAAGTACGGTCTGATACTACATTATACTTCTTAAAGGTTATAAATCCCATGCCACTCATAACCAAAAGAACACCACTTATCATTTAATTTGCCTTAATATCCAATTAAATTAAAATAACGATCTTTATTATTTAAGTTAAAAAACAAAAAATCCAGATAATAAATATCTGGATTTTTTTTAACTGCTGCAAAATAGACTTTAAATAACTTAGTATATTTTTATTAATGTAATTATGGATTAAGATTTTATTTCATTTGCCAATCAAAAGGCATTTGATGATGTCCACGTAACGCCATCATCAGAGTCTGCTGCATTTGTGCCAATACTTCCTTGGTATAAGGAACAGCTGGAACACCCCATACTGGGTTTGGCCACTGCATATCGTTTTGATAGCGTACGATATGATGGAAGTGCAACTGTGGTACTTGATTGCCCAATGCGGCTACGTTCATTTTATCTGCTTGGAAAGTCTTGGCCAGTTGACTTGATAACCAGCTCGACTCACGTAAAAACTGTACTTGGTCTGTTTCGGATAACTCATATAACTCTTTGATACCTGATACACGTGGCACCAATATCAACCAAGGAAACTGGCAATCATTGATTAAACGGCAAGTCGATAGCGGAAAGTCACCCACTAAAAAGCTATCGGCAGCAAGTTTATGATGAAGTTGGAACATAATGACGGTTCTCTTGTTATGGATCTCAAATAAAAGAAATCAAAAGTATAGAAAGCTAAAATATGAGTAAATAAAATATGGTCTCATTATTTTATCAGTTATCTATGCGATAAAATAGCGCCTTGACTCATTGCCTTGGCGTTTTATCTTTAAACTATCTGCTTGAACGACTTGGCCAATCTCCTCATTCGTCTATATAGCAGATAGCCACCACAGAATGAAGCTAAGCAGGCTCTGACACCATATGCTCGCTAAAATATCGCAACAGCTCTTGAATGACCGTAACACGCTGTTGAGGCGTTTCGAGTTTATCAGCATTTTGGTAACGGATGCCAGACGCGCCATTCATACGATAGCGCTGCCCATCTGTTTGAATCAGTTTAATAATCGCTAATGCATCGACCGGTGTATCAGGTGCAAACTCTAGCGTCATACTACTACCATTGGCATCGATTTTGTTAATCTTCAACGGTTCTGCTTGTAAACGCAACCCATGAATGGCAAAGAGCTGCTTGGTTTGATCCGGCAATATACCAAAACGGTCAATCATTTCAGTCCGAATATCCGTCAGCGCCTCTTTATCATCGGCATTACTAATGCGTTTATAAAACAATAAGCGCTGATGCACATCATGCAAGTATTCTTCTGGGATCAATGCTGAGCTGTGTAGATTGATTTCGCTGGTCAGTGACAGCGGTGTACTTAAATCAGGCTGTTTACCCGCTTTAATCGCTTTCGTCGCACGTTCTAGCATATCCATATATAAGCTAAAGCCAATTACCTGCATATTACCACTTTGCTGCTTACCCAGTATCTCACCTGCGCCGCGAATCTCTAAATCTTCACTGGCCAGCATAAAACCTGCGCCCAGTGTGTTGGCACGTTCAATAGCATGCAGGCGGCGTTTCGCATCACCTTTAAGGCCTTTGATGGACGGTACAAGCAGATAGCAGTATGCCTGATGATGGCTACGGCCAACGCGGCCACGTAGCTGATGCAATTGGGCTAGACCAAATTTATCAGCGCGCTCAATGATAATAGTATTGGCATTAGGCACATCAATGCCCGTTTCGATAATAGTCGAGCATACTAACACATTGAATTTTTTGTGATAATACTGCTGCATCACTTGTTCAAGTTGACGCTCCTGCATCTGTCCATGAGCCACGCCTACACGCGCCTCTGGAACCAGCTCGCGTATGGTCTCTGCCATGCGCTCAATGCTAGCCACATCATTATGCAGCAGATATACCTGACCACCGCGCAATAGTTCACGCAAAATAGCTTCTTTCATCAACGCTTCTGTCTTTTGCATGACAAAGGTTTTAATCGCCAAGCGTCTCGCAGGCGGGGTAGCAATGATCGACATATCACGCATGCCAGAGAGCGCCATATTGAGCGTTCTAGGGATAGGCGTCGCTGTCATGGACATACTGTCTACATCGGTCTGAATGGCTTTAATACGCTCTTTATGACGCACACCAAAGCGATGTTCTTCATCGACAATCATTAATCCTAGATTAGAGAATTTGACATCCGGTTGTAATAGCTTGTGCGTACCAATAACGATATCGACCTTGCCAGCGGTCAAATCCGCTAATACCGTGTCTTGATGCTTTTTGCCACCGAAGCGCGATAGCGTTTCGATACGTACTGGCCAATCAGCAAATCGATCACGGAAGTTGTCTTCATGCTGACCTGCCAACAACGTTGTAGGTACTAATACTGCCACTTGGTATCCTGCGCTAACGGCAATAAAAGCCGCACGCATGGCGACCTCTGTTTTCCCAAAACCAACATCCCCGCAGATAAGACGATCCATCGGCTGATTTTGCTTCATGTCTTCCATAACTGCATGGATGGCATTGGCTTGGTCAGGCGTTTCTTCAAACGCAAACTGACTGGCAAATAAATCATATTGTGACGAGTCTATTTTAAAATGAATACCTACTTTAGCTTCGCGCCGTGCCTGCATATTTAGTAGCTCAGCCGCGACGTCATGAATTTGTTCCAACGCTTTTTGTTTAGCTTTATCCCACTTACCACTACCGATTTTGTGCAGTGGCGCAAGTGCTGGATCACCTCCGCTATAGCGATTAATCATTTGTAAATTGGCAACTGGGACATAAATACTGGCGTCACCATCATATTTCAGGTGGATAAACTCTTGCTCGCCATCACCTACGTCTAACGTTATCAAGCCGTTATAACGCCCGACACCGTGCTCAATATGGACAACAGGGCTACCTTGAGTTATTTCGGTAACGCTCTTAACCAAAAACTCCTCTGACACACCGCTCTGACGGCGACGGCGCGTTTGCAGTACTTGCCGACCAAATAATTGCGTCTCACTAATCAATACCAAACGCTCAGGCACATAAACACCGCGCTCAATAGGCGCAACGGTTAGACCAACCTGTGGTAGTTTATTTTGGCCAATCCCTCTCGTTTTATCGGCTACTAGAAACGCTTCAAAGCTGTCATAGGCTTTGATATCAACTTTGCCTTTAAACAACTCAATGAGAATCTCACGACGACCAGCTGTTTCAGCAACGATTAATACAGGTGTGGACGTTTTTTCTTGTATCTCTAAGAATGCTAATAGCTCAGCGAGAGGTTCGGATTTTTGATGATTTACCGCTAGCTGCGGTGGTGACTGGGCACTTAATCTCACGAGTCCCTGTGGTTTATTTAGTGTATGCCCTAATGATGAATCCTCATTATCCACATCAGCAACATCTGTCATCAATGCTAGCTCATCGCGCGCGCTTAGAATAACGCGTGGATAATCGTTGAGATGCTCATTAAGCTTATTAGACAATAGATACAGTAGCTCAGGGGCGACGATAGGCTTATCAATATCATGACGGCGCTCTTCATAGCGGCGCTGAATTTGTGACCAATAATCTGCCTGTTTTTCGTTAATCAATTCATCAGTGATAAATAACGCATTACTTGGCAAGTAGGCAAATAAACTACTCTCTGCTTCCCAGTCTTTTAAATCAAAAAACAATGGCTGATAATACTCAAGTCCACTGCTGGCAATACCTGCCATTACGTCTTTATGCAGTTCAAACTTGCGGCTACTCGTATTGGGGAATATCGCGGCAAAGTTTGTACGGAAGGTCTCACGCCCTTCATCAAGTGGAAATTCTTTTGCTGGTAGGATTTGGAACTGCTGAATAGGCTTTGAGATATCTGGCAATTTATGCAGTAGCGACAACGACTCTTTGCCCATACTACTGTCGTTACCACTCATCATTGACTTAAGATCATCAACAGTCAGCGTGCGCTGAGTCTGTGGATTGAAGAAGCGAATGGTTTCAATCTCATCGTCGAATAAATCGAGACGCAGCGGAAATGGCTGACCCATCGCAAAAATATCAATAATACTACCACGTACGGCAAACTCACCCGGTTCAAAGACGTTTTCAACGGCGCGGTAGCCTGCTTTTGCTAGTAGTCCGCGTTGAGTGTTGATATCAAACTGGTCACCCACACTCAAATCAAAATGTTGCCCAATTAGCCAACTTGGCGGTGCTACTCGGTGCATTAGCGCCTGTACAGAAATCAGCAAGACACCCGATGTCGGCATATCCGTCAACAGATTGATACGCTCACTCACAATATCTTGATGCGGTGACAGTTCGTCATAAGTCAACGTTTCCCAATCAGGGAACACGTAGGCATCCACGCCACAAAATGCCAGTTCTGTTTCTATTTGATTGAGCTGATTTTGGTCACGAGTCACAACAACCTTGAGACGATCAGCCACATCCCATATCGATCCCTGTACCAAGCTTGCTAACCACAAACTGCTGACAGCACCATGCACAGGTGCTAGCCAGCGCCGCTGAGCATTCTGGATAGGGAATAGCTGCTGGTTAATAGGGTCAAACGCGTCAGTCAAAGCAGTGATAGGCATATAGAATAGGATCAAAGTTAAGAGTCAGATAGCTATTATACGAATATTTCATCAATTACCAAAATTTATGCCGTAACGGTTTGTCACTTAAAATTTTACTAATTATTAAATGATCAATTAAGACCTTAAAAATACTCATTACCACCTAAAATCGTCGTGAAATGAAAAAACCTCAACTTATAAGCTGAGGTTTTGAATTGGTACTCATTTAGCTATTGTTAAACTAATGGTTTATCACTAGCGATAATGCCATTGTTATCTGCATAAACAAACATTCCTGAGTTCAAGGTTAAATCACCAAAGCTGATTTCGATATCCGTTTGTCCTTCGTCGCGACGATTTGATTTACGTGGGATACAACCGAGCGCTTTAACGCCAATATTCATTTGTACCACGTCATCCACATCACGGACACAACCATAGATAATGACTCCTGCCCAGCCATTCTCAATTGCTGATTCTGCAATCATATCACCCAAAAGAGCGCAGCGCATTGAGCCGCCACCATCAACGACTAACACCTTGCCATGCCCACCTTTGTCTTTACCGTCACTGTTCAATAGTGATTTAACACGGCTATTATCTTCAAAGCACTTCACTGTTACGATTTCACCGCAAAATCTGTCTTTGCCACCAAAGTTATGAAATGACTTGCCTTCAATATTTGGCAAACATACTTGCGACTCAGGATTGGCATCCAATAAATCACAAGTCACAAAATTTTCTCTATTTATCTGCATGGATTCCGGCATAGTGAAGCTCCTTATTTTTGATTATCTAGTCATTACTCTCAATTTTTATCGAATATCTATATAAATACTTAGGCTATTTTAAAATACGGTACTGTAATATATATGTATAAGTCATTAACCGTTTAATTTTTCACTCTTGTCATCGCAAGCATCTGCTTATTTTCAATGATTTCTATTTTTTTCAATGTAGGCTCAGCACGGTACTTGTTACGCTCATAGATGGCGTGCGCACTCATTGCCATTGCACTAGCGACACGCTTAGCAGAAATAGGATGTAGTGGTAATGATTCTGACAGAAGCGGCGATATGAGCTTAAAAGCCTTTTGACCAATGCTCTCAAGAGGACGACCTTTATGTTTGCCTAATAGCAATGAAGGACGTAAAACGACTAGATGCGCAAAATCCAATGATATAATGGATTGCTCGGTTTCCGCTTTGACTCGATTGTATAAAAAACGACTGTCAATATCGGCGTTCATTGAAGACAACAAGAAGAAGTTTTCGACGCCTTTATCTTGACACAATTTAGCAAAATTTACATTGTAGTCGTGGTCGACTTTTCGAAAGGCCTCATCACTACCAGCTTGCTTCTTAGTCGTACCAAGACAACTAAAAGCATCTGTCTTACGATCAACACCAACGCTGGCAAAAACCTCAGTTAAATTATCAAAATCGTTCACTTGATAAAAACGCATGCTCGCATTGATATAGCGTGGCGGACGCCGTGCAATCACAATTAACGTGTCATAAAGCTCACTAAGCTGCTTAACCAGATACTGCCCTACCAGCCCTGTCGCACCAATTACAATTGCTTTTCGCTGCATATCCGATCCATTTATATATAGTGTTGGAAAATTTATTTTTATAAGACAGTCTGTCGTGTGAAAGATCTTAAGTCTAGTATCATACCTAATTTAATACACAACTGATGGTATTCTATAGAATATATTGTAAGAGGTTTTATCAGCTGACGCATCTGTGTAGCCAATCATGTCTCCACTAACAATACTGAAAGATGGCTTAACAACAATCCTAATAGACACTAGAGAAATCAGCCGCCCATGTGATATCATAACTTCTTTTGGCATTAATCATCAAATATATTGTTCTAAGCGCAATAATTTGCTAAGATGTCCGGCTTTACACGTCAACGCTGTTTAATTATTCCAAACAGTTCTGGCGCTTGCGATGCTCTATTCATATTAGATACTTTAATATAAGACATCGACATCATGTTTGGCGAGAGGCTGCTCGTCACCGATGATTGTTTAAACCCTTTATTGCAATCAACATTCATATTTTATCTGTCTTTATCAAGGAGATACGCGTGGCTAATACTGCACAAGCTCGTAAACGCGCCCGTCAAAACACCAAACGTCGTCAGAACTCTGCGT
Source organism: Psychrobacter sp. TB55-MNA-CIBAN-0194 (assembly GCF_040309505.1). Taxonomy (NCBI): domain Bacteria; kingdom Pseudomonadati; phylum Pseudomonadota; class Gammaproteobacteria; order Moraxellales; family Moraxellaceae; genus Psychrobacter; species Psychrobacter sp. TB55-MNA-CIBAN-0194. Next base: position 225,897 of record NZ_JBEOOW010000002.1, on the reverse strand, counting down.
CACAACGCTCTATGGTTCGTACTTACTTAAAACGTGTTGATGCGGCTATCGTAGCTAAAGATTATGACGCGGCTACCGAAGCTTACAAAAAAGCGGTACCAGTTCTTGATCGTATGGCTGACAAAGGTATTATTCATAAGAATAAAGCTGCTCGTCGTAAGAGCCGCCTAAACAAAACAATCAAAGGCCTTCAAGCTTAAGATTGGTCGCGTTTAGACCGCATTACGCTTTATAGTGTAATGACTAAAACCTTGTCACTGGTTCTAATACTGGGGCAAGGTTTTTTTATGCCTGTTTAAAACTCATTGATTCAACTTATATAGTCAAAGAAATCTAAAACAGCTACAAGGCAGTCGACCGCAGATTGTACATATAGTACCTCTAGGGAGGGTAACACCGTAGCGGTTTAGTAGTTCGCTGACTATGCTGATATCAAGTCCATTTTACTTCTGGCGGTAGCAACAGTTTGCTAGGATGATACCCTGCAGCACGATAGCCGTCTAACAGAGTATGAATGGGACGAGTATAAATCTCACCACGCCAAACAAAATGCGCGTTGGCTTGCTCAAATGGCATATCATCAAACCACAAAAACACTCCTTCCATCATTTTTGGCCAATCATTCCAATCAATCTCGACCACATCAAACATCACGGCTAAAAATGCAGACAGTAGCGTATCATGACTGACGGCAAGCATAAGATGCCCATGCTCAGGCTGATGTTGATAAAATAGAGATAAGATATCGAGACCACCCTGATAGGCGTTTTTGGTACCTTCAAGGTTGCCTTGTAGGAATCGATTGATGAAGTTAAGCACACCTATCTCTTTGAACACTAAATTGGCTATTTCAGGTTCAGTAACGAGGCTGCCAGGCTCAACCAGTAGTGATTGATGTGCAATATCTCGTCGTAGACCTGCCCCTTCTTGCATCAGCTGTGCCGTATCAATACAGCGACCTATGGGGCTTGAGATACTATCGACATTGAGGGAGTACGGCAGATGTCCTGCCAACCAACGACCCCAAGATTTTGCCAACACGCGACCTTTAGGTGTCAGTGGCAACTGATAGCTGGCAAAACCATTCCCATCAGAACGCTCGCGTAGAGAGTGCCTAGTAAACAAAATCAATCGCTTGTTTTCGGGCAATAAGCTGACTGATGAGATCATACTATCAGGCAGGTGCGAAGGTGCTGGTGCACTTGGGATATGAGTCCCAAGCTTTTCAGCAGATAATTTTGATAAAGTATCGTTCGTGTATTTACTCATGACAACAAGCGTAGCAGATTTTTTGGTAGGAATGAACAAAATATCAGTATAATCATAGTATGTGCGCCAATTGTTATACCAAAAGCTGCTCAAGAATAGAATGGTCCGTCTTAATAATGCTATGACATTATTGCTAACAATACCTATATCTCTACAGATGCACGCTAACCGATATCAACCACTCTATTCCATGAGAACTCTAATGCTGTACTGCTTACCTCATTTGGATAAGCACGGGGATTAACAATCACTCGCGTCTTACCAATCTGATAGTCAAATGCTTCATGGGTATGTCCATGTACCCAAAGTATCGGCGCCCATTCCTCATGCATCCATTCAGACAAGTCACTGACAAAAGCGGCATTACTTGGCAGATTGGCGTACTTTTCAGACACAGAGAGTGCACTGATACTATGATGGCTCATTACCACAGTCTTTTTGCCCAGTTCCTTAGCCGTTATCAATGCTTGCTTTAACCACTGACGATGTGTCGCATGGATTTGCATGGAGACCTCAGGTGAAAACAACTCCTTACCGGCATAGATTTGTTTGTAGTCACGCATAAACTGTCGAGCAGCAGCCATCGTATCTTCATTGGCATGATATTGATAATCTGTCCACAACGTACAACCTAGAATTCGCACCTCACCAATATCCATATGCTGACACTGCAATACGCGAACGCCTTCATTCGACTCGATATTATAATTGTCCCAAGTCGCTAGTTTTTTATCGAAATGCAGTACATCTTCATTGAAATACTCATGGTTGCCTGCGATAGTGATTAGAGGGACTTGCAGACGCGCAGCTTGCTCCTGTAACCATGGCATACCATTGTCACTATTTGCAGTATCTCCCGCTACTAGCACCACATCTGCGTCGGTTTTAGGGATATGCCCTATCGGATGTGACTGACGAGCATAACTATCAATATGTAAGTCACTCAAAATCTGTAATTTCATATAAGCCAATATCATTGAATAAACACAAATAGTTTAGCACCTTTTACCTACCCGCAAAAAGCAAAAAAGACAGCGAGTTAGGCTGTCTTTTGATCGTTCAGGCATTACAAGTTATTAAGGTGTGGCCTAAATACTTTGTAGTATCTTCTGCAATTTCGCAGCAGGGTCTTCTGCCTGTGTGATTGAACGCCCAATGACTAAGTAATCAGAACCGTCACTGAGTGCCTGTTTAGGCGTGCAAATGCGTTTTTGGTCATCAGCGTTGTCTTCTAGCAGACGAATACCGGGAGTAATGAGTTTAAAATCTTGTCCACACAATGCTTTAAGCGTTTTAGCTTCTTGTGCTGAGCACACCACACCATCAAGACCAGCTTGCTTGGTCAGTTGTGCCAGTCTACTCACGTGCGCATCCAGACCGTCAGTAATGCCCGTTTGCGTCAGCGCTTCATTGTCCATAGAGGTCAATACAGTGACTGCTATCAGCAAGGTATCAAAACCATTATCTAGTAAACGCTGCTTGGCTAGTGACATTGCTTCTAGACCTGCACTTGCATGGACGTTCACCATCCATACACCGAGTTCAGCCGCTGCCAAAACTGCTTGTGCAGTAGTGTTAGGAATATCATGAAATTTCAAATCTAAAAACACATCAAAATTACGCTGATGTAGTGCCTTCACTATGTCAGGGCCACAGCGAGTAAATAGCTCTTTGCCTACTTTCAATCGACATAATGCTGGATCTAATTGATCCGCTAGTGCTAAAGAGGCTTCCATGGTCATATTATCTAGAGCGACGACAACTGGAGACTTAACTATATTATTCATGACTTAGCCATATTGGTATCGGAGTTATTAAAGAAGTATATCTAACTTAACCGCAGATTCATTGCGAGATGGTTTAATCTCGCTTATGTTTAGTAAGAGCAGCACTTTCATCTAAGTCGCTAACCGCTCCATCCTGTACATTAGTCGCCGTAGAGCCATAAATGGCTTCTTCTACCGTTGGCGAATTCGCTTGACGATCGATGACTATATTGGCTTGTGTGAGTTGCTCTTGTAGATTGGTCTTTGCTTTTTGCAAACGCGAAATTTCCCACTTGTTTTGTAAAACGCGGAAAATAAGCAGTGCTAGCAAAATACCAATAATGATACCCAGCATCAGACAAAGTATCAGTAGCAGCCCTAGATTCATCGTAGGCGCTTGCGAGAACAGTAAGTTTACACCAACTTCAGTATTATTTGCCAACACCAAACCAAGCGCATAGGCAAAGCTCAGAAATAGCAGTACAAATAGTAAAAAGCGCATGAGACGGTTACCTTAGTTGGAAATGCCGTTAATGTATTCAGAATAAATAGGTGATATGAGCGACTGATAAACCATCTTATAAAAAATGCTTATTCAATAAATGGGTTATGACAACATTTAGCTAGTTGCAACCGTGTCATTGACCGCTTCACGTAGTGCTTTTCCTGGTTTAAAATGAGGAATAGCCTTAGCAGGTACTGGCACGCTTTCCCCTGTTTTAGGGTTGCGTCCTAGACGTGCACGGCGATGATGTAGACAAAAACTACCGAACCCACGAACCTCTACTCGGCCATCATTGGCTAAAGTATGGGTCATCAAAGTTAATATTTCGCGTACTGCATCATCGACGACTGTATCAGTCATATTGTCACAGTTCGCACTCAAATTACTAATAAATTCAGACTTGTTAATCGCTTGCTGCATTATTACGCTTGCCTTGTAAATTAATGGATAAGATGATTGTGAGTCACAACGATATTTTAGGTTATTCAAATAAGGGTTATTTATTCCAGTAACTGCTGCTAAATCAGCATATCCTTAAAATAGTAAGGATAAAAACTCGGTCTTTAGAACAGCCTATCGCTTTGAATAAGTAGGGACTCACATCTTGTTACTCAATGTTGCAAATGATAGCGGATATTACCGTAAATGAAAATAAGAGTTTGCCTCTTTGGGCAAAAACATCACCTGTTAATAGTAATATCAAAATTTATTCATAAAAAAAAGCGACCGGAGTCGCTTCTTTTATATTACTTTATATCAATAACTTAGCAGCTTACTGCATTTGTTCTTTGATCAAGTCACCAATAGTTTTTGGTTGAGCTTCAGAACCGGCAGCGGCAGTAGTACTTGTGCTGCTTAGTTCTTTAATCGCTTGACGCTCTTCAGCTTCGTCTTTCGCTTTAATAGACAAGTTGATGTTGCGTGTTTTGCGATCAACACTGATGATTTTAGCTTCAACATCATCACCAACAGTTAGATGCTTAGTGGCATCTTCAACGCGGTCACGTTGGATCTCAGAGGCACGTAGATAAGCTTCTACTTCGTCAGCAAGTTCGATAGTAGCACCTTTAGCGTCTACTTCTTTCACTTTACCATTAACGATAGCACCACGGTCATTGTTGACTAGGTATTCGTTGAATGGATCAGAGCTTAACTGCTTAACGCCTAGGCTGATACGGTTAGCTTCTGCATCTACTGACAATACCATTGCTTCAACGGTGTCGCCTTTGTTGTAGTTACGGATAGCGTCTTCGCCAGTTTCGTTCCAAGAGATATCAGATAGATGAACAAGACCATCAATACCACCGTCTAGACCGATAAAGATACCGAAGTCAGTGATTGATTTGATAGTACCAGTGATTTTATCACCGCGCTCATGTTTCTTATCAAACTCATCCCATGGGTTAGCAAGAGTTTGTTTGATACCTAGGCTGATACGGCGACGTTCTTCGTCGATATCAAGAATCATTACTTCAACTTCATCACCCACTTGAACAACTTTAGATGGATGGATGTTTTTGTTGGTATGATCCATTTCTGATACGTGTACTAGACCTTCAATACCTTCAGAAATCTCAGCAAAACAACCATAATCAGTTAGGTTAGTTACGCGTGCTTTAACAACACTACCTACTGGATAAGTTCCGCCAACGTTATCCCAAGGATCAGTACCAAGTTGTTTTAGACCTAGGCTTACGCGATTGCGCTCACGGTCAAACTTCAATACTTTAACTTTTAGGTCTTGACCAACTTCAACAACTTCTGATGGGTGCTTAATACGGCGCCATGCCATATCAGTGATGTGCAATAGACCATCAATACCGCCAAGATCAACGAATGCGCCATAATCAGTAAGGTTCTTAACGATACCTTCGATTTCGATGCCTTCTTCAAGCTTGTTCAATAGCTCTTCGCGCTCAGCTGAATTTTCAGCTTCCATAACTGCACGACGGCTAACTACAACGTTGTTGCGTTTTTGATCAAGTTTGATAACTTTGAATTCTAGCTCTTTGCCTTCAAGATGCGTCGTATCACGGATAGGACGTACATCTACCAATGAACCTGGTAAGAATGCGCGTACTGAACCGATATCTACAGTGAAACCGCCTTTAACTTTGCTTGAAATGATACCTTTTACGATTTCATCGTTGTCAGCAATTTTCTCAAGGAAGTTCCAAGTTTCAACACGCTTAGCTTTTTCACGTGATAGCAAGGTTTGACCCATGCCGTTATCAACTGCTTCAACCACGACATCAACGCTATCGCCAACTTCAACTTCAAGTTCGCCTTCTTCGCTTAAAAACTCTTCACGAGCGACAATACCTTCAGACTTCAGACCAGTGTCAACAGTGATCCAGTCGCTATCGATGGCTACAACAGTACCAGTGATAACCGAGCCACGCTCGATATCCAGACCTGTTTCTTCGATGCTCGCTTCAAATAGTTCAGCAAATGATTCCATTATGTCTACCTTTGTATAGCCGTATCCTGTCCAGCACAGTACGGATCAAATTTATGATTGCATAAAACGAGAATACTGGTTTTTTATCCCATACAATCATATATAAAAACGTTTGTTGTTAATAAGCGCATGTTTTACTGAAATTATTAACAACAACTGTCTGACCTAAAAATTTCGTCATCTATTCTATCAAATCATGTTTTCTTAGGGCCTGGTAAGCCCCTTAAATTTCACTACTACAATTTTATACTAAAACCAAACCTCATAGCAAAGCTTTTAATGCTTAATATATTGTTTTTATTAACTATTAAAGAATATGCCTTTGGTCTGACAGTGTTTCTTCACTTGTTCGTATACAGTATCAGCATCTAGTGCTGAACTATCAAGCAGCAAAGCGTCCTCTGCAGGTTTCGACGGTGCAGTGCTACGATTTTCATCACGATCATCACGAGCTTTAATCGTTGTTAAGATTGCGTCAAAGTCTGCTGTTTGCCCAGCATTCGATAACTGTGCCACACGGCGCTCAGCACGCGCTTCAGCACTGGCTGTCAAAAACACCTTAACATCAGCATTTGGGAATACTACCGTTCCCATATCACGGCCATCAGCAACCAAACCTGAACGAGTGGCCATGTCCTGTTGTAATTTTAACAACGCTTCGCGAACTTTTGGAAAGATCGCTATCTGTGATGCATAGCCTCCAACTGTTTCGTTACGCACCTGCTCACCGACTGCTTCATCATTCACCAAAATATCGACACGTCCTGACGCATTATTAGGCACAAATGCAATCTCTAGGCTTTGAGTCAACTTTAATACCGCCATTTCATCAATGGCTTGACTGGTATCTGCGGTAACCAAACCAGCTTCGAAAGCTTTAAGTCCTACAATACGATATAGAGCACCCGAATCAAGCAACTGATAGTCCAATGCTTGAGCTAAGCGCCATGTAACCGTGCCTTTGCCTGCACCGCTCGGCCCATCAATACAAATAACAGGATAACGCAACGGTTGCGTTTGGCTATTATCATTATGAAGTGCGGTGTTATCAGTTGTAGAAACGGTCATAATATTCACTTAATCGGAAACAATACTCATATGGCTGACAACTTCGCCATTAAATAGGGCAATATTATAGCAAAGAAACATCTCTATCACTAGCGACAAGTCCGATATCTTGTTAACAGATTATTTTGATTTCATTTTGGCCAGCTTTCGTCGTTCGCGAAAGAAGCTTTTGAGTATTTGACTACTGTGCTCGCTACAAAGACCTCTGTTTACTTGAATACTGTGATTATAAAAAGGCTGCATCGGCAAGTTCATCTGACTACCAACCATGCCTGCTCTTGGCTCACTCGCCGCATAGACTAGCCTTTCTACCCGTGCATGGATCAGCGCCCCAACGCACATCGTGCAAGGCTCTAAGGTAACATATAGCGTTGTCTGTAATGGCAATCGATAGTTATTTAAACGGGTACAGGCATCTCTCAATGCGATAATTTCGGCATGTGCAGTCGCATCATGGCGACCAATTGGCTCATTGAACCCCTGCCCTATGACCTGCTGATCGTGTACTAGTATCGCCCCTACTGGCACTTCTCCGTGCTCAGCACCTTGTTTAGCAAGCTTGAGCGCTTCTTGCATCCACTTAACATCTTCAATTGACCAAAATATACTAGTCTGAATATCTTCGATAACTGGATGATGATTGAAGAGTTGAGATGGTTTCAAGCTTATATCCGGTATATTTATCATCTATTGCGGTAACTGCCAATCAATCGGTGTCTGACCATACTGTACCAAATAGTCATTGGTCTTAGAAAATGGCTTAGAGCCGAAAAAACCACCGCGGTTAGCGGCAAGTGGTGAAGGATGCACCGCCGTCAGAATAAGATGCTTATCTGTATTGATATACTTACCCTTCTTCTGTGCTTTACTGCCCCATAATATAAACACTGTACGCTCTGTTTGTTCATTGACCACATCAATCACCGCATCAGTGAACTGCTCCCACCCTTGATTTTGATGACTATTCGGCTCACCCTCTTTTACAGTCAACGAGCTGTTTAATAACAAGACTCCCTGCTGCGCCCAATACGTTAAGTCACCATGTGCTGATGGTTTCAGACCAATATCAGTAGCCATTTCTTTCAACAGATTATTAAGCGATGGCGGTTTTGGAATAGCTTTTGGCACAGAAAACGATAGTCCCATTGCCTGTCCTGGACGATGGTAAGGGTCCTGACCTAATATCACGACTTTGACTTGTGATAGAGGCGTTAAGTTAAAAGCATTAAACATCAAAGGTGCTGGCGGATAAATGCTTTCCTCTGATTGGTACGCTTCTTTTAAAAACGCACGCAGATTATCCATATTATCAGAGGTTAGCTCATCTGCTAATGCTGTTTTCCAATCTGTTGGCAGGCGTACATTGTCTAAAATCGCTTGCTTTTGCTCGGGGGTTTTGGTCGTCTGCTCATCAAACAGTTCCATAATATATCCTTTTTTATTTGTTATACATCATATAAATACTAGGGCATGTCATCAATTAGCACATTGATAAATTTAGTGGCCTTAAAATGGCTAAATTTTGTCAAACATCGTCAGAAATCTTGTCAATATGTTCATATTTACGGCGAGTTCTTCCTTGTTTGACTGCAATTTTTCTCATTTTAAGCCACACAATCTAAATGATGACACGCCCTAGATAAGTCTACATGAACAAGTCTTTCACATTAGAATAAGTAGACTCATACATTGGTTTTATGATGAATTATAGCAATAAAAAAACGGCTACCGTAGCAACATGGTAACCGTTCTTGTTTTATTGATAACAAAAATCTTAGCTGGCTAACGACTCAGAGTCTGGATATGGCTCATGTGTTTCGACGACCGTCAAAATAATACGACTGTCTGCTGAACCTTTATCTGAAGTCTTACCATTCGTTTTTTCAATCTTAACGGACTTGTCATCTTGCTCAGAACTGTCTTCAGGCTCTAGTGTTAGGTGTACAACCCCACCATTGACCAAGTCACCAAACAAAATCATGCTTGCCAATGGTTTTTTGATCTCGTCTTGAATCAGACGCTGCATAGGACGTGCACCCATTAGGCGATCGTAGCCTTTATCAGCTAGATAGTTACGAACATCATCATCAATCTCTAAAGTCACTTGCTTATCATCAAGCTGCACTTGTAACTCAACCAAGAATTTATCGACAACTGATACCACGACCGACGTATCTAATGGGTTGAACTGGATAATTGCATCAAGACGGTTGCGGAATTCTGGCGTAAAGACACGTTTGAGCGACTCTGTATTATCACGACTGTGGTCTTGCTGAGTAAAGCCCATAGATGAGCGGCTAATACTGTCAGCACCAACGTTGGTGGTCATAATAACGATAACTTGCTTGAAGATAGCAACGCGGCCATTATTATCAGTCAAAGTACCGTGATCCATCACTTGTAGTAACAAGTTGAATACATCAGGATGCGCTTTTTCGATTTCATCAAGTAATAAGACACAATGTGGATGCTGATTGATTTTTTCAGTCAACAGACCGCCCTGATCATAACCGACATAGCCAGGAGGCGCGCCGATCAAGCGTGAAGCCGTATGTGCTTCCATATACTCTGACATATCAAAGCGAACTAACTCGACACCAAGCAAATTGGCTAATTGACGCGATACTTCTGTCTTACCCACGCCTGTAGGACCAGCAAACATAAACGAGCCGATAGGCTTATCTGGTGCCTTTAGGCCAGCACGAGACAGCTTAATCGCATCTGCTAATGTTTCAATCGCTTCATCTTGACCAAATACTAAATGCTTGAGATCACGATCTAGATGCTTGAGAATACTCTTATCATCGCTAGACACTGACTTGGGTGGAATACGTGCAAGCTTAGCAACGATGGCTTCAATATCGGCCACATCAATTTTCATCGGTGGTCGTTTTTTCGCAGCTTTTGAATCTTTAGATGATTGAACGCGATCGTTGACTTTAGCAGTATCTGCTTCATCCTGCATTTCATTACTGTCAATCTCGCTGTGAGTCACACCGTCAAAATCTTCTTCATCAGCATCGATCTGAGCATCAAAGTCTTGCTCTAAATCAGCAATGAAGCTTTCTTCTGCATCGATATCATCCGCATCTGGAATCACGCCCAAACGCTTATAAGCACCCGCTTCATCAATCACATCAATGGCTTTGTCTGGTAAAAAGCGCTCGTGAATATGTTTAGCAGATAACTGAACAGCGGTAACCAATGCTTCATCTGTATATTCGACGTTATGAAATTCTTCATAACGAGGCTTTAGACCGCGTAAGATGTCGATACTGTCATCAACGCTTGGTTCTTTTACATCGATTTTTTGGAAACGACGTGATAACGCATGATCTTTCTCAAATACCTGACGATACTCGGTAAAGGTCGTAGAACCTATACAGCGTAATTCACCATTAGCAAGTGCCGGTTTGATCAAATTTGACACATCCATATTGCTACTCATTGACGACCCTGCGCCAATAATCATATGAATCTCATCAATGAACAAAATCGCATTGGGTTTATTCTTTAATGCGTCAAGCAACGACTTCATACGTTTTTCAAAATCACCGCGGTATTTTGTGCCAGCGATTAATGAGCCAATATCTAGGCTATAAATCACGCAACCATTCAATGGTTTTGGTGCTTTGTCATTGATAATTAACCACGCCAAACCTTCAGCGATAGAGGTTTTACCAACACCAGGCTCACCGACAAGCAATGGGTTATTTTTACGGCGACGACATAGTACTTGCGCAGCACGTTCAATTTCAGAGGTACGTCCAATCAATGGATCGGTTTTACCTTCAGCAGCGCGCTGATTTAAATTGGTGGCAAATTCAACCAGTGGATCTTTACTGGTTTTTTCTGAGGCATTACGGCGCTCACCAGTCATCGAAGCACGCGGCTCAGAGGGTTCTTCTTTGTCTTGACCATGTGACAAGTACTGAGTCAACTCAAGACGGCTGATACCTTGCTTTTTAAGCAGGTAAACAGCATAAGTATCATGCTCTGAGAACATAGATACCAAGATATCGGAGCCTTCTACCAAACGACCACCACCGATAGATTGCACATGGAAAATAGCACGTTGCAAAATACGATCAAAGCTTTGGGTAGGCTGCGGTGATTGCTCTGTATCTACATCTATCGTTGGCGTATGCTTATTAATATAAGCTTCCAACTCAGTACGCAGCGTTGAGACATTTGCATTGCAAGCAGTCAGTGTATTGGCGGCGTGCGTATTTTCTAGCAGTGCCAGTAGTAGGTGTTCAACAGTTAGATACTCATGCGATTTTTGACGCGCAAGTGTCATTGCTAAACGCAAAGAAACTTCAAGATGACGACTTAACATAACAACTTCCTACGGTTATACCTATCTTTATAATTGATAGCTTTATGAATGAGTTAGTAAGTAAATCAGGGCGATAGATGGATTGTTCAAGGGTAATATCTGTATTATTAAAATATCTTACTAAATGACACTGTCTAGGGATTGTATAAATAACAGTACTGTCTATCATCAACTAACTATTACCAACCAAGAGTGTTGATAACTCATACTTGCTGTTCTTTATATCAACACGATACTCAATCAGAGTCAATCTATTAAAAACGACTAAAGTGTATCAAAGCGTGCTGTACGCCAACAGTGTTAGAAATAATAAATGATAAAAGCTTAGAGAATTAAACAGATAACAGAGAGAATGAGCGAAGTGACAAAGAATTTGAAGGGGCTTTATCTAAACAGTGAAGTGAAAAAAAATCTATGTAAGATAACTATCTAGCTCACTGTGGAAAGTGAGCTATTTATCAAAGCTAAGAATAGATAAACGAAACGTTGAAATCAGCATTATAGGGGGATTCAGTTATTCGCCTTGATGTGGCTCTATCTGAGTCAATAGTGGATAGCCTTCACGATGCGCCAAGCTATTTACTTTTTTGGCCTTAGTCTCAGCAATGTCTTTTGGATAAATACCCGCAATACCTTTGCTCGCATTGTGAATCGTCAGCATAATCTCAACGGCAGAGTCCATACTGTGACGAAATTCTGATTGCAGAATATAGACGACAAATTCCATCGGCGTATAGTTATCATTATACATAACGACTGCATACATCGGCGGCTTAGCCACTTCCGGCTCTGCCACTAGTACGTCTGCTTGTGGTGACGTTTCGCCATCCGTATCCCCATCTTGCGCACGGTCAGCAGGCATGTTTGGGAGATGCCAATCAGAGACGATTGGCGTAGTCTGTAGTATTGTTTGATTTATCATAATTAGAGTACAAATTAATAGGTATATTTATTACGGAATAAGGGATAGTGAAGAGAGGTAATCGCTAGTTTAATACAATTAGATTTAACACATTCAGATATAGTATCAGGCTCGCTGAGTCTACTGTTTGTAGTACTGTCACTTGCCTTTCTCATATCTCAGTTATCTAGAACCAACTAAGGCTTAATAGGACTGTCATCCACTTCTGGCAAATCCAAAAGTGATAGCGGCATATTGTCAACTCGAGCACCAAGCTTCCAATCATAGATCTGCTCTACTTCCTGCCCGCCTGCTTTCAAGCTGAGCTTTACTTGTAACGGCTTAAAGCTAGATGGCATGATAAAACGGCCACGAATACGAACAATGCCTTCAATCGTATCGACTGGATACTCTAAAGGAACTTCTACGAAGTCATCATCATTAAGCAGTGTCAATGTTGGCGTCAGTCGTTTTGATGCACCATCACTGGCAAGCATTCCAACATCAAACATATACTCAAAAGCATTTTCGGGTAATGGTTTAATATGAGCGCCAAGCACCTGTAATGGCATGCCGCCTTTGCTGCTAACGATATCAGCATATAACTCGTTGAGCTGCGAAAGCTGTCTGTTTTCAACCGTCAATTCTTGCTTGTTTTCACTCAGCTCTTTTACATTGGCTAAGCTTATTGCCAGCTCTTGCTTGGCAGTAGCCGCTTGATTGATCGCTATTTTATGACTAAGACGCGTATCTTCCAGCTCTTCGGTCGCCTCTTCACTATTGATTAGTGCTTGCTGGGTTTCCGTTTCCATAGAGTGGTAGCCGCGCTGATAGCCGAGCTTATGACCAAATATTAGTCCAACCATGGCAGTTACCAGTATGACAACCACAAATAGCGCCAGTACCAATGTAGACGCGCCTTGCTGCTCGCGGCCTATAGAACTTACTGGGCTAAAACGATGGCGATTGGCGTCTATACACGATGAACGTGCTGACTGTGAGCAAAAGCGTAATACAAACTTAACACGCATTTAGGCGGTATCTCTTAACAATAAGTACCTGTTATTATAGCGGAATTTATAATCAATACCTAGCACCGTAAATGTGAATGATTGGAATATAAAGCAGTCGATGTTAAGGAACAATCGGCGCAAAGTTCAGTCCCATTGACTCATCAAAACCAAACATAACATTCATATTCTGCACGGCCTGCCCTGCTGCTCCTTTGACCAAATTATCTTGTACTACAATAACCGTCAACTCAGCACGATCATTGTCTTGATGCACGGCAATACGTAAACGATTACTGGCACGTACACTACGTGTATCAGGGTAAATACCCTTTGGCATCACATCAACGAACGTCTCTGATGCATAGGCGTTTTCAAATGCTTGCTGCCAATCGATAGCAGCACCAGCATCCGTCAGCTCCATATGGATTGAGCTTAGCATACCGCGTATCATCGGTACTAAATGCGGTAAAAAACGAATACGATGGGTAAACTGACTATCTAATAATTGTGCAACACCCTGCTCAATTTCAGGTAGATGACGATGCCCCTCGACGCTATAAGCTTTAAAGTTATCTGTTGATTCAGCATAATTGAGTGCAAGCGAGGCTTGGCGACCCGCGCCAGACACACCAGACTTTGCATCAATGACAATGCGAGATTCAATCAAACGTTCTGCTTGTTTATTTTGTGCTTCAATAATCGGCTTCAAACCCAAAATTGCAGTGGTTGGATAACAGCCAGGATTGCCCACCAATAATGCATTTGCAAGTTTATCGCGATTGACTTCAGGTAATCCATAAACAGCGGTCTTTAATAGCTCAGGACACGCATGTGACTGTTTATACCACTTTTCAAAGTCAGTCAATGACTGCAAACGAAAGTCAGCAGCCAAATCAATGACCTTTACACCAGCTTGAGTAAGCGCTTCAGCTTGTTGCATTGCTACGCCGTGTGGTGTCGCAAAAAACACCACATCACACTCTTGTATCGTCGCCAGCGTATCGTCGCCTAAGTCGCTAAAGACGATATCTGATATACCGCGTAAGCTTGGGAATATCTCATCAGCTCGAGTACCAGCTTCACTACGCGAGGTTAGCAAATCAATAGATACTTCAGGATGAGCAGATAATAAGCGAATCAGCTCAATACCTGTATAACCTGTACCACCAACAATCGCTGCTGAAATCATAAGATATCCTTTTTTCTTTTACTCAGTAAATAGCAGATAAATATAACGTCTATATTGACGCTTATAAGCTTTGCATATCCAAACTCTAGATTTTGTAATCGTGCACCGCATCGATAAACACTTTTGCATTGTCAGGGTTAACCCATTGAGTGATGCCATGACCTAAGTTTGCGACATAACCTGTTTTTTCGCCGCTCGCATAAGCACTATCTAGCATTGCATTTACTTCAGCGCGAATCGTTGCAGGTGAACCATACAAGGTTGCTGGATCCAAGTTACCTTGGATGGCTTTGCTACTCTGTAGTTTTTTATGCTGCTTGGTCAACTGACGCTGACTGTCAGTCAATACTTGACGTGCACGATCAATCGGCATCGTCCAGTCTAGGCCCAAAGCATCAGCTTCACTATCCGCTTGGATGTCTAACCATAGCCCACCACCTTTCGTAAACAATACCACTGGTATTTCCGGATGGCGTACCTTTAGCTCAGCGACGATACGTTTATTATAAGCATGAGAAAAGTCAATAAACTGACGATGACCAAGCGCGCCGCCCCAGCTATCAAATATCTGTACAATCTGAGCACCAGCAACGATTTGTGCATCTAAATAATCAATGACAGACGTGGCCAACTTATCCAGTAATTGATGTAAAAAGTCAGGGTTACTGTATAAAAAACCTTTAGTATAACGATAGTCTTTTGAGCTACCGCCTTCAATCATATACGTAGCTAACGTCCACGGGCTACCAGAAAAACCAAATAACGGCACTTGACCATTCAGCGCTTTACGAATACTCGTCACCGCACGCATGACATAATCAAGAGAGTCGGTCGGATCAAGCTTTGGTATTCTATCAAGATCCGCTTGTGTACGAATAGGATGCTTAAATTTAGGACCTTCACCCGCTTCAAAATATAAGCCTAGCCCCATGGCATCAGGTATGGTCAAGATGTCACTGAATAAGATAGCAGCGTCTAAATCATAACGACGCAGTGGCTGCAAAGTCACTTCAGTGGCACGGTCTGTATCTCTACACAAACTCATAAAATCGCCCGCTTCAGCACGGGTTGCTTTGTATTCTGGTAAATAACGACCTGCTTGACGCATCATCCAAACCGGGGTGGTGTCTATCGTCTCAAATCGTAATGCTCTTAGCAATCTGTCATTTTTTAATGGTGCAAAGTCGTGCTGAGTCGAGTTACTATTGTCTGAAGCACTCATGTACAAATCTCCAAAACAACAAAGTATTCATACTTATTGATGAATACTTTGTTGGATAAAATACGTTAAATAAAAGAATGATAAATATTTATAGAATGGTCATAGCAACATCTCAGTTTCAATACTATTAATCCATATTTAGACTGAGACTGTGTGCATACCAAGCGCTTCTATATTATTAATGTGCTATACGGTTAGTGCCAAGTTATCACGATGTACCATGACAACGCGCTCTTCACTGCTACCAAAAATCTTATCAAACTGCTCTGTACGCTCACGTGCTACTCGATGCGCATCCTGCGATGAAAAGTTGACTTGCCCAACCGCGAGACGCTCACCGGTATCTTGATGGATAATTTCAACCACGTCACCTTCATCAAAACCACCACGGACTTCGACGACGCCAACCGGTAGTAGACTTCTATTATGCTCAGTCAGTGCCTTTGCCGCACCTGCATCCACAACCAAGCTACCTGACATACGCAGGTGAGCCGCCAGCCATTGTTTACGAGCAATGATTTTGTCTTCATCGTTGGTTGTCAAAAGCGTACCAACTGCTTCACCTGATACCACACGAGTGATAACGTCATCAATTGCACCGCTTACGATAACGGTTGGACAGCCACCCATTGCAGCCAGACGACCAGCACGGATTTTGGTCAACATACCACCGCGTCCGAGCTTGCCGCCATCTCCGGCTATATCAAATAAGTAATCAGCCATCGCACGCTCTTGACGAATCATTTTTGCATTGGGATTGTCACGCGGATTGTCTGTGAATACACCATCTTGATCGGTGAGGATAATGTACAAGTCAGCATTGACCATCGCTGCTGCCATTGCCCCTAATGTATCATTATCACCGAATTTGATTTCATCAATGGTGATGGTGTCGTTTTCGTTAATAACAGGTAGCACGCGCCATTCTAATAATTGCGTCAATGCGCCTGTCGTATTGAGATAACGGCTACGATTAGACAAATCATCATGAGTCAATAGCAGCTGCGAGCTTTGAATACCATGCTGAATCAGAGCTGACCACCATGTTTCAATCAATCCCATCTGACCAATAGAAGCACAGGCCTGTAGTGCGGCTAGTTTTTTAGGGCGCTCCTCAAGGTTCATACGTACCACACCTTCAGCAACAGCACCTGACGATACTAGTAGCACTTCGACGCCTTGCTTGTGCAGCTTAGCAATCTGTTTGGCCCACTCGTATATGGCAGTTCGATCCAGCCCTCGACCGTTATTGGTTAACAACGATGAGCCAATCTTGACAATAACGCGCTGAATATCAAAGTTGCGATTTTGCTTAACAAATCTTGCTTCTTCGATCGTGTTTTCTATGCCATCTGCCATATAAACTCCTTTTTATCTTATGAATTGATTAGGGGATTGATTTAAAAAATTCAGGTACATCAGTTCAAGCTTGTTCACTTATGGAACGTAAATCACCTCGACACCGTCTTCATCATCGAAGTCGTCATCATCGTCATTTAAGTCCACCCCTTCACGTGCTGCTCTGCGGGCCGCACGATAGGCTTCACGCTGGGCTTCAGTGTTTAGACGGACTTCTACTTCTAAGCGCTCAAAACGTGTTCTTTGTGCTTCAGCGAAGATAGGATCTTCTAGTTCACGCTCACGCTCTAGTTCAATCTCATTCATCAAATGATATTTAACCGCATCAGTCCCTTCACCCATTAGGGTTGACGTGCGAAATACATCGCCTGTCCAATCAAGCTCAGCGACAATATGGGTACAGAGCTCATCTAACTCTTCTTCAGGCACCTGATCGATTTTGTTTAATACTAAAATCTGAGGCAAGTTGGATAACTCAGGTGAAAAACGTTCGAGTTCATTCAAGATAACACGAGCGTTGTTTACCGGATCGCTGCCATCAACTGGCTTTACATCGACCACATGTAACAATCGACGAGTACGAGCCACATGCTTTAAGAAGCGGATACCAAG
Organism: Psychrobacter sp. TB55-MNA-CIBAN-0194; assembly: GCF_040309505.1. Classification (NCBI taxonomy): domain Bacteria; kingdom Pseudomonadati; phylum Pseudomonadota; class Gammaproteobacteria; order Moraxellales; family Moraxellaceae; genus Psychrobacter; species Psychrobacter sp. TB55-MNA-CIBAN-0194. The sequence continues at coordinate 208,193 of NZ_JBEOOW010000002.1, read as the reverse complement.
TCCGGCACCTTCTGACGCACCTTCGATCAAACCCGGAATATCTGCCATCACAAATGAGCGATGACGACCGATATCAACTACACCTAAATTAGGAACGAGTGTGGTAAATGGATAGTCAGCAACTTTTGGTCTAGCAGCAGAAACTTGACGAATAAAGGTAGATTTACCAGCATTAGGCAAACCAATCAAGCCAACATCAGCCACTACTTTTAGCTCAAATTTAAGAACTTTTAATTCACCTTCAAAACCTGACGTCGCTTTACGCGGTGCTTGGTTGGTAGAGCTCTTGAAATGGGTATTACCCAAACCACCATCACCACCTTTGGCAATCAGTAACGTCTGACCAAGTTCAATCAAATCGCCCAACACTTCATCTGTTTCGGTATCAACTACCGTGGTACCAATAGGCACTGGTAAAAACAAATCATCAGAGCCTTTACCTGAACAGTTTCTACTGTGACCATTCTCAGCTCGCATGGCGTCGTGACGACGGGTATAACGATAGTCAACTAGGGTATTGGTGTTGTCTTCTGCAATGACATAAACATCTCCGCCTTTACCACCATCACCACCATCAGGGCCACCACGTGGGACATATTTTTCTCGGCGAAAACTGGCGATTCCGTTACCACCGTCACCTGCTTTTACCGTTACGACGGCTTCATCAATAAATCGCATTTTACTTTCCTTAATTCACAATCCAGTTTATATACTGGTTACAACCAACGGTTATATTATGGGGTTTTACTGTATTGTCACAAAAAATATTGTGACAAAATAAGCGCTAAAAGCACGCTACTTGTATTTGATATTCAATATGAAAATAACACCCGATAATCAATCGGACTATCGGGTGTTTAAGTATGACAGCTAACGCAATATCAAGCTATCCAAACCAGACGCTATTATGGCAAATTTTGCAGTATGACCGCACCAATTTACACAATATCAGACAACTGGTTTGTTATGCTTAACGTTCTATGCAGGAATTTGAGTGTAGCTAATTCCAGCCATCTGGGTCGCCAAACGCAATACCTGAGTACTATAACCTACTTCGTTATCATACCAAACATACACAATGGCTTGATTACCAGTAAGAATAGTCGCCTGCGCATCAATGATACCAACATGAGTCGTACCAACGAAATCCGTTGATACGGCTTCTGTAGAATCTGTATAAGCAATCTGCGACTGCCAAGCGCTGCTGTTAGCAATTTTACGCAAAAATTCATTCAACGCTTCAGCACTTTCTGGTGCCGTTTTAAGCGTTAAGTTCAAAATCGCTAGGCTGACATTTGGTGTTGGTACACGGATAGCGTTACCCGTTAGCTTACCACTTAATTCTGGTAATGCTTTACCAACTGCTTTTGCCGCGCCTGTGCTAGTGATAACCATGTTCATCACAGCACTACGACCACGACGGTCTGCTTTATGATAGTTATCAACCAAGTTTTGATCATTGGTAAATGAGTGGATAGTCTCTACGTGACCATTTTCGATACCGTACTCATCATTCAATACATTTAACGTTGGTGTAATAGCATTGGTCGTACAGCTAGCAGCACTAACGATAGTGTCATCACCAACCGTGTCATTGTTCACACCATAAACGACGTTTTTGATGTCACCACCAGCAGGGGCAGTTAATAGTACTTTTTTCACGCCAGTAGATTGTAGATGCTTGCCAAGGCCTGCTTCGTCTTTCCAAATACCCGTGTTATCGATAACGAGAGCATCGTTGATACCATAAGCGGTGTAATCGATTTCACTAGGATCTTTCGCATAGATAACTTGTACAAAACGACCATTAATAATCATGCCGTTGTTGTCATCATCGATACTGATGCCACCCAAAAATCTACCATGGATCGAATCACGCTCAAGCAATGAGATACGTTTGGCCAAGTCACCAGCAGCTGCTGGGCGTACGACGATAGCTTTTAACTGCATACCTTTTGCACTTGATGCTTGCGCCAGTAATAAACGAGTCAAAATACGGCCAATACGGCCGAAACCATATAATACAACATCTGTCGCGCCATTCACGGCACCTGCATTATTAACAGATTTTAGCGCAGCTTGTACGTCAGTGTCATTAGCTATCAATTGACCAACATCGATACGAGTGGCTTGGATATCTTTGCTCTCTGCGATGACTTTTACCATCGCTAACGTATCAGCGATATCAATAGACTTAGCGCCATGGTCACGCAACGCAACTTTTTGATGCAAAGCGAGTATTTGACCAACTGAGGTGGAGTCTAGCGTTTCGCCGAACAAAGTCACTTGTACGTCTTGCGCATTATAGAGCTTATTCAATAACCCCATTAGCTCAATCGCTTGTTGCTCTTGATTGTTGTAGTTGCTTAAGTGGTCTTGATGTAATTGGCGTAAGGTATCAGCGTTGCTCACGAGAAACATCCTTATGGTCAGTAATGTATGATCAATAAAATATGAAGAAATATGAAATAGATAGGTTGTGTATGCTCTAAATGGTGACTCTAATATGATAATCAACCACTATCAATATGGGTTATTGACACTAGAGTATTTGAATCGCATAGATTTTAGCCTAAAACGCCTCATTTTGCCAGTAGTAACCGATTGGTTGGTGTGCATAATAGGTTTCATTCTCATATACAGACTCATATTTAAATAGAGATAAAAATAAAGGCAGCCATATATGCTGCCCTATCAGGTTTTTTTGAGTAAGAGTTGCTATGAATTTCTATTCATTGAAATAACCTGATAATAACCAGTTGCCTATCAGATATACAAACTCATTCCACCATCAAAATTTAACGTTTTATATTTATATTAACTATGGCGTTAAATTTACCGTCTGATTGGTTTGCGGTGTTAGCTTAAATTCTTTTAAGTCATAACCTTGTTGTTGTGCAATCTGACGATATTTAGAATAGGTTTCTTGACTGACATTAGGCGAACGAGCCAATAGCCACAGATAATCTTTGTCAGGTGTGCCGACCAATGCCGTCTTATAATCAGCATCACGTGCTAGTACCCAATAATCGGCACGGCCAACTGGTAACCAACGAATCCATGAGGGCAAGAAAGTTACTTTTAGCTTGCTACCAGTCTCATCCGCTGGCTTTGCTAGACCTTCAGCAATAATCTCCGAGCCATCTTCGGCCATACACTTATTAGTGACGGTTATACCTTTTCCATCAGCTTTTTGAGCATAATTGGCCGTAACATCACCTGCGCATTTACGTTGAAAATACATCGGTAAGCGCCCTATCTCGTACCACGTTCCAGCATATTTTTCGAGGTCGACGCTATCGACTGTCGTTGGAGTATTTGCAGACTTATGAATGATGGCGCTTGGTTCGATAGACAGCGTCTCTGTTGTCGTTTTATCCATCGTTGCATTGGTAGCCGCCATAGACGCTGCATTGACTGGAGGCGTAGCAGCATAAGCTGAAAACGCAGCCAATGGTATAATAATCGCTAAGGCAATACCTGTATGCTTAATCAGTCCATTCATAAATATGCGCTCCGGTATTTCTTTGTATGATGAGTGGGTGGTATCCGATGACGAATCGGTTTCTTGTTCAGAATTTCTATGCTCAGACTTATCTTTTGATATTTTTATTTGATCATCTACAGATGCTGAGGTCAGTGACGCAGACAGAGTCAGTCCTTGGGACTGTTCAAGACTGCTTTTCGAATCATTATTTTTCGTAATGTCATCATCAGACATAGCAGACTCTTTTGCCTTTAGCAGGCTTTTGACAGCGCTCTTGTACCCAAAATAGCTGTCTTGCGAAGACGTGTCTTTTACCGAATGACTCGGATACTCATCATTCGATTCGTCGTGGTTGTAGCTAGCATCATTGCTGGCATAGCCTGTCTTTTGCGCATTATCCTTATCCAGATAATAACTGCTTGACTGACTAGTCTGCTGAGATTGAGAACCAGCTTCCTGTGAATCAGACCATCCTGACTTAGGTAACTTGTTGGCTTTCATAGAATTACCGTTATTAATAATGACTGTGAAAATTTCTTTGTGTATTTATCCACCTAGTCTAACTCTCTGAACGTCGCCAAATTCAAAAAGCGTGTCTAATAAGTAAACCAGCGCTACAGAATTTGATGTTATTGCAAGGGTCAAAATATATTTTCATAGGCAATTTGCTAATGAATAATAAACAGTTTGCTTACGAATGATAGAGTAAATACTCTTTAATTAGGTATTCTATATTAAGGACAACTTGACTATTAAAACAGTGTCGCAATGTAGGAAAACGCAACGGTTTGTAAGTAACTAGGTCTTTATGCGGTGGAATGAACACCTAATAAAAACATAGTTACTTACTGGATAAATATCAGAAAAATCAGTGATGTCCCTGATAATTTTCAACAAATAATAAGCTCAATATAAGTCGAACTTCTTCTTATTTTTCACTGTTAAAAAACTGACGAATACCAGCAACGCTGACACCGCCATGTGCTAATGCTTGATCTATCATCGTGGGTGATAGACCGCCCAAACCAATGACTGGCATATCGGCCAGCTGTGCTAAGGCAGACCATGCCTCCCAACCAAGTGGTACAGTATCAGGATGCGTGTGAGTGGCTAATACTGGTGAGATGAAAATACCGATCACTGGCGGCAGCTGTTGCTGTATTCGAGCACTGGCGAGTTTGTTGGCAGCTTCAATACTGGCAATATCATGACAACTGATTATCAATGGAAAGTCATCCGATAAACAATGCTCAGATACAGAAGTGTCTGAAACACTTTCAAGCCATTGCATTAATGCCGTATGGGTCAAATGATTTGCAATGATTTGATGAGAGATATTTTCATCTTTAATCGGTATTGACTTATCAACGTCCACAACTTGGCTATCAGTACCATAAGGTACAATTACTTGAACGTCTGAACGATCATGCATCAATTGCGCTGCTAGATTGCCTGAGCGCTCTGCATCAGCTTCTTTTGTTCGAACATAAACCAAAGACTCTATCGCTAAATTGTCTTGATGATACTGTAACCATGCTGCCGCTGGATCAGAACATTCGCTAAAATGTGATAATGGATAGGTAATGGTTATCTGCGTTGGCAACCTCAGCCATTCTAGAATCGTTTTATTCGCAGCGGGCAAGGGATACTCACCTGCTAATAGCTTAGACTTATCCACCCATGTCAGCGCCTGCCCTTCTAATCCATATTTGCAATGCTTATGCTGCTCGTATTGCTGCGCTACCAGCTCAATCTTGTAAACCTGTAGTACAACCTGCTTGTCACCATAGTCATGATGCAAACGACCAAGCTTGACGATAATGTCATTATCTATAGCAATACCTGTTTCTTCAGCGACTTCTCGAACCAATGCCTGTTCTGCACTCTCATTGGCATCAATCTTTCCACCGACGAACTCATAGCGATTGCCTTGGTGTTGGGTAGCATCTCTAAACCCAAGCAAATATTGCTCTTTATGATGAATAACAGCGACAGCAACGTTTACGATGACTGCTTTTTTGTCTATGATTTGGTTTATTTCTTGGTTATTTGGTTCGATTGGCATGGTTTTGTCCTTCGTTGTTTATTTTTATTAGAGTATGTTCAGTCATACGAAAATGTTAGAAGATAGCAGGAATTTAACTTAAATTACTGATTTTAAATATAATATTCATAATTTGTCTTATTCAGGATAAGGTTTATGACAACTGCTTTAGATAAGTTTACATAATAACTGCATTTTATTTTATCAATTGTCTTGCAAAATCATTCAATCTAAATGATAATTATTATCGTTAAAGACGATTACTTACTGTTATCGCTACTCAGCTATTTTTTATCAAAAGGATTTTATTATGAGCATGGTCATCTCTCGTTATCTAAACTGCCGCGAAAACCGTCTACCTACTTTACAATCACAGCACTTATTTGCCCTAACTAAGGAAGTACGTATCGAGCATGAAGGTGAAGAGTACCGCCTACGCCTGACACGTAATAATCGACTAATCCTAACCAAATAGAATGAACATCACTCGATGTCCACTTATAAAAAAACGCCTTCATTAAAAGGCGTTTTTTATTGGCTGAAAATTACTGTGGTCATCGTTAATGGATATAGGTTTTAGATATTGATAATAATTTATAGTCAAAGAAATCTAAAATTGCTACAAGGCAGTCGACTGCAGATTTTACAGGTAGTACATCTAAGGAGACTAACACCGTAGCAGTTTAGTAGTTCTCTGACTATAGCGTTGCGTTTAGAACTGCCAACTATAAACCACATCTACTGCATTCTCTGCAGCGGCGCTTGCTTCAACATAGATACGACGCGTCAACTGGTAACGAACCGACAAGCTATTCTGAGCATTAAACACACCCACTCCGTAACGAATATATAAATCAGGAGTCACATAACCAGTGACATTGACATTGGTGTCTTCACTGCTGCCGGAGGCATCCACGGTGAGAGATTGCAAACCAAAAGCCTGACCTATCTGATTGGTTAAGCTGCGCGTGCCACTCAGTCCGAAACTCAATCCAGCCGCTGCTAAGTTATTGGTAACCTGCGATTTAAATCCTTGCTCACTGATTTGGGTCGCACCTGTATTAGTAAGGCGGCCTGTGACCAACGCATTCATCGCTTGCTGCTGTGTCAGACCAGCATTATTGAAGACAATAATGTTTGGTGACTCAGTATCACCTTTAACACGTAGGCCTACTATTTTCCCTTCAATGCTTTTAACTGCTTCGACACTTAAGGTCGGATTCATAACATCGCCATCAAAGCGTACTTGACCATAATTGAGCTCTAAACTTTGACCAAAGGCATTGATATCAGTACGACGCGATACCTGCACCACACCTTTTGCACGCATAATTCCTGTACCATTTTGGGTGATATTAATCGCCCCTGCTAAAGGAATCACGGCACCAAAGCCACGGAAGTTGATATCCTCACCCAAATCAATACCAATATTTGCATTGATAGACCAAGGCTTCGAGATGGCCAAGACTTCATCGATATTACCAATCAAACGACGATCAAGTACGACTGCATCTTCGGTTTGAGTCACAATATCTTCACTGGCTTCTGGTGGACGGATAGTCGCTGACGGTACACTAATGGCACCTTTAATATCAACATAGCGATCGCCTGGGCGCACAATAATATCAATATCTGGATCGATTTCAGCTACTAGCAATGGCGGCTGAGTAAGCACCAATCCTTCGCCGATAACACTTAGCTTAGCCTGTAACTTTTGTTTCCAATCAACCGTTCCTGTTAAAGAGCCTTTACCGGTACCACTGTTAAACGTGCCATCCATCGTTGCTTGAGTGCCGCGAATTTTGGCGGCAGCATTTACATTGGTCAAGTTAATCGGTAAATCCAACATGGCGATACGGCCATTGGAAAGCTTCACGTCACCATAGAACTGCGGCTTGGCAAGCGTACCACCGACGCCACCTGCCATCGTGACATTGCCTCGCAGGACTCGCATCCCCGGGAAAAAAGGCTTAAATATCGCTAGATTGAGCTCATTGAGTACCAACGCACCCGAGATTGGTTTAGGCGTTTTATAAGGATCAACAACGACCTCAGCATAGCCACGAGCACCGCTTCCGGTATTGATGTCTGTGCGTAGCTTGAGGCCTTCTGGAACGGATACAGCAATGAGAGAAACCCGCTTATAAGGTAAAGTAACAGCAGCGCTATCACCCTCTTGAGCTAAGCCAATTTTGCCATTATCCGAGTACAACGTTGTATTAATAGTCGGCGGACGACCACGTTGCCAGCCGACAATAGCTTTACCATTAATCTTGCCATGCCAATCAATATCTTTGGGCAAAAAGACTGAGAATAATGAAGTATCTAAATTCTGTAAGGCCACATCGACCTCACCTTGATCTGGTGATGCGACCAGTTTTTTGCGTAAACACAGCTTGCCAGTTTGATCAGCAGCTTGCCAACAGTGCGCAGCTAGCTGTACTTTGAAGTCTGTGTTTTTCCCGTTCTGTTCGTTAGGTAGATTCACAATCAACTGCGCTGGTTGCAACTGGTTTAAAGTCGCATATTTAGACTGAATGCGGCCCTCACCGATGACTCCAGACCAGCTCACGCTATTGCGATTGAATCCACCTTTGACTCTTGCACCAATAGTCAGCTGCTCATTGGCCACGTCTAGATCGACCACGTGTGCCTGCTCTGTCCCATTAAATGAAGCCTTAACACTTTTAAAACTCTGTCCAGCAGCATCTAAGCCTTCGGCAGTAATGATAAGCTGACTTGGGCTATTTGCTAGATTGACCAGTTTTCCGCGAACACGACCCTGACGTAAAACAAAGCCTGGTAGCGCAAGACGCTCACCCACCAAATCAATATAAATGGTTGGCAACGCTTGTCCTACTGGCTGCGACAAAGTGGCACCGCCAGTTACTTTACCAGCCAGCTGATCTGAGAGCTGGTCTAAGCTGGTGATATTGATTTTGGTTTGTAGCTGCTTAGCATTACCGTTAGCAGTTACGTAATTATCACCCCAACGCAGTACGAGGTTTTCCGCATTTAAGCTATCAATTAAGGCATTTACTTTTTTGTATTGCGCTTGAGCATCTTGCGTTTGCAGACTTTCAAAGTAGCTTGCCAAGTCTTTTGGTAAGCGCATTTTCGCCGCCAAGCTGCCTTTAGCGCTCAACGTCTGCCCTTTTAACGTACCGCTCAAATTGACTTGCTTGATATTGATAATTTGCTGCGAATCACTCCAGCGTCCATCAGTATCTATCGTACCCGTGATAAGACTTGGTGTGTCTTTTAGGAAATACCCTAGGTTAAAACGATCCATTACCGCATTGATATCCCACGCAACTCCTTGACGCACATCTACGGTACCTTTGGCATCGATGCTGCCGGCAGCACCCACATGACGGAAGCGTTTGATACGAATCAATTGATCATCGCCACTGGCATCAATAGTCAGCTTACCTGCTGGCAGTTGCTCAGCATCCAGTACACCATCGAAATTTACGGCAAAACGTTTTAGCTTACCTGGCGTGTTTTTACTATTGCTAGGCGGCGTTTGCCATTCACCACTGGTGGTTAAATCACCCGTCAGAATCGCTGGGTTATTGGGCAAAAAATAACCCAAATTGAAATCGTCAAAGCGGCCATCTACCGTCCAACCAATATTTTTGCGTAAATCAATGACACCCTTCGCTGCCACTGCACCAGCCTCGCCATTGTAATTCAATTTACGGATACTAATCAGATTTGGCGTACCAGCGGCATCAATAGATAGGCGGCCTTTTGGTACATCTGCCGTATCAATTTGGCCATCAAAGCGCGCATCAAATACAGACAGCTCACCACCGACGATATCGATGCTGGCATCACCGCCACCTGTTATACCGATGGTACGACTGTCTTGTGTGGCATCAAGCTGCGTCTGCAAATCAGTGTTATTCAGCGTAATGATATGACGCTGACCACTAACACCGTTTTTGGTGATATTTAACAGACGACCCCGGGCGTTAATACTACCTGTTAGACGCTCAAGTGGTAAGTCGCTGCGGTATTTTTTCGGGAGCAAGCCTTTGGTACTCGCATCAACTTGCCATGTGAGTGGTGTATTCTTACTCGCTAGTCGAATCTGTCCAGTACCAGATAGGTCGCCTACGATTCCTTCATAGTTCAATCGATTAATATCAATGACGTCACTAGCTTTACGTAGACGCACATCATAGTTGCCTTTTGGAGCAGCATTGAGCTCATTGATAACCGCATTGGCATCAACGGATAGCTGTGAGTCACGAATGATGACATCTGCCTGTCCACTCGGGCTATTAATATTGCCGACATCAGGCACATCACGGCGGACTAGATTTTGCCATTTAGCATCAATATACCAAGGGGCCGCCTGTTTAGATTTCGCTGAAACTTTGCCACTGGCAATATTAGCATTAACATGCTCACCATCACGTTGGCGTAAGTCTGCATCTATCTCTGTATTACCAGCGCTATTCTGCTGCTGATAATGTAGCGACAGTCTGCCATTAAGCCTTTGCGGTGCGTACGCTTTAAAGTCAGCGTACTCATCAGGAATCGCTTGGCGGATATCAAAGTTACTGCCTGTCGCTCGGATTTTTGCATCAAAGCTACTCTTCCAATCTAAAATACCTTGCAACACCAAACGTCCAGCAGGTACATCAGCATCTAAACGATCAATACGCAGCTGACTATCAGCAATAATCGCACGGCCTTGATAATGACCTGAAGGAATGTCTTTGGCCGTCAGTTCAGTATTGATGCGTAGACGTATCTCAGAGATGACACCCTCTGCTGTGGCCGTACCGCTTTTTAGGCGAATATCTTGATCTTCTGCATACGGGATTAAGATATCATCCCATTGCAGTTTTGCCCGAAACGGTGAATCGCCGTCCAATCCCTGAACGATAAAATCACCGGTAACATCACTATCGTTGTAGCGACTGCTTACTTTACCAACCGTGCGTTTGAGCGTACCTGTTGCGGTAATGTTTAGTGGATCAATATAGGCTTGTTCTAGTGCACTTACTTCTGCAATAGCACTTAAATCTAGCGGATAATCGCCTTGTAAATCAATTTCACCTTTTAAAGCACTGATATTAACGATGTCAGCATACTGCAAATCACCACGAGCAATGGATACCGTGCTGCCGACCCAAGTCAAATCACGGGCAACGATATTACGGATGATGATAGGCTCTTTGGTCACTTGCTTATAAGTGATGCTTTTGATTTTAGCTTGGTCAAACCGTAGATTGACGGGTAACTGCAGGGTTTTATAATCGAAGGGCTCACCCGTTGGTGGCTCATTATTGATAATCTCAATGGTCTGTATGTCGGCCTCACGCAAATGCACTTCTTTGGCAAATACAGCGCGCCAGCCTATCTTTACATAGGCTTTATCAACCAATATCTCAAGGTCTTCAGTCGCCTTGATATCGATGTCGGTCACCCAAATACCGTCACGCAAGTTGCCTTGTCCATATTCGAACTCTATGCCTGTCTCGGCACTGACTTTCTCTAATATAAACTTGGTACCTGACTCTGTGCCAGCCGCATAAAAGAACACCGCAAACATAATCGCGAGTACGATTAAAATCAGCACCAGTAGCTTGAGCAAAAATGATAACGGATACAAGCGCCTGACTGCACGAGCGTCGCGCTGTGCCGGATCTTCATCTGGTGAGTTACTAGGCGGGTTGTTTTTTGTCAGCATGGCACTCAACTACGTTAAAGAATGATTACCGGCAATCGGTACGATAAATAATAAATAACAGAACGAATCTAACAATTATAAAGGCGAACCAATAAAGAAGTGCAGTCTAATGGGAATACTCTCCTCTGTCACGCCAGCCGCCACATCGACTCGCACCACGCCCACAGGTGACGACCAACGAATACCGACGCCGACACCGACCTTTGTCTCAGTATCGAAATTTTCGTCATAAGCATTACCCACATCCGTGAAGAATGCTGCACGAAGACCCGGTTTGAACTCATAGTTATACTCTGCACTACCCACCGCGAGAATTTGACCACCTGTCAGATAGCCGTTCTCTAGTGGTGATAAGCTCTCATAGTCATAACCACGGATGCTCTGGTCACCACCTGCAAAGAAGCGTAATTTATAAGGCACTTCGTAAAAATCATCTGCCCAGATATAACCAGTATTCAGACTACCTAATACTTGATGCTTATCGGCATCGCCGAAGCTATAAAGACCACTAACACCTGCACGAACGATTGCCATATTGGTATCACTAGCAACTGATTCACTGCCTGCTTCAATAGAGTAAGACTGACGTATGCCCTGAGTCGGATTAGTCACACTATCTATACTGGTTTTACTCATACCATAGCCAAATAACAACGCTTGCTGACTAGGATTTGAAGACGTAAAACGTATAGGCAGATCATCCAACTCTGTTTCATCGACCCCTGTTTCTAACTCATCCAAACGGTAGCGCACAGAGTAGCTACGATTCCATCCGTTATCTTGACGGATGTTACGTGCCAATGCTGCTTTTAGTGTTCGAGTAGACAGGTCAAAGTTGCCTTCGCCTTGGTCGATCACTTCTTCCTCATAAGTCAGACGTGCATCTAGCTTATCATTAAGCGGGTGCTTCCAAGGTCGACTGGCATAGACCGCCACATTTTTAGCAATTCTTGAAACTTCCGTTTCTGCACCAGCCTGATAGCCTTGACGATTTATCAGGTTATAATCTATCTTTGCCGTTGCTCTCACGCCAGTATCTGTACCGTAACCAAGACCGACTTGGGCGTCGCGCGGTTTGTCAGAGGCAACAAAAACATACAGCGGCACTTTTTTACTTTCTGCCACTTCTTGCGGTGTTTTACGTCCTGCTAATGTCGGTGGTACAAAGCTTTCATCGGAAAGCAGGCTTTTTTCATCAGGCAGTATTTTTTGAGCGACATTACTGATGGAATCACTGATTTTACCTAACAGGTTGTCTGCTTCTTGAGGTTTTTCATCTAATACCCGATCGTTCGGCAAACGGCTTAAACGATCTGCTTTTTGTTCAATGGCTTGCAGCTTATCAAGGGTTGCTTCATCGGCCTCGAACTCGATAGCAGCAATATCGTCTTCATTGACTGTGTTTTCGCTAACCACGCTGCCGTTATTAGAATCGCTGGCCCCACTAACAAGTGCCTCGTTCGCCGTCATTAGAGAGTCATTACCATTATTATTAATAACATCAGTAATGCTACCACTACTAACGTCTTCATCTGATTCTGACGTACCGTTGCTATTCACTGGGGTATTATCAAAAGCCAATGTACTGGCTTCACTACTCTCATTTGGTGGTAGTATCGACTCAACGTTCACTGTATTAAAGTAACGCGTCGCTGATAAATCATTACTAAATTTGGTCACATCAGGCGCATAAAATGGATCGCCGGGTTTGAAATCAAGCAACTGCTGCAATAATGGCAGCTCAACAGGCAGCTTATCAGGGTCTTCCGTTAACGTATTGGTCTCTCGGTCATAGGTGAAAAACACAACGTCATCAAATTGGTAACGACTGCCCGTGTCATAAACCAAAGAAACATCTGCTGTGTTGTCCGGCAAAATAATATCAACCGATTTGTTTAGCCAATATTGGTCAAAATAGCCATAGGTATTACTCAGTGACTCTAGCGCAGCTTTGCTGTTTTTGTAGACACGGTGATTAAAGATATCTTCTTCTTGTGGTGGGAGTTCTTTTTCGAAGTTTGCAAATTCCTCTTGCTCACTACCTTCACCGCGAATCTCAATAATACGGCTATCGACACGTACTGGCTCACCCAACTCTTCAATAACCACATCCAAAGTATCACTACTAGGCTGGCGCAGACTCAACGTAACTTCATAATAGCCTACGGCTTTTGCAGCATCCAGTGCCGTCTGACGCAAGCGCGGTAAAGCAGCAGTAAAGTCAGCAACGGACTGAACCGTGGTGTTATCCAGTGCGGCTTTAATGTTTTTCATTGGCTGGATATCGTTATCCGCCTTGGTTTCTTTTGGTTCGCTGTCGTCCGTATCTTCAGACGTGGCTTCCTGTAAGTAGATGGTCGTTTCAACATTAGGTATGGCAATGGCGCCATCATTAAAGAAACGATTATAAAGGCGCTTTACGATGTTGCCTTTGTTACGTTCCCGAGGCCCAGGTCTATTGGTTTGTTCAACATTTTCAACGGCTACCTGAGTATCTGTTTGATAATCTGGCAGATAGTCACCTGGATCGATAATATTTGCTGTCGCACCCTCTACATCCGCCACATCACTAGTGTTCGCGACTAGCTCATTACTATTATCAATAGCATCGCTGTCGCTATTATCATCACTATCACTGTCACCGTCCACACTTTCAGCGCTGACAGAGCCGCTGACATTTATCGGATTCGACACCAATTCAGTCGTGTCTGTTGGCTCAGTGGCATTTTCACTCTTACCCAATGTATCAAGATTACTAGGTAATGGTAGGCTGTCAGCATCAAGATCCACATCTAAGCCAATAGGCGGTGCGGTATCATTCAACGTCGCGATTGGCGCTGTAAAATCGCTATCAACATCACTATTACTGATGCCATTGGCATTATTACGGTTATTGCCGCCACCTATCGTATTAATGTCTTGGGTATTTTGCGTATTCAACTCAGCCAGTTCACGATCAATCTGCGCAGGCGTCATCATCTGATAACCCTGCTGCTGTATCGCTGTGGCTTGTTGCAACAACTCATCATCCGAACTATCAAAAATATTGCGCTGAGCATCATCATTTGAATCTAAAAGTGTGGCTAACTGACTGGCCGCTACTTGGTTGGTCATGGATTGAGCAGGAGTATTTGCATTGATAGCAGTATCGGCCAAAGCTGCAGGTGCGATACCAAAACCGACAAAGCTGGTCGCTAGAGCAGAAAAAAGCGCAGAGCGTGTAAAGTGAATGCGCGGCGCATCGCACGTAGCCATACGAGGGCTGTTTTGAGTCTGGCAAGGTTGAGCATGGCAAGGTTTAATATCGCAAGCTTGAGCATGGCAAGTTTGCATGCGTTGGGCACTGATATTATCTGACACATTTATAGGAGTATCACACGGATTAACCGATACAGGACGCGCTAGAGTTGAAGGCTGGTGGTTCATGTTTATTTCCTATCACCTCACGCGGCACAATGTCATTAACGAGGGCAATCGCTAAGTCTTACCGGTGAATAAACTTATTAACAGTTGGCTGAGATTCTGATTGACTACCTTTGCTCTTGATAATGACAGTCTACGGCCTATAGTGCAAACTTTAGTCCTGAGTGCCGTTATCGTATCAATAGGTAGGTAGGCTGTATTGATAGCGGGGCTTGCCATCACTTATATATGACAGTAAAACCCTGTAAAATTCACAAATCATAACGTAGATAATTATGAAATCATAGCGTCGGGCGCATGTATTTATACCAAAGCCTTGCTATTATACGTCCTAATATTGATAAAACCTATGCTATATTTCGATAAGTTTTTGATACTATTAATAATTACCTTTATCTTAAAAGCCGCACTCCGTATGTCCTTTTAATCTATCAGCCGCGATCTATCTGTAGGAACTTTCATGGCAAATCAGTTTCAGTTATTTAAGCACCGCCGGTTTAGTGCCATGTTTTTTACCCAGTTTTTGGGCGCGTTTAATGACAATGTTTTTAAGCAAGCGCTCATACTGGTTCTGACTTACACCGCTGCAAGTCAGTTGGGAATGGAAGTCAGTATCTTAAATAACTTAGCCGCGATGTTATTTATCTTGCCCTATTTTTTGTTTTCAGCGCTGGCAGGGCAAATTGCGGATAAATACGAAAAGTCAAAGCTAACGCAATTGATCAAACTGCTTGAGTTGGTGATCATGGCGATCGCTGCAGTTGGTTTCGTGTTTGAGTGGTATGCCCTATTATTTGTAGCATTGTTTTTAATGGGTACCCATTCAACTTTTTTTGGACCGATTAAATACGCCTACTTGCCGCAAGCGATGAAAGAAGACGAGCTGGTTGGTGCCAATGGTTTGTTTCAAATGGGCACCTCATTAGCTATTCTGCTGGGTATGATTATCGCGGGCGTCCTTACGCAACTGTCGCAGTCGCTATATTGGATTAGTATGACCGTTCTGATCGTAGCCGTGTTGGGCTATTTGGCAGCACGTTACATCCCAATCATGCCAGCGATGCAGCCCAGTCTACAAATTAACTGGAATATTTTTACCACCAGTTTGGCCACGGTTCGCTACTTATATTCATTACCTTTTCTATTCTGTGTCATCCTTGGCAACAGCTGGTTTTGGTTTTATGGTGCGACGTTCTTGACCCAAATGCCAGAGCTTAGCAAAGTCATTTTGCATGGTGATGAGTCAGTGGTAATTTTCCTATTGACGCTATTTTCAGTTGGCGTATCGATTGGTTCATTACTGTGTAAATCATTGACCAAAAACCAAGTCAGTTTGCGCTTATTACCTTTTGGCATTGCTGGATTAAGTATTTTTGCAATCGATTTATATTTCTCACTATCAGGTCTTAATATCAACGTGAGCAATGACACCTTCCTCAGTGTCAGTGATTTAGTGGGTATGAGTGGTAGCTGGCGAGTATTTGCAGACTTGTTCTTTTTGGGCTTTAGTGGCGGTCTATATATTGTGCCTTTGTATGCGTCTATGCAGGCGTATGCACCCAAAAGCCATCGTGCGCGTATCATTGGTGCTAATAATATCTTTAACGCGATATTTATGGTTACCTCAGCGATTTTCGCGATTGTTATCTTAAATACGTTGGCGTTGAGCATGCCTCAGCTGTTTTTGGCAACAGGACTACTCAATATTGCATTTGGCGCGTTTTTATATATTAAGCTCAATAGGCATATCAAAAGTGCTGTGATTCAAACGCATGATGAAGTCGTTCCATAAGTATGCTAAAGCTGAATTGAGTATTACTATAGCAATCAGTATGTTTTTGAGCCGATAATATTCGTGCTGATAATTTAGATTGTTTGCTATAGTAATGCTTGTGAAGCCGAGACTATAATTGTCTCAGAAAAATAGACAACCTTATTTTTTGATAGTACTTCTTAACAATAGCACTTTAACAACAGAATCTTTTAATAACAGCACCTTTTAATAACAGTACCTTTTGATAGTACATACAGCCATTAGGAGTGAATTATGGCCCTACGTCCCTTATCCAAAATCGACCAGTTCTTACTCGGCGTCGATAAGGCATTACGAGCTGTCGTACCGCACTCAAACCCTAGTACGCGTCCATTACCAGTCAGCAACGATGAAATTCCTGAGCTGACCATCACTGAAGCACGGCATGTCGCAGGGTTGATGCGTATCAATCATACTGGTGAAGTATGCGCGCAAGGGCTTTATCACGGTCAAGCATTTGCGGCTAAAGACCACGGCGTCAAGCAAGCCATGCAACACTCTGCCGAAGAGGAAGTTGACCATCTGGTTTGGTGTGAAACTCGTCTAAGTGAGCTTGGTAGCCACGCCAGTCTCTTTACACCATTATGGTACGGCATGTCTTTTAGTCTTGGGGCAGTAGCTGGTGCTATTTCTAATGAATTCAGCTTGGGGTTTGTCGCAGAGACAGAAGCACAAGTCAGTGAGCACTTGCAAGATCATATCCAGCAACTGCCTGAGCATGACAAACGCTCAAAGGAGATACTGGCACAAATGGATATCGAAGAGTTGCACCATCGTGAGCTCGCACTTGCCAGCGGCGGCGCTGCATTGTCACCGCCTGTACGCAAGACGATGCGCTGGATGGCCAACCGTATGAAAGCCACTGCTTATCATTTGTAGTAGTAAACGATGTAGTTGCCAGCTCTAGATTAATAGAGACTATAAGCTTGATTATTGCATCTACTATCGAGTTTTTGACGTTTATTATTAACAATCCTACTACTGATAGCGTAAAGCTTAATTTGCTACGGTATGAGAAATTTGTACGATTTTGCAGCAAAGACACAACCTATATGACCATTTAATTGCTAAATAACGACTAAATAAACAAGGTAACAATCTTTATGAAAACCATTAAAAAATCAATGCTCTCTAGCAGTGTGTCTACCAAGTCTTCGAAACTGGTCACGATGACCGCACTGGCAGCAGCATGCACAATGTTACTATCAGCACCTGTCAATGCAGCTGAAACCAATGCAGCAGCCACATCCGTCCCTAGTGCTGTAGACTCTAGTAAACGTGTAATTCGTCTTGCTCAACCTAAAGCAGACAGTACAGCTCAATCAAGCACTCAACCAGCGCCACAAACTAATGCACCTGTCGCTGCTACTCAACAA
Organism: Psychrobacter sp. TB55-MNA-CIBAN-0194; assembly: GCF_040309505.1. NCBI lineage: Bacteria > Pseudomonadati > Pseudomonadota > Gammaproteobacteria > Moraxellales > Moraxellaceae > Psychrobacter > Psychrobacter sp. TB55-MNA-CIBAN-0194. The sequence continues at coordinate 190,343 of NZ_JBEOOW010000002.1, read as the reverse complement.
AGCGCGCCTACACAGAGCCTTTTTCCAATGAGTTCTGGGCAGCCACAAACCGTCACACCTGCCCCAACCAAGCCAGTGTACACAGGTAGCACTCATGTCTATGAGCCAGGTCCAATGACGACATCTGGTATCGATCTGCGTAGTGGTCAACTTGCAAACATCCCAACGCCAAAAGTGCAATTGTCAGACGTGAGCTTTTTAAAGACCGTATTGATTCCACAACAAACAACCGCTAACTCTGATAAATTAGACGTGAGTCTGCTTGATGACTTTATCCAAGAGGCGTCACCTAATGCCCGCCATTATCCACCAAACTTCCCTAACCGTACACAACGATATAATGTTCGTGAAAAAATCAAAGTATTGGCTGAGTGGATTGAACCTTATGCCCTGTCACCAAATGCCTCTTATGATGTACTGCTTCGTGCAGCCAAGCTTAACGGCATGGGACGTAACCTAGATTTGGGTTCAGACTATACGATACGCGGCGGAAAATATGTAGACCGTGCCATTAAACTGCAGCCTGATAGCGGTGAAGCTAATTTCTTGTATGGCATGATGCTATCAGAAGGTGGCGGTTTTAAAGAAGGTCAAAAATACTTAGATAAAGCCGTCTCTCTAGGCTATACCGAAGCAGAGCAAAGCTTGGCACAGTCAGACGTCTTAAGTGACCGTCGTGATAGCGCGTTAGAGCGTCTGCGTCGCCTTGAGAGTAAAAATCCCAACAATGCTATGATTGGTCAGCAGATAAAACTTGTTGAAGAAGGTAAGTTCTACATTTGGGACATACCAGCACCTGACATCAACGTTAAACCAGGTGTCTAGAATGGTTTTATGTATTGATCAAAGTGATTGATACATAATCTACGACCAAAACAGTTAGCGTCTTCATTTTATATCGATATTATTTCAATATAAAATGGAGACGCTTTTTTGTATCTAGTAGGGCATGTCCTCAATTCAAACGATAATCATCTAACTGGGCTAAAAATGGCTAAATTTTGCCAAACAGCGTCAAATAGTTGGTCAATATCTCGATATTATCTGCACTATTTTTCTCGTTTGACGACAATTTATCTCGTTTTTATCTCCATTTTTAAAATGAGGACACACCCTAATAAACCAGTTATTTTAATTGTCCTCTTATCCCGCTTAAATGAATAAGATATTCGATTAATGAGATGTAAATATGATTAGGCAATATCGATAGTAGTATCAATGATAGATAGTCTTATTCCTTCGATATTACTTAATGACAAAGCCTAAAATAAAAAAGCTTAATCGCAAAAGTTACGCTACACTCTCTCTTGTACACCGCTTACTGACTCATACCTTGATGACTAACTGGACTGAATTATGACTTTCGTTAACCCTATAAAAAATATGGTAACGCACGCCAATAAAAAAAGCATACCGATCACTTCAGTCGCTTTAATAGCGGCGATGGCATTATTGCCGGCATGTAGTACAGTCTCGGTGAATAAACAAGCTTCAGCAAAGACCATTACGGCACAGCGTGGCAACATTGTCACGGACAACAAGCTCAGTAGTGATACCGCATCAGCACTCTTATCAGCAGGGCTCAATGAGCAAGCTTGTATGCAGCAGTTTGATTTATGTTTGACCCAGCTCACCGATAGCATCTTAGATGAACACCACCGTTCCTCACTGGCTATTTTTTCTGAACTACATTACGCAAAGGCTCGACAGCTTGCCAAATCGCAAGACTGCCTCAATGCGCTTTCTCGCCCGCCACTCGACCCTTATTATGCCAATGCACCATTAAGTGATACCGAGGCCAATACTCAACAAGAAAACACCAGTCGTTGCCTAACTGGCTACCAAGAGCGATTGTTTAATGCGATAAAATACAGTTATACCTATCTATTTTATGACAGCTTAGCGCATGATTTTGAAGGTAGCGCTCAGGATAGTAGCCATTCTAGTACACCAAACCGCATTCCAAACGATATCGATATTCAGACCCAAGATATCTATAATGCCGCGAGCAATGATGTCATCACTCAGCTCTACAAGGCAGTGGATGGTTCAGATAAACTGATGGGCGACCCACAGATAGAACATTTACCAATAGCCTCCACTGAGCGTGATAACAGCGCGCAGGCGGCTATTGCCAATCGTGCACCTCTAGAAGGCAAGACTACCGACCAAGTCGAAGTCATGAAGATACAAGTCGATGGCTATGACCTCGGCGTTTATTTGCCCAATGAAAACAGCTATCTGCAAAATGCACATAAGCAAACCTCCGCTCTAGCAGACTTGGTCTCCAATTATGATTTACGTCTCTCTGGGCTAAACTCAATCAGTAAACGTCCAGGCTTGGGCATTAGCTTGGTTGCGTCATTGGATGATCGCTATACCACCACGATTCGCCAATTATTGGTATCCTCACTGTCAGGTCAATCGGATGATAAAAAAGATAATATCGATGATAGCAAACCAAGTTCGCGAATTTATCCCACAGGCCATTTACTGTTAACGGGTCTGATTGAACCCAGTGGCGATAGCGTGCTAGAAGTACTAGACAGTCGTAAACTCGATATCCACCTGTATAATCCGTATCAAAGCGAAAGTGTTAATATCCTCAATAATGACTATCCACTGGCAGCCAACTTCTCTGCCGGTTATGGCTTGTGGCTATCAGAGAACCAACTAGATGGCGTCGGCTATCTAAATTTAATCACTCGCCAACCAGAGGAAAGACTGCCCAAACTGTTTATGCTCGAGCCTTATGATCCCAATAAGCGTGTGCTGATTATGCTGCACGGCTTAGCCTCTAGCCCTGCAACGTGGGTGAATTTGACCAACGATATTCTCAATGATGATAAGTTACGTGACAACTATCAGGTTTGGCAAATATTTTACCCAACCAACTTACCTATTTTAGAAAACCGTTACCAAATCCAACGTCTGATTGACAGCACTTATCAGCAGACGGATCCGACAGGACAAAATCTCGCCAGCAAAAATAGCGTGATTATCAGTCATAGTATGGGTGCTGTGATCGCTCGCATGATGCTGTCTGATGAAAACTTAGTCGATGACTTAGATAATCTCGATGATCAAAACATACTCTCTAATAGCGAAAAACGTAAAGTCCGCGACGCACTCAAAGCTTCTTTTGGTGAAGCACAATTACAAGAACGTTTTAAGCTACAGACATTACCACAGGTAGATACCGCTGTCTTTTTGTCTGCGCCGTTTCGCGGTACTGATTATGCAGACCGCTGGTTCACGCGTGCCCTACGCCGTGTTGTCTACTTACCTGTCGGTTTAGTGAAAACTGTCACTGAAAACTTAGCAACGATTGCAACGAAAGGCGATTTGGCAGACAACCCATTAGGCGCGCTATATCTACAAAACGGTGCTAGCCAGCTCAGCGATAAATCCTCCTTTATACAGCTCACCAAAGATCTCGCCATCAATGACCGCATTACTTATCACTCAATTATTGCCAATAACGATGCTGACATCACCAAAGGACTGGCAGAAATGCAGCCGGGTGGTGCCAGAATCGACTTGTCACAAGCGATAGAAGAAGACGCAAGAGGTGAGGCTATCAGTGCAAGTGAAAACGCTGATTCTGATAACGCTAAACTGACCGATGAATCGCTTGTAGCGGCCGTTACCATCGATGAAAATATCAGTCAGGCATTAACTGAACGCTTGTCTGACGGTATCGTTCCTTATACCAGCGCTCACCTCGACGGTGCTGCTTCTGAGACAGTCATTAACGGTGGTCACAGCATTCAAGAAAACCCTCAAACTATTTTGACTTTAAGGCGTATACTGCATCAGCAGCTCAATCAATAGTTTAGGGTCTGTTCAATACTGAACACTGCTGAGTACGATAAAATACCTTCTTTATACTTTATTACAATATATAATATTGTATAAGGAATATAGCATTAACTTATTCTTACTAATTTATATTTACTAGTAAGTATGCGTTACATGGCCTTACTTGTAGCTATAAGGCTGCAGGCGCATAATGAAGTATCAGTAATTGAATGACCGACTATTTCTTAATTTGTATGGATATAAATTATTTATTCAGTTAGATCGCTTTAGTCATAGCATAAATAAAACGGTTTAACTCGCTAATATTCACAGCTAAAGAAAATCTGATTATTGACCGCGATATTCGTATAAAAGGTTGCGGGCAGTTACTTGAGCGTATCATGGAAGCTTGCGCTACTTGGCTAACAAATAAAGGTAAGCGCTTATGTTCGCTGCATTTATGATCGACCAAATGGACGCGTTGTTACTCGCGCGTATTCAATTCGCTTTTGTTATTTCATTTCATATTGTATTTCCTGCTTTTTCTATTGGACTAGCCAGTTGGTTGACGGTGCTTGAGTTCCGTTGGCTTCGAACGGGCGATCCTATCTATGCCGAAGTTTATAAGCATTGGATTAAGATATTCGCTGTCGTCTTCGGTATGGGTGTCGTATCCGGTGTGGTGATGTCCTACCAGTTCGGCACCAACTGGGCGGTATTCTCTGACAAAGCCGGTAACGTCTTAGGTCCACTACTCGCCTATGAAGTACTGACTGCGTTCTTCTTAGAAGCCTCTTTCTTAGGTATTATGCTGTTCGGTTGGGGACGTGTGAGCAAACGCATGCATTTTGCTGCAACTGCAATTGTCGCCATCGGTACGCTGATTTCAGGTTTTTGGATTTTAGCCGCCAACAGTTTCATGCAAACGCCGCAGGGCTTTATGGTGGGTGCAGATGGCTTGCTATACCCAACCAACTGGCTTGAGATTATCTTCAATCCATCTTTCCCTTACCGTTATGCTCATATGATGACAGCAGCATTTTTGACCACTGCATTCGTCATTGGTGGTATTGGTGCTTATTATTTACAATCCAAAAAACATACCGAGCACCGCAAACACGGTCGTGTCATGCTAGGTATGGCGATGATTATGGCCATATTTGTAGCGCCAGCTCAGGTGTTAATTGGCGATGAACATGGTCTAAATACTTTAGAGCATCAACCAGCCAAAGTCGCTGCGATGGAAGGTATCTGGGAAGATGAGCGCGGCGCAGCCTTACGCTTATTTGCGATTCCCGACCAAGAAAACCAAACCAATAAATATGAAGTTAAGATTCCATATGTCTCTGGTTTGATTTTGACACATTCATTGGATGGTGAAATCAAAGGTCTCAAAAACTGGGCACCTGAAGACCAACCGCACGTTATGATTGTGTTTTGGGCATTCCGTATCATGGTTGCTATTGGTATGTTGATGGTGCTGGTCGGTTTATTCAGCATATACAAATACTTCAAAAAACAGCAATTCAATCCCGAAAGTGTCTGGTTCCACCGTGCGTGGATGATGATGACACCGCTTGGTTTTATTGCATTATTATCCGGTTGGTTTGTGACTGAAACGGGTCGCCAACCATGGACCGTGTATGGCGTGATTCGTACAGCTGAGAGTATGTCACCAGTCGCTGCACAGCAGGTCGCGACCACATTGATTGGTTTCATTGTGCTGTATATCTTTGTCTTTGGCGCAGGCAGTTTCTATATCCTACGCTTGATTGCTCAAGGGCCAAAACCCTATTCAGACCCTTCTGAAGATAACTTCTATGAGCATTCTGTCACAGAAGGTCAAGGTCGCACGTTGACTGGCGATACCAGTGCTGGCGACAGAATGAGAACAGACCTTGATGAACCTGCAGATGACATCGATGAAGGAGGGTTACGCTAATGTTTAACTACGGTGATGTATTAGACTTACCTTTGATCTGGGGCGGACTTATCGCTCTCGCAGTCTTCGTCTATGTTTTACTGGACGGTTTTGATTTAGGCTGTGGTATTTTATTTCCATTTGCAGGCTCCGATAAAAATCGTAGCCGCATCATGAACTCTATCGCACCGTTTTGGGATGGTAATGAGACATGGTTGGTATTGGGCGGTGGTGGCTTGTTCGCCGCTTTCCCAGTCGCTTACGGTATCATTATGACGGGTCTTTATTTACCTGTGACAGCGATGTTATTTGGTCTTATCTTGCGCGGCATAGCATTTGAGTTTCGCTTTAAATCCTCGACACGTCGTCATGTTTGGGATACTTGCTTTTTTGTCGGTTCAGTGCTTGCTACTTTTTCTCAAGGGATTATGCTTGGGGCATTGGTACAAGGCCTTGAAGCGAGCAATCGCTTATACTCTGGTGGGCCGTTTGACTGGCTAACGCCTTTCTCTATCGTCTGCGGTTTTGCGATGATTATTGGTTATGCCCTACTTGGCTCTACTTGGCTGATTATCAAGACAGAACACAAACTACAAGTTTGGGCACGCAGAGTTTCTGGCTGGATGCTATCTGCTTTAGTCGTCGCCATGATTGTCGTCACAGTATTTATGTATTTTTCAGACATCAATGCACTCGACGGATGGTTTCATTTCCCAGATTTATTATATCTGGCTCCCATGCCTATTATCGTCATGGTGTTATTCTTTATTATGCGTAAAGACTTGAACACTGAACGTGAATATCGTCCCTTCTTATTGACTGTCGCGCTATTTTTGATGGGTTATATCGGTGTTTGTTCTGCCATGTTCCCTTATATCGTACCGTATCAAATGACGATTTATGAAGCAGCCGCAGCAGATACATCACTGTCCTTTATGCTCGTTGGTGCTGGTATTATGCTACCCATTATTTTGAGTTACACCGCTTTTGCGTATTACACCTTTAAGGGTAAAACGGATCATGAGCATATGTACTGATAAGTAAGAACGTTAAGCATGGACATATGAATTGATAAAACAGTCACTGGCTATTGCTGTTATTAGCTGTAGCTATACTGCTTTTCAAAAGCGTATTGACACGTAAATGGGAGACGAGCATGAAAAAGCTCAGTAAGAAAAAGTCACAATGGCTATGGTTTGTCGGTCTATATGTGGCAGGATTTTTGGTTGTGTTTACGATTGCGCAGCTAATCAAACTAGCAATGGGTGTTTAACATTCCCTGAGCTACACGCATAAAAAAGCAGCGTTGATTTAATCAACGCTGCTTTTTTATGCATACTTATATAAGAATTTATCGAGCTTATACACCTAAGTGGTTTTTAGCACCTTTACTTTCGATAAACTCGTTTACCTGTTCCAAGCGCTCAGGCGTGCCCACATCTATCCAATTGTCAGTAATGACTTCAGCGGTAATCTGAAACTTGAGCATTGCTTGTTTGAGCAATGGTGCCAACGCTGCTGGCTGACCTGATACCAAGCCATCAACCAATCTAGGCGACATCACACTGATGCCGGCAAAGGTATATTTATCACCATCACCTACAGGTTGCTCACTAGCAAGACCATTATTAATCGCAAAATCTCCGCTATCATTGTGCGCCGGATTATCAATCAAGAGTAAATGCGCACGCTGATCCGCACCCAATGTATAGTCTTGCAACTGAGTGAAATCATAAGTCGTCCAAACATCAGAATTCACTAAGATAAACGGCTCATCACGCAGCTTACCAGTTTGTAGTGCTTGAAAGATACCACCCGCTGTTTCTAAAGGTTCATCGCCTTCTACTGACCAATGCAGTTTTACGCCATATTGTGTGCCATCGCCCAACGTATCGATGAGCTTATCAGCCAACCACGACGCATTGATCGTAATGTCAGTGATACCTGCCGCCTGTAGCGCTTTGATGTGCCAAACGATAAGCGGCTGACCCGCAACTTCCACCAAAGGCTTGGGCGTCTCAAGCGTCAACGGGCGTAGACGAGTACCCTTGCCCGCTGCCAAAATCATGGCCTGTGTAATCGTAGAGGTAGACATGTACACTCCTATAATGTGTGAGTTTTAAGCTCTTGAAATGCTAATATGATAAATAGATTTAGATATACTGCTGTGCAAACTTATGCTGATATGCAGGCAGCACGGTATCCACAAACCATTTATTAAATGGTAGTAGTGCTTGTTGCAAGCTGTCACTACCGTGTTTACCAAGCCACTCTAGCTCAAAGACTAAATCACTCATCACTTTAGGAATATCTGCTAAATAGCGGTCTTTACCATCACGCTCAGACAAACGGATGAAAATCCCCAGTACTTTTAGATGACGCTGTACGCCCATTACATTGACATCATTTTCAAACTGTTGCGCACTAGCAGCTGTGCTTAGTCCTGCTTGCTGTTGTAATTGCCAAAAGTCTTTCATCCATTCAGATATTTGACGCTCCGGCCATTCAACATAAGCATCACGTACCAATGACACCAAATCATAGGTGTAAGAGCCAACCACTGCATCTTGAAAATCAATCACACCCAAGCGTGAATGGTCTGCTTGGTCTTGCATCAGATTTCGGCTGTGATAATCACGATGAACGATGACTTGTGGCTGCTGCAAAATCTCTTTGGTCAATGCTACTTTTAAATTGTCCCACAACGTTTTATCAAGCGCTATTCCGATATACGGTATAAACCAATCCGTAAACAGCTCCATTTCACGATCCAACAACGCCGTATCATAATCTGGCAATTGGTGCTGAGATTTTGCTGTCTCAACAGGTACGGCCTGTAGTGCGACCAACGTCTGCATTGCCAATTGATAGTACTCGTTAATTTGAGTAGATGGCGCATCGACAAGTAAATGGGCGAACTCTACCGCACCAAAATCTTGTAAGACCAAAAAGCCTTTAGTCACATCTTGTGCGACAATCGCTGGTACATTAATAGCAGGTGACATCAATTTTGCGACGTTAATGAACTGACGCATGGCATCTTGTTCATCGGCAGAATCCATGACAATATAATTCAACGCTCCATTATCATCATCTTTCGGTAGTTGAATACGGTGATATTGGCGGGCGCTGGCATCACCAGGCAGGCTATCTAAGTTAAATCTTTTACCTGTAAATATCTGCTGCAACCAGCTCTCTAGCTGCTGTAGGCGACTATTGGTTTCGGTATCAGTCATGTTCGGCTCTAAAGTTAGTTTGTCAGTCATAATGGGCATCGCAGGTTAAATATAAGTCGTAAACAATTAAAGTAGTGATAAGTCAGGCAAAACCTTGTTAAAATGGTGAAATCTTGAGCCACAATAACTGCTATAACAAGTATATTGAGTTATCATTCAATATTTAGCGCTAAGCATAATCTCGGCAATCATTCGAAAAGCAGCCTAGCTATATTATAAATTTTGGTAAATAGTGTAGCTGATTTGGTTTTTTTTGACTATGATTAGTCGTCATTATATGTAAAACACTCAAATTCTTGAGATCGCTATTAGCAATTAGTGATTTTTTAGTCGTTTATTAACTGCTATACCTTGTTCAATAATGCGGCTACTAAGCTCAGTATCGCAATCCAATAGGCTCTGCAATCATAGGTGTGCCCTTGTTATATTCTCCGCTTTACCAAAGCATTCGCGTGATCTTATTTGGCGCCTTAGGCTTATCTAGCCTAGCCGTTAATGCTGCAATCAGCGATGCTGACACACAAAAAACTGCGCCGATCCTTACCGATAGTAGTACACGTTACATATCTAAAGCAGCGCCTAATGCTAATAGCAATATCAATCAAACGCCTGATTATAGTGATATTAACTATCAAGCGAGTCAGAGTCCAAAGACTACTGCTGCAACCAAACAATCGCAACAGGCAGCCGTCACCGCTAAAGCTACTATTGATGACTCAACTTTAACCAACGGCATTAATAGTATTGATACGGCTGCAAGTGTTAGCACTTTAGATAGCAGCTCTTTTAACGATAGCAACCTCAGTGATAGTTCTGTCAATAATGACAGCTTTTTCAATACTGAGAGCGCCATTAGTCAAGACACCCTAGATGACAGCTCTCTAGAAGTCACTGCCATTAAAGATAGCGACAATAAAGACGGTGATAATCAAGACAGTAACAATTCAGCTTTTGTACCAGCACCCGATACTCAGAAAAGCCTTGCCGCTGTACAAAGTAATGATACCAGCACACCTAAAGCTGCAAAAAACACCAACAAGCTTGATTTAAATGATGAAAGCATTCAAGACAGCTTAATGCGCTTGGCAGAGTTCTATGAGCTAACACCCGATACTGAGGTTCCAACCGCTGATAGTATGGTCGACACAACCAGTCTTCAAGTCATTCCTAAAGTCGGTAAGAACTTACAGATACCGATACGTACTGTAGATAGCTCACAACGCTGTGAAGGCCAATGGGTATATCCACATAGCAACCCTAATTATCAGCGTGCTGTCAATGAGGCTGGAGCAACTAATAGCCTAGAAAATAACCGAGCACCTCTGTTTACAGAATCGGACTATGGTTATTACGACAGCGTTGACTATGCTGAGCTCTCGGGTAATGTCATTATTAATCAAGGCACTCAGCAAATAGCAGCAGAAAAAGTCTCGCTAGATTTGAGCAAAGGTGTGGCAGCAGCCCAAGGCAACGTCATGTTTACTGACCAAGCGACAGGGCAAAAAGTACCACGGAATAATGTACCCAATCAGGCTATGAATAATACTCAAGCCAGTTTAAGTGAAAGAGCGTCACAAGGCGGCCTAATTGGCGTTGCAGACAGCTTGAACTACAACACGGAAACGGGACAATCAACCGCTGAGAATGTGGCTTTTGCTAGTGTCGACCTACAAGCACATGGCTATGCCAAGCGCTTAAACAGACCCAATGACAGTCACTACGAATTAGATGATGTCATGTTTAGCACCTGCCCGCCCATGAATCGAAAATGGCAGTTTGATGCCAAAACTATTGATTTAGATACAGAAACAGGCCGAGGTGAAGCTTACGACACAACGTTCCGTATCGCTGACATACCAGTATTCTATCTGCCCTATTTTAACTTCCCAATAGACAGTCGCCGCAGTAGTGGCTTCTTATTACCGAATGTCGGTATTAGTAGTGAAACCGGTCTTGAAGTTGATGTACCTTATTATTTAAATTTGGTACCCAATTACGATGCCACGCTCAATACCCATATTTATACTGATCGCAACCCCATGCTATCAGGTGAGTTTCGTTATTTGACCGAAAACTATGGGAAAGGTACGGTAACTGGTTCATACCTCCCTAATGACAACGAATATGATGACGAAAATCGTAGCAGTCTGTTTTATGATCATACTTGGGAATCCAAGAGTATTCCGCGTTTGAGCGGGGATCTCAAATACAGCTATGTCTCGGATTCGGACTATCTGGATGACTTCGATACCCTTGGTTTATCCGATAGTACGGTAAATTTACCGAGACGTGCCCGCCTCAACTATTATAACGACTATGTCACTGGTGAGCTAAAACTCGAGACCTTTCAAACACTGGATGCTTTTGACAGCGATGGTGACGCACTAGAGGATAAAGACAAACCTTACTCTCGCCTGCCACAACTGACGCTGAACTACCGCATACCGACAAACAATAACTTTGAAATTACGGGTGTTAGTGATTCAGCGTACTTTAAAAAATCTATCGATGATGGTTCTGAGACTGAAAAAAGCGGTACACGTCTTTATAATAAAATTAGCGCCTCTTACCCAATCGAATCTTCGTGGGGTTATATCAAACCAAAGCTGAGCCTACAACATCTCTATACGGCATACGACGAAGACAGCTTAGAAGATAGCTCGCTAAGTGCAGAAGATGGCAGTCTATCAGCGTTTGTACCGCAAGCGAGCATTGATGCCGGACTACATCTATACCGTGCTGGTTCACCATTTGGTGCGTTTGACGATACCATGGGTGGTTATCAGTTACTCAATCCGCGATTGAAGTACACTTATGCACCATACGAAGACCAGAATGACATTCCTAACTTTAATACCCGTATTGCCTCAACCAACTATGAGCAGCTATTTTCGGACAGTTGGTTTTTAGGTCATGACCGCTTGCAAGACTTGCATGCTGTTACGCCAGGGATTAATTATCGTTACATCGATGCAACGGGTGTGACACGTTTCGATGGTAGTATTGCAGAGCAGTTTTATATCGATGATGGTCGCGTCACGCTTGCTGATGATGAACCTGTATTTACCACGTCATCATCAGGCATGGTTTGGGATGCGAGTATCCAACCATATAATAACGTTTGGGTCGATGTGAACGGTGCATTGGACAATAGCTATGACTTAAACTTTATCACAACTGAGCTACGTTACCAGCCAACAGACAACAGCTTATTTAATGTCGGCTTTGTAAAGCGTCAAAGTGATACGAACACCAATCAGCTACCATTATCTGCCGTTACTGCATCGGCTATATTCCCTATCAATAGCAAATGGCGAATATTGACACAAGGCCAATATGATTATCGCAACAGCAAGATGCTTGATGCACTTGTTGGTGTCGATTATGAAGACTGCTGCTTTGGTTTTGCCGTTTATGGCCGTCGTTATTATAATGACTTGGATGTTACCAACGAGCCGACACAAGCAATCATGGCAGAGCTTAGACTAAGTGGTCTTGGTAGCGGTAATGGTAGTTTGACGCGTTTACTGTCTGAGAAGGTACGTGGCTTTGATACTGTGCAAACTGCGTGGAAAAACTAGGATTTCTTACAAGGTCTGTTGTAAAGCCAAAACTTTATGACAGACCGATAAGCTACTTAGCTGAGCAAATTAAGAATGAGCGGCTAAATAAAGTCAGCCTATCCCATTACTCGCGTAGCTATCTATTTACGTGATACTATTTATCACATTATTATGGACAAGATTATTCAGTATATGATTATTAAAATATAATGGATATGGTTGACCAACTACCATCCGATGCGATGACATTGATGAGGAGCATCATGAGATTTTTTTCTGTACGTCAAACCAGCCGTGCTGTACTGTTTTCGATGGGTATGAGTGCAGGCCTTGTGCTTAGTCTCAATGCCCAAGCCGCCACCGTAAAGCCTGCAGCGGCTAAAGCGACAACCAATGCTGAACAAAGCAACGTGAATCGCCTGACCCCAGCCAATAGCACAGACGGCATCATTGCATTAGTCAATGAAAATGCTATCTTAAAAAGTGAATTGGTTGCTGCTATTACGCAAGCTCAAGCACGTGCTCAAGCTGCTGGCGAGCCAATTGCCAACTCAGCTCAGCTACAGTCTGAAGTGTTAAATGCACTTATCTTACGTGAGTTGCAGCTGTCTATGATTAAGCGCTCAGGCCTAAAACCTGACGATGCCGCTATCAATCAGCGTCTGGGTCAAATCGCACAAGCAGAAGGACTGGGTAGCATCTCAGCATTGCAGCAACGTCTAGATGCAGCAAGACCTGGTAGCTACGCTGCTCTGCGCGCTCAGCTGATCGAAGATGCCTCTATTCAAGCATTGCAGCAACGTCAAATCAGTGATCGTGTCCGCATCAGCGAGCAAGATATCGATGCATTTTTGGCATCTCCTGAAGCCAAGCGCTTGAACCAAAGTGAATATCAAACCATTCATGTACGCGTGCCTTACATCGATGACTATAGCCGTTTATCAGAGGCGCAGCGTGCAGAAGCATTAAAGGTAGCGGGAGCATTACGCACTCGCCTGCTCGTATCAGATGTCAATGTCACGGAAGCTGTCGCTGCTAGCCAAGGTAGCTATCCTATCCCACTACAAGGTGGCGATATGGGCTTTCACAAGGCGGCCTCATTGCCTACAGAACTATCAAGCCAAATTACCAAGCTTGACGTCGGTGCGGTTAGTGAGCCATTAATTACTCCTGAAGGTATCGATATCATTAAGCTTGCTAATAAAAAAGCCAGTGATACCATGCTGATACCGCAATGGCAAACTCGTCACATCTTGGTGAAAGTTGATGAGCTCCAGACTGATGCGCTTGCTGAACAAAAAATCAATGATTTATACGAACAGCTACGCAGTGGTGCTGACTTTGCTGGTTTAGCATCGACCTACTCAGATGATCCGGGTTCAGCTGGTCGCGGTGGTGATCTTGACTGGGTTAGTGAAGAGGATATGGTTGGTCCGTTTGAAGCTGTCATGAAAAATACAGCGGTCGGTGATTACTCTGCTCCTTTCAAGACCCAGTTTGGCTGGCATATCTTAAAAGTGGATGGGAAACGTGATCAGGACGTTAGTGAGCAATATCGTCGCAGTATGGCACGTCAAGCATTGTACCAACGCCTAGCACCACAAGCTCAAGAAGACTGGCTACAAGAGTTACGTTCTAGCGCTTATATCCAAGTACTTGGATAAGAAACTACCGAATAGATTAACAACATAAATAGTCTTTTCGAAAAAGGGTACATGCCAATGCATGTACCCTTTTTTATTGATAAGCGCCCATTTTTAAAAGCTAGCGTTTAAGGATCTTTTTTAATTCCTGATATTCTAATTTTCTATAAAACCCAAAAATGAATCTTCAACGAATGAATTTGACACACAAAGAAAAGCCCCGAACCTAGGGCGATTGGTTCGAGGCTTTAACGCTTCATGTTGTTATTATTTCCGTGTTGACTCATCCTAAGTCATGAACAGTAAACTATAAGACAGCGGGCTGACCTGAGCTTTTATTGATACTGTCTCAACACTGCATCCTTGCATATCCTTGTGTTGATGGTCGTATTGTAGGGCAATCAGTTTGATACAACTAGAGGCTAAAGACCTTATTTGACGTAAGCATATGCTTACGTTTTTAGAGGAAGCTTAATAGCGCAATAAGCTATCAAACTAGTATCTGTTGACCCAAAACTCTTCATTCTTCTGCGTGTTCTTTTGATACCTTTTTACCTTCTTTTTTACCTTCTTCTATTTTATGATCCGTCTCTCTAATATCTTCTGCGTCCTTAGTAGGCGCATTTTGTGCTTGTTGACTGGTCTTTTCTGGCTCATATTGTAGCGTTGTCATAACAGGAAAGTGGTCAGAGCCAATAGAGGGCATGCGCTTTATATCTACAACGGTAAAGCAGGCACTATGGAAAATATGATCTAATGCCCAACGCAGAAATGGATAATTGACGTGGAAAGTATTGATAAAATGTCGGCCGATACGCGGGTCTAATAACCCAGATATACGCTGAAAACGTCGAGTCGTTTTTGACCATGCCACATCATTGAGGTCACCTGCCAATATCGCCGTTTGGTCGTTCTCTTTTATGTGCTTTCCGACCATGAGCAACTCGGCATCCCGAGTGGTAGATTTGTCTGCTTCGGTGGGACTGGGCGGCATAGGATGCAAGCAATACAACCAAATGACGCGACCACTTTGCAGGCGCAGCTGCGCATGGATTGAAGGAATGTCATCAATCATCAAGTATTTGACTTCAGGATCAATCAACTCAAGCTTAGAATAGAGATGCATACCATACAGATTATCCAATGGAACCTTTACGGTATAAGGATAGTCAGATTCAATCTGCTGCAAGGCCTTTTCCCATTTTTTATCACTTTCTAGCGTAATTAAAATATCAGGTTCTTTTTGCTTGACCAAATCAACCAGTTTTTGCGTATTATCGTTAGGCGTCAAAACATTTGAAACCATTATTTTTAGGTGATTATCCTGCCCCTCTGGTTTGTCTTTTGCTTTCTCGACTTCTTTTTTCCACAGTCTGGTATAAGGCAGTATCATTCTCAGCTGAAACGCTAAAGTGATACTTAAGACTAAGAATAGCAGCCACTGACCTAACGCCCATTCTGACCAAAATAGCAGCATACCAATCCAAGCAATGGCACCTAACACCATGATTTGAATGCGTGGAAACTCAACACCACGCACCCACCAATTATCAAGTGGTATCCAACCCCAAATCGTTACGAAGGCGATGAATCCTGCTAACCCCTGTAGGCTGTAATATAATAGTGAGAGATCCATAGTGTGTATTAACCGTCTATTAGGAGGATGACTGAAGAAATGGCCCGGTTCATGACTTATTCGATAACGAAATATTGCATGGCTTGGTCTGAATTGAGGTTCACTTCTAACCTTAGCATTTCACAATATTATAGACTACTAATGAGCAATCATGATGCGACAACTATCATAAAACATTACAATATTTACAAGCTCATAATAACCATCATCGTATATGTCTTTTCGATAGTCATGATTGCTAGATATTATTAATGTACGATGAGTTGTCTAAGGCATAGTGAGTGTCACTATTACGCTAATAACTTAAAGTTATAACGAACATAGTTAATAGTATATAGAAAACCGCTAAAACGCCTTGCTTTTTAGCGCTATTCACGGCATTGTTATCGGTTGGTGATGCAACAAATAATTGTAAATAGGATTGGATTTCATGAGTAATTTAACAGTAGGCTTGGTAGGCTGGCGCGGTATGGTTGGGTCAGTATTGATACAACGTATGCAAGAAGAAAATGACTTCAATGGCATCACACCTGTGTTCTTTTCCACCAGCAATGCAGGCGGAGATGCGCCAAGCTTTGAGGGTATTGAAACTAGCCAATTAAAAGATGCTCATGATATTGACGCACTTGCTGCTTGTGATGTTGTTATTACTTGCCAAGGTGGTGATTACACGTCAAAGGTACATCAACCATTACGTGATGGCGGTTGGAATGGTTATTGGGTTGATGCAGCGAGCACGTTGCGAATGAAAGATGACAGCATCATCATTCTTGATCCGGTCAACCGCGCTGTCATCGATAGTGCCTTAGCCAATGGCAAAAAAGACTTTATCGGTGGTAACTGTACTGTGTCATTGATGCTGATGGCTATCGGTGAGTTGTTTAATAAGGGCTGGGTTGAATGGGTCAGCGCCATGACTTATCAGGCCGCTAGTGGCTCTGGTGCAAACAACATGCGCGAGCTCATTAATGGCATGGGCATATTACATGATGCGGTCAAAGATGAGCTGGCTGATCCTGCTAGTGCGATTCTTGAAATTGATAAAAAAATCGCTCAGACTCAGCGTTCAGCAGACTTCCCTACACAGTACTTTGGTGTGCCTTTAGCTGGTAGCTTAATCCCCTATATTGATGTTCAACTAGAGAATAAACAATCAAAAGAAGAATGGAAAGGTGGTGTTGAAACCAACAAAATCCTTGGTAATTCTGAAACTGATAAGATTGCTATCGACGGTATGTGTGTTCGCGTTGGTGCGATGCGCTGCCATGCACAAGGGCTGACTATCAAGCTCAAAAAAGATATTCCGTTAGAAGAAATCGAAGCGGCGCTGAAAAATAGCGGCAACGAGTGGTTAGATTTGGTTGAGGACGACAAAGAAGCCACCATGAACCGCTTAACGCCAGTAGCTGTCACTGGTACTTTGACTGTTGCGTTAGGTCGTTTGCGTAAGCTCAATATGGGTCCTGAGTATCTAGGTGCATTTACCGTCGGCGACCAACTGCTATGGGGCGCAGCTGAACCATTACGCCGTATGCTTAATATCATCCGCGAGCAAAAAAACTAGATACGCTACCCAAAACCTTAAATACAAAAAAAGACAGCGATTGCTGTCTTTTTTTATGGGGCTAATTTTTATAAACCTATAAATCGTTACAGCAGATAAATAACATACTTATTAAAAATGATACCTTTGAGCTGCGGCTACTATTTTGACTCGTAGGCGATCATTACCTCATTGCGGCGCAAGAATGGTAACGTCCAAGGTGGGTTATAACGTGCCAATTCAGGCTCGCCTGTAGGCATCAGATTCTGGTCTTGCATCCATGTTTGCAATGCTTCGGTTTTTTCCGCTACTTTGTCTTCTCCTGCGAGCCAAGAGAACTTAATCACACCATAAGTCTGTGCAGGCACTTCAATAATCTCAACATTTGGATTATTAGGCTTTGGTAACGTTTGCATAGTGTATTGACTAGGCATAGTGAACTGCACGCGCCACTTCCCATCCTCCTGCTGCATGCTCACTGGTGCTGTCATCGCGATTTTCTGTGAGTCGGTCTCACTTTTTTTATTATTGGGCTGCATGGTCACAGGCGCTGTCATGCTAATTTTACTACTGCCGCCCGTTGGTGCTGTATTATTACCAAAGATATAATCCGCTAACACTTTGAACCCTTCTCGACTAGCGGCGTCTTGATCACCACTCACCCACGTTTGTGCCACAATCTGCTCA
Organism: Psychrobacter sp. TB55-MNA-CIBAN-0194; assembly: GCF_040309505.1. Lineage (NCBI taxonomy): Bacteria > Pseudomonadati > Pseudomonadota > Gammaproteobacteria > Moraxellales > Moraxellaceae > Psychrobacter > Psychrobacter sp. TB55-MNA-CIBAN-0194. The sequence continues at coordinate 172,313 of NZ_JBEOOW010000002.1, read as the reverse complement.
TCATAACGACGCAGCTCAAAATCGCCTGTTTGTGTCAATAACGTGTACTCTGGCTCTTCTGTCTCAGCGGCCATCGCTCCTTTTGATATCAATAACAATCCGCCCATTAATAATAAATAACCTGTCTTTTTCATATTATTTTCCTAGTTTCTTAAAACAAATCTGTTTCTTAAAATAAGCCTGATGACTCTGACCGCCTCACCTGTATGATTGGTACTTTATCAATGACGCCACTTCCTGTCTGTGTCTTTTGGAGTGCTATCTGTGTTTTTTGGTTATGACAAAGCGAGATTGACCAAAGTGTGTATCGAGCGTATATCGATGACATCAAACATCTATAGTCAAAGAACGCTAAAATGGGTAAAAGGCCGTCGACTGAAGATGGTACAAGTAGCACATTTAGGTAGAGTAACACCGTAGCAGTTCAGTGATTCTCTGACTATATGTCCAAAAAAACCGCTAACAATGCTATAATTATCGCCATTTTCATAGCGTAAATAGTGATAATCATATGCAATTTGTCTTACATAAAACGGCCAGCGGTAACACGCGTGCACGCCGTGGTACAGTTCATCTCAATCATGGCGACGTGCAAACGCCTGCCTTTATGCCTGTTGGTACTTATGGTACGGTCAAGGGTATGCTGCCACGTGATATCGAGGCCATCGGTGCGGATATTGTTTTGGGCAATACCTTTCATCTATGGTTGCGTCCAGGTACCGAGGTGATTGATAAGTTTGGCGGCTTGCATAAGTTCATGCATTGGGACAGACCTATCCTGACTGATTCAGGTGGTTTCCAAGTATTCAGTCTGGGTGCCATGCGTAAAATCACCGAGGAAGGCGTAGATTTTAAATCTCCTATCGATGGTGCTAAGGTATTTCTGTCTCCAGAAAAATCGATGCAGATTCAGTACAGTTTGAATTCAGACATCGTCATGCAGTTCGATGAGTGTACGCCCTATCCAGCCACTCATGACGAAGCCAAAAAATCGTTAGAGTTATCGCTACGTTGGGGACAACGCTGTGTGGATGAGCACAACAGACTGGGCAGTACCAATGCTTTATTTGGTATCGTACAAGGCAGTATGTATCCTGATTTGCGTCAGCAATCACTAGAAGGTCTGCTAAATATTGGCTTTGATGGTTATGCTATTGGTGGTCTGTCTGTTGGTGAGCCAAAAGATGAGATGATGGATGTCTTAGACTACCTTCCTGATGATATGCCAGCAGATAAGCCACGCTATCTAATGGGCGTTGGTAAGCCTGAGGATTTGGTTGAAGGTGTACGTCGCGGTGTCGATATGTTTGATTGTGTGATGCCAACTCGTAACGCGCGTAATGGTCATTACTTTGTCACAGGCGACACAGACAACGCTGGTGTGGTACGTATCCGTAATAGCCAGTATCGCAACGATGAAGGTTCATTAGACCCTGAATGCGATTGCTATACTTGCCAGAACTTCAGCCGAGCTTATCTCTATCACCTGAATAAATGTAAAGAAATGCTGGGTGCACAGCTCGCTACTATTCATAACTTGCGTTACTACCAGCGTTTGATGCAGGGCATGAGAGACGCTATTGAACAAGACACGTTTGATGAGTTTGTCATCGAGTTCTATAGTAAGCGTGGTCAAACAGTTCCTGAGTTAAACTTGCGCTAATCATCGCAACTATTTATCGATAAACATGCAAAAGGGCTTAAGAATCATCTTAAGCCCTTTTTTTATCTATTACTTTTAAAGTAGAGCAATCAAATGCCCTGCTTTAAATTTATTAGATTAACGCATTAACAAATACGACCACGACTGCAATCGGGGCAACGAATTTAGCAACGATTTGCCAAACCTGGAATGCACCATTAGACAATCCAAGCTCTTGTTGAATACTACGCTGATCCATTCTCCAAGCAAGGAATATAATCGCTGCAAGGCCCGTTAAAGGTAGAATGAATTTACTGGTCAGTTTATCTAGAGCGTCGAAAATATTGTTGTCCAAGATAGTAACGTCAGACCATAGATTGAACGATAGTAATGCCGCAATACCTAACAACCAAATGATAGTACTCGAAACGATCGTTGCTACGGTACGGCTCATAGAAGTACGCTCTTCTAAAAACTCAACCGTTGGCTCAAGCAATGAGATTGCTGATGTAACAGCAGCAAAAGTAATAAGTAAGAAGAACAATGTACCAATAATCGTACCAGCGCCCATGCTACCAAAAGCAATTGGCAAACTAACAAAGATAAGACCAGGACCTGAAGCAGGATCTAGACCATTACTAAAGATAATTGGGAAAATAGCTAGACCAGCAGCCAAAGCAATCACAGTATCTAGAATAACAACCGTACGTGCCGTCTTAAGTAAGTTCACTTCACGACCCAAATATGAGCCATAAGCAACCATGATACCCATACCAATTGATAGTGTGAAGAAAGCATGGCCCAATGCGGCAATCATAACATCTTCGGTCAGCTTGCTTAGATCAGGAGTAAACAGATAAGCCACTGCCTCACCAAAGCCACCATTCATGACGTTATAACCAACGATAACGAATAGAATCAAACCTAATAATGGCATTAAAATCTTAGCCGTTCTTTCGATACCGCTCGTCACACCAATACCAACGATAACAGCGGTAAAGAACATGAATACTGTATGCCAGATCGTTAATGTACCAGCAGAGGCTAACATAGCATCAAATGTGGCACCAACAGCATCGCTATCTTGTCCAACGAACTGACCTGTCGCTATTTTAGTCACATAGTTGAGTGCCCAACCACCGATGACACTATAGAACGATAGAATTAAGAAGCCACCCAAAATACCTGAAGCACCAATAATCCCCCAACTGCGTGACTTGCCTTCACTTGTGGCAACATCAACAAAGGTATTAACTGGGTTCTTTTGTCCGCGGCGACCAATCAGCCATTCAGCAACCAAAATTGGAAAACCGACTAACGCAATACAAAATAAATAAGCGATAACGAAAGCTGAGCCACCACTTTCACCTACCATGTATGGAAATTTCCATATATTTCCCAAACCAACTGCCGAACCTACTGCTGCCAACACGAAGCCAAAACTTGAGCTCCACTGTGCATGTTCTTGTTTATTGATAGCCATTTTTCCATCCTCGTGCTTCAATTAATGTCACTGATAATCTTCCTTGATTATCATAAACGCCATTTATAGTAGTAGGCTATTTAGTAAGCGCATCAATGCGAAACGCCCAGTAACATTAAGAAAGAATTGATTACAATACCGTAAACGCTCAGTTTCTGCTAAGCGACCAAAAAAGTCAAGTACTCATAAACATAAAAAACCATAACTATTAGTTATGGTTTTTTATGTTTTATTTAAAGTTAACAAGCGTTTGGTCGATTAGAAGATTTATACTATTACTAACTCTTAGCGTATTTTTATCCTACTTTTAACGTACCACGCCGCGACGGCTTTTCTGTAATGAGTCAATGAGTAGTTGAATTTTTGGCTCTTGTGGCAACAGCTCATTATTCAAAACTTCTAGCGCTTTTACGGTCGTCAAACCCGATCTGAAAATTGTACGATAGGCTTCGCGTAAAAAATTAATGGTCTCTTTTGACCAACCTTTACGGCGCATACCTTCGATGTTCAGACCATGTGCTTTTGCCGGATTACCAGATACCATCGTAAATGCGGCCACGTCTTTTAGAATTAAGCTCGCCCCACCGATTAAACTATAGTCGTCCACCGTACAAAATTGATGAATACCTGAGTTACCACCGATAATCGTATGGTCACCAATTGTGACATGGCCTGCCACACCGACATTATTCGCCAACACATTATGATCGCCAATCACACAATCATGAGCCACATGCGTATTGACCATCAGCAGATTGTGGCTACCAATTTTGGTCAGCTCACCATCTTGTGCTGTACCACGGTGTAAGCTACAGGCCTCACGAATGGTATTATGATCACCAATCTCAAGCCACGTGCGTTCACCTGCGTACTTCAAATCTTGTGGATCTTCACCAATGCTCGCAAACTGATAAATTTGATTGTGCTGACCGATACGAGTTAATTTGGTGACGACTACATGTCGATGCAAAACAGTATGTGCACCAATGGATACCTCATCACCAACGATACAATATGGACCAATGGTGGCAGTCTCATCAATCTGAGCGGACGGTGAGATGAGTGCTGTTGAATGGATCTGACTCATAATGTGGGCCTTTGTATCATCTGATGCGAGTAAATGGTAAAAAATACAGCCAACTTAGCAGTGTTTAAAAAGCTAAAACTGGCTCTGCTATTATATAAAATATTCAATGGTTATTCTGATTGTCCATTTTGAGATAGCTATTTAGATGCTATCGCTCACTATGGACGCTATCATTGTCAATCAGTGCTATTGCTCTTGACGAGCAATCATTATTTGAGCGCTAGCAGCCAGCTCATCGTCGACATGTACGGTACAGTCGAACTTATAAATGCCACGCTTTTGCATGACTGTTTTGGCACGAATAATTAGCTGATCACCAGGAATAACACGACGCTTAAAGCGAACCTTGTCTACGCCTGCAAACAGATATAGATAACCATCTTCTGCCGTGAGCCCCGCACTAATAAATCCAAGAACGCCTGAAACTTGAGCCATGCACTCTACCATTAATACCCCTGGCATAATCGGCTCATCAGGAAAATGACCATTGAAGAACTCTTCATTAATCGTCACGTTCTTCACGCCAGTAATGTATTCTCCAGGGGTACAATCAATAATCTTGTCTACCAAGAGAAAAGGATAACGATGTGGCAAATAATGCTTAAGCGTGTGATAAGTTAATGGTAACTTAAGACCTTGCTCATCTAAACTTTTGATATTGTCATCATTTAAAATATTTATGTCTTGGCTGCTCATAATGGCGCTTCCTTGCTATGTGTTGAATCTTTATGATTTGTTTGTAGTGGCGCTAATCATGGCCAAGCTGACGAAAACGTACCGCAGCACGTCGCCAGTTAGCCGTCGGCATTGCAGCCGTTCCAGAGGAATATGAACCAGCAGTTTTAATGGATTTGGTTACCATCGTCATTCCAGACAAAGTCACATCATCTGTGATCTCAATATGACCGGTAATGCCAACAGCACCACCAATGATGCAGCGCTTACCTATTCGAGTACTACCAGCGATAGCCGTTTGGGCAGCAATCGCACTACCGTCACCGATATGCACGTTATGAGCAACTTGCACTAGATTATCAATAATCACATGATTACCGATAACCGTATCATCAATGGCACCGCGATCAATACAGGTCTGGCTACCAATTCGTACATAGTCACCGATCATTACACGCCCTAATTGAGCGATACGCTCCCAGCCTGTGCTGCTAGGATCAGTGGTTGGTGCAAAACCAAACCCTTCTGAGCCCACGCTTACACCTGCATGCAATCTGACATGATTACCAATAATGCAATCATGTCCAATAACCACATGTGATTTTATAATACAATCAGTGCCTACCGTAGTATTTGCCTCGACGACCACATGCGCAGCCAGTGAACTACGCTCACCAATATGCACATGGTCACCGATCACACAAAAAGGACCGATGCTGACATTATTACCAATAATCGCACTATCAGCAATCACTGCACTAGGATGAATCTCGTTAGACCGTAATTCGCGACCGAATAGCTGACTGGCACTCGCGTAGGCCAAATAAGGACTTGCAACCACTAATGCTATGGCTGTCGATGGCACTTGATCACGAAGCTCAGCCGTAACCAGCACTACTCCGGCCTGAGTGCTCGCAAGACTAAAGACATAGCGAGCATTAGCTAAAAAGCTCAACTGCTGCTGGTCGGCAGTAGTCAGACTACCAACGCTATTAAACTCTCGGCGTAGTTGTTGAGCGTTTATCTCAGACTTGTTGGTAACAGGCTGACGCTGCTCAATACGAGTGACAATTTGCTCTATCGTTATCATAGTGATTATTAATATTGTTATGAATAAGGCAATTGCCAAGCTGAAAAATCATCTTGGCAATCCACTACTGTCTAACGGATATGGCGTTAGAACGTACTACCAATCTGGAACTGAACCTTTTCAGTCTCATCGCCTTCTTTATCACCGAAAGGCACTGCATAGCTGAGTGATATCGGTCCAATTGGCGTATACCAAGTAATACCCGCACCCGCACTATAGCGTAAGCTATTATCTTGAGAGATTAAAGGAACGCCTGTATCAACTTTAGTTCCATCACTTTTAGAATAAGTAAAAGTTTCATCGTCTTTACCAGTGGTATCAAAGACTTGACCGCCCTCAGCAAACAATACTGGACGTACTTGATCTGCCCAATCGCCTTTAAATGGCATTGGTAAAATCAGCTCAGCACCGAAAGTTGCCAATGCATTACCGCCGACCTCTTCATCAGTACTGTCTGTACCGGTAACAGCCTCGTTGTATGTTTGTGATTTTGGTCCAAGCGTTGAAGACTCATAGCCACGCACCGAACCATAACCACCAGCGTAGAAGTTCTCATAGAAAGGTAGATCATTACCATAACCAAGCTTGGTATAGCCACGTGCGATAATATCTTTATAAACAGGATAATATATATTGCCCGTATAAGTTAGTTTCTGATAGTTAGAATCACCAACACCAATCGTTGCATCAATGGCATGACTCATACCTTTTGTCGGAAATACTGGACGATCTAAAGTGCTAGAATCCCAACCAAATAGTAAATTATAAGTCGTATAGTCATTTTTAAAACTTGCAGTGCCATCAGTGTCGTCAACAGGTGTTTGTGTACCACCATCATCTAACAACTCCTGAGCGTTGGACACACCGAGGTATCTACCACCACGTACGGTCGTGTTGTCAACATTCAAACCAGCACTGACTCGCTTGGTTTCATCAATTGGATAGCTATAGTTAAGCGTAGCACCAAGAGAATCAGTTACATAGTTACTGACGTTATCATCATCATATTTGGTCTTACGATAATAAGCACTCAAACCTTGCGACACACCATTTTCTGTAAAGTATGGATCGGTATACCCTAAGCTATAAGAGTCAACGGTTTCTGAGCGTGACAACGCAGCTTTTACACGGTTACCAGTACCCATAAAGTTGTTTTGCGTCAAATCTAACTGGAATGTCACACCACCACTTTGTGAATAACCTGCAGCGATAGTTGAGCTACCAGAAGGCTGCTCTTCAACCACATAGTTCACATCAACTTGGTCTGGCTGATTAGGTACTGGCTTAACATCGACAGTCACACTTTTAAAGAACCCAGTACGCATCAAACGTGTGCGTGACAGCTGAATCTTGTCATTAGAAGACAGTGTGCCTTCTAACTGACGCATTTCACGGCGAAGCACTTCATCTTGGGTTTTAATGTTGCCCGTAAAGTTAATGCGACGAACGTAGATAGGACGTGCAGGATCGATGAAGTAATCAATCTCAACCATTTTGGTATCATCATTGATACGTGGCACAGGTCTGACCTGTGCTAGATAGTAACCTTCATTACCATAACGACTCTTAAGTGCTGCGGTAGTCGCATCTAACTTGGCTTGCGAGTATTTTTCGTTAGGGGCAAAAGTAACCAGCTCTTTTAGCTCATCGTTATCAAACGTTGGCTTACCTAAGAAATTAACGTCGCCAAACTGATACTGTTCACCTTCATTAAGACTCACTTCAATAAAGATGCTGTTTTTATCTTCACTGATATTAAGCACGGCATTGTCTACGGCAAAACGCACATAACCATCATTTTGATAGAGCGCTTTTAGGTTTTCTAAACTAGCAGCCAGCTTCTCTTGAGCATAGCGGTCAGATTTAGAGATCAGATTTTTCCAAGACGATTCTTTTACCGCAAATACGTCTTTGATTTCTTCATCGCTGAAGTGTTTATTACCAATAACATTGATATCAACAACTTTAGCAGGATCACCTTCAACGAAGCGCACCTCTAACTTGACACGATTGCCGTCAAGTACCGTTTGATCCACTTCAATATTACTATTGTAGTAACCTTGGCTGATGTATTGCTGCTGTAACTCGTTAGCGACGCCCTGTAGTGTGGCTTGTTTAAGCACATCACCTGCAGTTAGGCCAGCATTCTTCAGTCCCTGCTCAAGCCCTTCTTTTGGAATAAGCTTATTGCCTTCAAAAGTCACCTCAGCAATGGTTGGACGCTCAACGACATCAAATCGTAGCTGACCACCTTCGACACGGCTTTGAATGTCAGCAAAATTTTCAGTCGCATATAGCGCCTTAATACTCGCTGCCAAGCTACTGTCACTCACCGTGTCTCCTACCGAAATAGGCAGAACCGGATAGAGGCTATCGGGGGTTAGGCGTTGTAGACCATTAAAACCGATGTCAGTGACTACAAACTCTGCAGCATGTACTGGCATACTCATCATCGCTACAACTAACGGCAACCCTGCCGCGCTCATAAATAAAGGCGTACGCATAAACACTATCCGTCAATAAAAAACTTGCTTAAGTTAAGTTAAAAAGCACATATTGTCTAGCCCATTGCATATGAAATTTTCAACTCACATGAGGGAGACTCAGAACACTTTATATAAAATGCATCACAAAATAAACTAAAAATTACGATTAGTACAGAGACCATGAGATGAAGCACTATCATCTATCATAGCAACAATCGGTCTATGATAGGCGTAAAGCCATTAGTACATAATGCCTTATCATTTATATTAGCTGTCATTTAATCAAAATAGCCGACTGATATCATTACCAATTGCTAACACCATGAAACCTGCCAGCAAGAGTAAACCGATATTTAAACCAACCATTTGTACGCCTTCTGACAGTGGCTTACCGCGAATCAGCTCAATGAAGTGATAGACGATATGACCACCATCCAATACAGGAATGGGTAAAAGATTCAATACCGCCAGACTCAAACTAATCAAAGCCGCAGTGGACAATACCATCTGCCAACTGATATCAAAACTCTGTTTGGCAACTTTGGCAATCGTGATAGGACCTGACAAATTATCCAACCCAATCATGCCCGACAGCATTTTCCCCATTGAGCTAACCGTCATTACTGCTAGCTGTTCCGTCTTCTCAAATGACTTTACTAACGACTCGCCAGGACCATAGACAACTGTGGTTTTATACGCATCAGGGACCACAATCTCAGACTGTACCACCATAGCACCAATTTGGCCATAATCGTTACCTAAGTTATCTTTTTTACCTTGTGGCATAATCTGTAATTGCACAGATTTTCCATCACGTAGGACCGTAAAATTAAGCAGCGTTTCAGGGCTATCGCGAATGATACGGGTAGCACTGATCCAGTCTTTTATTTCTGTATCATTGATAGCCGTAATGCGATCACCGACTTTTAGCCCCTGCCGACTGGCAGCACCATCAGCACTCAGATCACCCACTATCGGGGCAATATCTGGTTGCCACGGCAGCATGCCAAAGCTAGTCAATGCATCTTTGCCTTGTGCGGCGCCTTGCATAAATTGCTGCACGGGCGCTTGATACGTTTTGGCCGAGTTATCAGTTTGGACAGCTGATTGCACCGTGATACTCACATCATCTGTCTCGCCCATACGCCCAGCCAGACGATAATTAATACCTTCCCACGTTTGCACGTCATGACCATCAATCGCAACAATTTTACCACCAACAGGTAGCTGTGCCATAGCAGCAGGCGTATCAGGCAAGATGCTGCCAATTTTAGTCGCTAGCTGCTCTGATGGGGTCATAAACAGTACCCAAAACAGCGCGATAGCAATAATAAAATTCATGATAGGGCCAGCAGCGGCAATCGCAATCTTCTTTAGCGGATGCTGATGATTAAACGCCAAATGTTGCTCATCTTTGGCCACTTCACCTTCACGCTCGTCGAGCATTTTGACATAACCACCCAGTGGCAATGCCGAGATGCGATAGTCAATACCACTTTTCTTACTGGTCCAACCAAACAGCTTAGGGCCGAAACCAATAGAGTAAGTCAGCACTTTAACGCCGCACATACGTGCCACGATATAGTGACCCCATTCATGCAAAGCAATGAGCGGACCTAAGACAAATATTGCTGCAAGGAGCGTTAATAAAAACGTCATGATCTTTTCTCAGTATGATTTCTTAGCATCTTTTGTCAACATCTTTGCTAGGGCATGCTGGACATCATCTTTTGACTAAAAGCTTTTTTCTGCGATTATACTAATTACGATTATGCCAACTTTGCTACAAGCTTGTCAGTAAGATGCCGCGCTATCTTATCAATGGTTAATATATCTTCTATGTCAGCTGTTTCGGTCAATGGCGGTACTTGTATGTCATTTAATGCTTGCTCATTGATATCCGCAATATTAGTCAGACGAATTTGTCCATCTAAGAAGGCAGCAACCGCAATTTCGTTCGCAGCATTGAGTACAATAGTCGCTTGCGTACCCGCTTGCATAGCTTGACGTGCCAAACGTAAACAAGCGAATTTTTGCAAGTCGGGTTTGATAAACTCTAATCCGCTGAGCGCATATAAGTCCAATGGCTGAGAGCCACTCTCAATTCGGTTGGGATAGCTGAGTGCATGCGCAATAGGCGTTTTCATATCTGGGCTACCCAACTGTGCTAGATAGCTGCCATCATTATATTCTACCATTGAGTGAATGATACTTTGTGGATGAATGACCACATTTATCCTATCTTCAGTCAAATTAAATAAATGACAAGCTTCTATCAATTCCAAGCCTTTATTCATCATCGTTGCAGAGTCGACGGATATCTTTTGACCCATTGACCAGTTTGGATGTTTGACTGCCTGAGCGACGCTTGCCTGTTGCATCTGTTCAAATGACTGCTGCAAAAATGGCCCACCAGAGGCGGTCAACCATAACTTACGCACGCCATGTTCTGACTGATGGATTTGGGTATTATCTTGCTGAATAGCGAGCGGTAAGCACTGAAAGATAGCATTGTGTTCTGAATCAAGCGGTAGCAAAGTGGCATTGTGCATTTTGACAGCGTTAATCATTACCTGCCCTGCCATCACTAGCGCCTCTTTATTAGCAAGTAAAATACGCTTGCCTGCACGAGCGGCGGCTAAAGTAGAAGGCAAGCCCGCAGCACCTACAATAGCCGCAACCACGGTATCAGTTTGCGAGTCAGTAGCAATATCTATTAGCCCTTGCTCGCCGCCCACGACATCGATGTCCAGACCTGCAGCACTGAGGCGCTGGGCAAAACTATCAACGGCTGCTGTCGGTACGCTGACACGTTTCGGTAAAAACTGTTTGCAAAGTTCGAATAACTTGTCTAAACGGTGATAGCCGGACAAAGCATAGACCGTGTACTGTGGTTGTGCTGCTAAGATTGCTAACGTACTATCGCCAATCGAACCTGTTGCGCCTAGTACGGCGATGCGTTGCGTCATAACCATTGATGCCTATGAAGGATACTGTGAGAAATAAAAATAAATAAACGCTCTGATTTTTAAGAACTCTAATTTTTAAGCACTTTGATTTTTGAACGCTTTGACATTGATGCTTTATACGACGATCAAGCCAAACTGTTGTATCGCCCAAAAACCAAGTGCAAATATTGGTGTGGCAGACAATAGCGAATCGATACGATCCAATATGCCGCCATGACCCGGAAGAATCGTACCTGAGTCTTTGACATCAGCACGGCGTTTGAGCATTGACTCAAATAAGTCACCAAGCACCGACGCTAAAATCGTTATCGCTGATAATGCCACAAATGCGACTAATGGCACACCAGTCAATTGTAGCTTAAAGACACTAATCCCAATGACGACTAGCAAGCCTGTGACCAATCCGCCAGCCAGTCCTTCCATGCTCTTGTTGGGTGAGACATTCGGTGCCATCTTGCGACGACCAAGCTTGCGACCGACAAAATAAGCGCCACTGTCTGCGCACCAAACCAATAAGAATACATAGAGCAACCACCATGCCGACAGTTGCCACAAATAAAACATAGACGTAATCGATGCCGTCAATATAACAGCACCCATTAACGCCAGCTTCTTTCCATACCAATTGGTATGCGTCGGAAATACTCTAACCCAAGACAGCGCCATCAACCATATAGCGAGTGACGCCACCCACCAAAACAGCCAAGTCACTTTAAATATAAGAGAGACTAAAGTCAGCACCAAGACTAGCAACACAAATACAGCAGGCTGACGCCACTTAGGCATCAGCTTCGTCCACTCATGAGCCGCAATAATCACGCCAACGGCTAAAAGGGGTGCAAATAAAACAGGGGTTTGGCTCGCAAACATTGCAATACCAACGATAATAACGAGAACAACTGCCGTCTTAATTCGTTGCCACATACTTATCGAGCCTTATAATAATGAATAATGTATGGTCAAAAAGTGCATTATAGCAGCTAATCTACAATAGCCCACTAATAGCAATTAACTCCCATTGAAGCGGTTTATTATTTCATAAACAATCAATATTAACTACTCATACGATAACGGCTTTGCAAAATGCTAAGTCAATGATTAAAATGACAACGGTTTTAAGGCTTATCTTGCTCTATCACTATCTGCTCACTGGTTTTGCCAAAGCGGCGTTGACGCTGAGCGAACTCTGTTACCATCGTCGCCAACTCATCTGCTGCAAAATTCGGCCATAACGTTTGGGTGAAGAACAACTCAGCGTAGGCTGATTGCCACAATAAGAAGTTGGAGATTCGGTACTCACCGCCCGTACGTACTAACATGTCTACGGCTGGTTCGTCTGCTAACTGAACATACTCACCGAGCATTTCTTTATTGATATCATCAGCACGTAACTGACCTGACTCTACTTGCTGTGCCAACTGTTTTGCAGCATTCGCAATATCCCATTGTCCACCATAACTGATAGCGATAACTAGGGTCATGGCGTCAAAGTCTGCCGTTTTTGCTTCAGCATCTGCCATCAATGCTTGTAAGTCAGCACTTAGTTGACTGCGATCACCGATGAAACGTAAGCGAATACGATATTCATTCATGCGTGGTATCTGCTCATGAATAGTCGAGGCCAACAGTTGCATCAGCAGTGCCACTTCACTAGGCGGACGTTGCCAGTTCTCACTAGAAAACGCAAATACCGTCAATACCTCGATACCAGTATCCACACAATACTCAACGATGGGATCTAGTGCGTCTTTGCCAGCGACATGTCCTTGGCCTTTTCCCAAATCATTGGCTTTACCATACCGATTGTTGCCATCCATAATGATAGCGATATGACGAGGAAGAATAGTGGGAGCCAAAATGGCTGAAGTGGACATAGGCGAACTTGCTTATTGTTGAGGTAAGATAATAATAACGTGTGCGAGGGTGATTAAAAAGCGTCAGACAGACAATTCATAAACTTATCATAATTCAGTCATCAGTCGCTTAGCACTCACGCAATAATAAGCAGCCAATAGCGTTGGCACATTGACTGCTTAATATTTGAGCAATGACTTAACTAACTATTGTCATAAACAACAATAAAATTAGTTCTTAGACGTCCATCAAATCGCTTTCTTTTTTGGTCAAACTTTTATCGATGATTTCGATATATTTGTCAGTGATTTTTTGGATATCATCACTGGCGCGGCGCTCGTCATCTTCTGATATTTCTTTTTCTTTTGCTAAATCTTTAATATCATTCATCATATCACGGCGAATATTACGGATAGAAACTCGGCTGTTCTCAGCTTCTCCACGCGCAAGTTTTTGCATATCGCGGCGTGTTTCTTCTGTCAATGCTGGCATCGGTACACGAATCACATCAGCAGTCATTGGGTTAAGACCCAAATCAGCTTCACGGATAGCTTTATCAATTGCCTGTACCATAGTACGGTCGAACGGTTGAACAAGCAGCGTACGTGAGTCTTCAACGTTGACACTTGCTACTTGGTTGAGGGCGGTGTCAGAACCGTAGTAGCTGACCATCACACCTGACAACATACCTGGGTGGGCACGGCCTGTACGAACTTTACTGAAAGTACTCTGAAGCGCTTCCAACGTTTTTTGCATGCGTGCTTCGCCGTCTTGCTTAATCTCTTTAATCATTATGTGTCCTTATTTATCGCTATCGATAAATCATTCATTGTTGTAAGTTATGTCAGTCACTATTAATCATTAGTATTGATTATCAGCGACGGACGTAACTTTAATTATTTACGTTGTGATATTAGTGCTGGGCATATCAAAGCAGATTAGTGGTAAACACGTGTGCCTTCATTTTCACCCATAATGACATTTAACAATGCATTAGGCTTGGTCATATCGAAAACTTGTAGCGGTACGTTGTGCTCACGGCACAAGGCAATAGCGGTTAAATCCATGACGCCAAGCTTTTGCTCTAGCACTTCGTCAAACGTTAAACCATCGTACTTGACTGCATCAGCATGTAAGCTTGGGTCTTTGTCATACACACCGTCAACTTTGGTCGCTTTTAAAATCAAGCCCGCTTCGATTTCGATACCACGCAAGCAAGCAGCGGTATCAGTAGTGAAGAATGGATTGCCTGTACCCGCTACAAAAATGCAAACATCACCGTTTTTCAGATAACGAATGGCGTTACGGCTGCTATAGCTTTCGGTTACTTCACCAATAGGAAGTGCTGACATCAAGCGCGTTTTAATATTGCGGCGCTCAAGGGCATCACGCATCGCCAAACCATTCATAACCGTCGCTAGCATGCCCATCTGATCGCCTGTAACGCGGCCAACCAACCCTTCTTTTTGTAATTGGGCACCGCGATATAAGTTACCACCACCGACCACGATACCAACTTGGACGCCAAGGCCACGCAAATGGGCAATAGATAAGCTCATTTTATCAAGCACTTCGGTATCAATACCCATGTCTTTGCCACCAGCTAAAGCTTCGCCAGAGAGTTTTAGCAAAATACGAGAGTAACGCGGGTTTTTGTCAGACATGAGATCACCTTGTTATCATTAAATTATAATTAAAGTTATCGGTAAAATACAAATGGAGTTTGCCTTTGGTCTTGACGACACCGACATACTTGATGATAAGCATGCCAAAAGGCTAAATTGCGCTAATTGTAGCAAAAACTGCCCTTTGTGGGGCAATTTTCACTTGTCTATAGTGTAAGGTTTTTAGCCTTTGTAGCTACCAAACAAATCATACTCACTGGCGTCGTCAATAGTGACGGTTAAGAACTGCCCTACTTTGACTTGTGCAGTGATGTCGTCAACGTAGACGTGACCATCAATTTCAGGCGCATCCGCATAGCTACGGCAAATCGCAATACCTTCTTCACTGTCAATCTCATCGACCAATACCATCAAGGTTTTGCCGATTTTTTCTTGTAGTTTTTGTGCTGAGATATCTTGTTGTAGCGTCATCAAACGCTCGTAACGAGATTTTTTAACGTCTTCAGGTATGTGATCTGGCAAATCATTGGCCACAGCACCTTCAACTTCTGAATAGGTAAAGGCACCAACGCGATCAAGACGAGCTTCAACCAGCCAATCAAGCAAGCATTGGAAATCTTCTTCCGTCTCACCAGGGAAGCCAACAACGAAGGTTGAGCGAATAACTATATCAGGGCAAATCTCACGCCATGCTTTGATACGAGCTAAGGTGTTTTCACTATGTGCTGGACGTTTCATTGCTTTTAGGATGCGATGACTGGCATGCTGAAAAGGAATGTCTAAATAAGGCAAGAGTTTCTTTTCGCCCATTAATTCAACGACTTTATCTACATGCGGATATGGGTAGACATAATGCAAGCGTACCCAAATACCCAAGTCATTCAACGCTTTGCATAAGTCATAGAACTTCGACTTCAGCGGCATACCGTTCCAAAAACTGGTCTTATATTTAAGATCCAGCCCATAAGCGGAAGTGTCTTGCGAGATAATTAACAACTCTTTCACGCCAGCATTTTTCAGCGCCAGTGCTTCATTCATGACGTTGTCAATCGGACGTGAGTCCAAATCGCCACGTAAGCTTGGAATAATACAGAAAGTACAACGGTGGTTACAGCCTTCAGATATTTTTAGATAAGCATAATGGCTTGGGGTCAATTTGATACCCGCCTCATTAATCAAATCTATTTTAGGATCGTAGTTTGCATCCTTACTACGGTTTGGCTTGGGCACGTGCTGGGCAACTGCCGTAATGACTTCATCATAGGCATGCGCGCCCGTCACGGCAAGTACAGCTGGGTGCATTGCACGGATTTTATCCGCTTCTTTACCCAAGCAGCCCGTCACGATGACCTTGCCGTTTTTGCTAATAGCTTCACCGATTGCATCAAGCGACTCTTGTACCGCTGATTCAATAAAACCGCAAGTATTGACCACGACCAGATCCGCACCTTCATAGTCGCTGGCTACTTGATAACCATCACGGCTCAATTCGGTGATGATACGCTCGCTATCCACCAAGGCTTTTGGACAACCTAATGACACAAAACCAATTTTTGGCGCTGCACTAACTGGCATCGTAGCAGTCGCATTGGCAGTCGTTACATCACTGCTTTGGGCGACACTACGGTTTTGGTTATGATTGGCTTTATGATGGTAAGGTTGTTTAGTATCTGTTTGACTGACATCTGCCTGACTATCTTGCACTATATTGGGCTTGGCAGGATTAAAAATAGTGGCAGTGTCTTTTGGAGCGATAGAAGCTGACGGTGAGGTGGTAATAGTCGGATTGACCGACTCGGTAGAAGTTTTGGGCATGGCTAACCTTGCTAGAGATAAAGTGGCTGTGCGCATTGTACGTTTTTTTTGCAAAAATCGCCAGTTTTGCCGCTCTATAGTGTTGATTTATGGTTAAATATTATATTGAGTATTTTTTTGTAGGCGCCGACCCATGACAACCCATTTGACAACCGCAAAATCGACACCTGATTTGGCATTCATATCACAGCATTTGTTCACAGCTATCTTGTGGGTCAATGAAGAGCTCTCTATTACTTGGCTAAATGCTCAAGCTGAACAACTACTGGCTATCAGCAGTGGCAGACTGCTCAATCAACCTATATTGGCATTACTCTCGCCCGAAGAGTTAAAACCAAAAGACAGCCCTAGCATCAATAACGATGAAGTCTATGAACAAAACTGCTCTTTAGCCGAAAGGTTTGAGCTAGCGAAACAGTATCAGCAACCATTCATTGATCATGATCACATCATAAATACGCAATTGAATGGCAATTTATCGTTTTCCGTCGACTATAGCGTGACGCCACTCATCTACGAGCAGAAGACGTATTTTATCATCGAGATGTGGGGCAAAGATCGCCAAAGCCGTATCTCAGAAGAGCAACGTCAACAGCAACAATATGGTGTGGCCCGTCATATGCTACGGTCAGTCGCCCATGAGATAAAAAACCCGCTGGCTGGCATTCGCGGTGCTGCACAACTATTACAACGAAAATTTATCAAATTCAGCGATGATGCCAATCTTAATGGCAGTGCTTCAACCGCTATGAGTAGCAAAAACTCTGGTTCGAACCACAATGACGACCTACAGAAGACCACTGAGAAACTACGTGGCTATACCGATATCATTATCTCAGAGACGGATCGCTTAACACATCTGGTAGGACAGTTCCTCGGATCTAATCAACTGCCAAACTGGCAAATACTGAATATCCATGAGCCCCTAGAGCATGTCTTGTCTTTAGTAATCAATCAATACCCACAATTAACGCTACAGCGAGATTATGATTTATCGTTGCCTGAGCTATGCGCTGATAAAGACCAATTAATTCAAGTATTTTTAAACCTGATTAATAATGCCTGTGAGTCCATGACTGAGTTTGAACAAACGCTACAACAGCAAGAGCTCTCGGAAGCCAAAAAATTGCAATCGATAGATTCAGAGACTGACATTGACTGCCATATAGATTACCAGCCAACCCTACATATCCAAACGCGAGTCGCCTTTCAACACACCATTATTGGACATCAACACAAGCAAGTCTTACAAGTAAACATTACCGATAACGGCTCAGGGATTGATCCAGCATTGATCGGACAAATATTTTTCCCAATGGTGACTAGCCGTGCTGCAGGGACTGGTCTAGGATTATCTATTGTGCAAGATATCATCAGCCATCATCGTGGTATGATTGATGTCAGCTCCACACAAGTACAAGGTCAGCAGCAGACACGCTTTACACTATATCTGCCGTTTCATTGATCAACAATCACAGTGCAAAAAACGGATATTATTTAGAACAGTTACATCACAAATACGACATTACCATCCTGAACCAACCCATTGCTCATTAGGCCTCATACATGACTGAATATAGCGACAAACATAAACCTAAAAGCGATACTCAAACGGCAAACGATCAAACCCCCACTGACCAAGCCATCAAAGTGACGGTCAATAATGCCCCTGATGATAGCCCTGCGACTTTATGGCTCATCGACGATGATGCCGCATTGAGAATGGTGTTAGCAGATACTTTTGAGGATGCAGGGCTTACGGTTATTAGCTTTACCCAAGCGCAAGCAGCATGGGGACGCCTTAATGATATCTTGCAAGAAACTGAGTCGGTCACGCAGTTACCCGATGTGATATTGACTGATATTCGTATGCCAATGATGGATGGCTTGTCTTTTAGTGATTGGGTACATCAGCACTTTCCTAAGCTGCCTATTGTGATTATGACTGCTCACTCTGATCTCACCTCTGCTATTAATAGCTATCAAACAGGGGCGTTTGAATATCTACCCAAACCATTCGACTTAGATGATGCCGTTGCCACGATTTATAAAGCGATTAACTATCAACCTAATCTGGTGGTAGAGCGTCAGGCAACGAAATCTAATACTTCTGACACGAAAGTAACAGCTGACATCATAGCGGATACTAATACAAAGTCTGATAACAAATCCAAGTCTATCAATAAAACCAATACGGTCAGCAAAGTCAATAAAGTTGTCAAACATAAAACTGACGTTAAAGTAGATACTAGTGCGAATCACAACCCCAGTGGCATTATTGGTCAATCACAAGCCATGCAGACAGTATTTCGTGCCATTGGCAGATTGGCGCACTCCCCGATAACAGTCTTAATCACGGGGGAATCAGGGACAGGGAAAGAGTTGGTCGCCAGTGCGCTACATCAGCACTCACCGCGTCACCAGCAGCCTTTTATTGCACTCAATATGGCAGCCATTCCGCATGATTTGATTGAGTCTGAGCTATTCGGTCATGCAAAAGGCGCATTTACTGGTGCGACGACGACTCGACCAGGGCGTTTCGAACAGGCAGATGGCGGGACATTATTCTTAGACGAAATCGGTGACATGCCATTTAGCACTCAAACACGGCTGCTACGCGTACTTGCCAATGGCGAGTTTTATCGTGTGGGTGGTCAGCAACCCGTCAAAGTCAATGTGCGCATCATTGCTGCCACGCACCAGAATTTAGAAGAGCTGGTCAAACAAGGTAAATTCCGCGAGGATTTATTTTATCGCCTTAACGTGATTCGCTTACCACTCCCGCCACTACGGACACGACGCGAAGACATCCCTGCGCTAGCGACCTACTTTATGAAGCGCGCTGCCGATCAAATGGATACTGCACCGAAACAGCTACATCCGATGGCTGTACAGATTATGCAGTCTTTTGAGTGGCGTGGTAACGTGCGTCAGCTTGAAAATGTCTGCCTATGGTTGACCGTGATGGCGACTGGCGACACCGTCATGGCGGAGGACTTGCCACCAGAGCTGCTCGAAAACATACCTTCTAATCTAGAGCCCCATCTAGAACAAGATTTATATAGTGCTGGCACAGACAATCAAAATCCTATTCAACAAAGTCAGCTTGTCTCTAATATTACAAGTTGGCAGCAAGCGCTGGCTGTTTGGGCAACACAGTCTCTGCAAACCGGAGAAACGGATATTTTGCAGACAGCGACACCTGAGTTCGAACGTGTTCTACTGACAGCCGCACTCAACCATAGCGGTGGTAAAAAGATAGCCGCTGCCAACTTACTCGGTTGGGGACGCAATACCTTGACGCGTAAATTGCAGCAATTAGATATCACTGCATCAGAAGTGCAAAGAAATAGTGATTAAAGACGTAAAAAACTCGATAAAAAACCCTATTAATATCAAATATTTATGAAATATTGACAAAAAAATCGTTAAATAATTAAAAATAATTGCAAATAGGGGTTGCCAAACTATTCAAACTCTATATAATAGCCAACCACTGAGACGCACTACCGAATCAGTTAACTATCTACGTTGTGTTTGAGTTTAAACGTTAATAATGATAGAGTAACGAAAATGGGGCTGTGGCGGAATTGGTAGACGCACCAGATTTAGGTTCTGGCGCCGCAAGGTGTGAGAGTTCGAGTCTCTCCAGCCCCACCATTTTCGGATAGTACATCTTAGACCAAATATCAAAGCCTGCTTTTAGCAGGTTTTTTTACGTCTGGAGTTTGTATAAAAAATCCCCGCTAATTAGCGGGGATCATATCAAAGATATAGTACTGACTCACTGGCGATATACAACGATTATAGATTTGGATTGACGATGATTTTTACTGCTGATTCATTGTTATGAATCAGTGTCTCAAAGCCTTTGGATATCAGATCATCTAAAGCGATGCGCTGAGTAATAAATGGCTCAAGATTAACCAAGCCATCCTCAACCAGTTGGATCGTATCTTTATGATTGTTCACGTAGCCAATCGTGCCACGTACATCAAGCTCTTTCATCACCACACTATGTACGTTTATAGTAGCTGGGTGGCTCCAAATAGAAACAATCACGACCACACCAGTCGGTTTACTCAGCTCAACCAACGAATCCAACACCTTATTCACACTAGTACATTCAAAGGCCACATCTACACCGCGATTATCAGTGATGCTCATGACTTCTTTTTTCAAATCAATTTCTGTAGGGTCTAATATATAATCAGCAACCCCGCTTTCTTTGGCTTTCTCTTTACGCTTAGCACTTAGCTCCGTCAGAATTACAGTGATACCTTTGGCTTTTAGCACCGCAGATAATAATAGACCAATAGGGCCACCGCCACCAACCAATGCCACATCACCTGCTTTAGCACCACTACGCATATACGCGTGATAGCCAACAGCCAACGGCTCAATCAAAGCAGCTTGATCTAATGGAATATTATTGGCGATAGGATGTACCCAGCGGCGTTTCACAGCAATTTTTTCAGACAAACCACCACCACGACCACCCAAACCAATAAAGTTCATATCTTTTGATAAGTGATAATCGTCACCAGGGCCTGTTGGTACATCATTAGAGATGATATATGGTTCGACCACTACATGCTGACCGACTTCAATATCATCAATACCCTCACCAACGGCATACACAACCCCTGAGAACTCATGCCCCATCGTAATGGGTGCCGACTCGCCTGAAATAGGATGAGGATGACCACACGGTGGAATAAAGATAGGACCTTCCATAAACTCATGCAAATCAGTACCACAAATACCACACCATGCGACATCAATACCAACTGTGCCTGGTTCTACTGTAGGCTCTGGAATATCTTCAATACGAATATCACCTTTATCATAAAAACGTGCTGCTTTCATATAAAACTCCTTTGTTTATAATCAACATACTCTTGATTGGTATAGTCAATTCTAAATAAAATAGATGCATTTTATATGACACGCGACCGAGTTAAGTTTTCATTTCAGGCTGTGTCTATGCAGACAAAATTGACAAAAATTTCGTCCTCGTCTTGATAACTACTTTTTGTATTGAACTGACTATATAATTAAAAAAAACAGGCTAACAATGAGAGTTAATAAAGAATCGATACTTCATTATCCGACTCTGAAAAACCTTCAAAGTATCAATACTGTTAAGTATTGTTAAAGACTGTTAAAAAATAAATTATACTATTCGAGGCAGTTAATACATCCATCGTACTCTGACATTTCCTCTCTACACGCTTCGCCAATGCCCTATCAATAATACTTTTGTAGTGGAATGACTATATGATTATGCACTTGCTATAGGCATAACTAGGGTGTGTCCTCATTTTAGAAATGAAGATGGAAATAAGATGAATTGTCGTCAAACGAGAAAAACAGTGTTGATGATATCGAGATATTGGCCAGCTATTTAGCAAAATTTGGCTATTTTTAGACCAGTTAGATGACTATCGTTTGAATTGAGGATATACCCTAATGAACAGAAGGATTTTTCTCACTATCATTGAATAAGGCACTACGTTGATTTTTGCGGAGGGTTTCACGTTGAATGATATTTTTTGCATCGACTTTTTCTAAAGGTAATCTTGTTTCGCGAGAAAGGTCGCCATCGGCTATTAAGGATAAATAACGAGAACAACAGACTCTCAAAAAAGAGGTGAAATTACCAATATCATGATCAGCATCGAGAGATTCTAGGTATAGCTTAGTGATCAGCTGATTAACCGTCATTTGATCACGAAATGACAACTCTTCTAATATATCCCAAAAAAACACTTCTAAACGAATTGAGGTAACAACTCCCTGAATTCGAAGTGATTTGGTTTTAGAGCTCCACAAGCTGTCGTCAGCACTAATAAAAAGTTGGCACATATATCCTCTCTCGATACTAATTTAAGCTTATAGCAAGGCAACAAATTGCTTCAGCATAGCTGGGTGGGCGGGCCATGCAGGAGCTGTTACCAGTTGGCCATCGGTAATAGCGCCATCCATAGGTAACTTGACATATTCGGCTCCAGCCATTTCTATTTCTGGCTGACACGCAGGATAAGCAGATACTTTTTTACCCTTCAATACGCCAGCAGCCGTCAGCATTTGTGGTCCATGGCAAACCGACGCAATCGGTTTATCAGTATTTGCGAAATGCTGAATCATTGCAATGACCTTAACATTCAAACGCAAGTATTCTGGCGCACGTCCACCTGGTAAATACAGAGCATCGTAATCTGCGACATTGATATCGGCAAAAGATGCATTAAGGACAAAATTATGACCGCGTTTTTCGGTATAAGTTTGGTCACCTTCAAAATCGTGTATTGAGGTAGCAATACTATCACCTGCCACTTTATCTGGGCAGACCGCATCAACCTCATGCCCCATCGCTAGTAGCGCTTGGAACGGCACCATGTTTTCATAGTCTTCAACAAAATCACCGGTAATGATAAGTACTTTAGCCATGATATTCTCACTGTATTGTAATGAAATATTGTAATGAAATACGGGAACTCAAATTAGCTTATAGTGACTGAGCTTAAAATGAGCCTGAATATCCATTCAAACATAAAAAACAACGACTGGGTAACATGTGAATACTACAAACAATCACTTTTTGAAAATAAAATCATAAACTTAGCTGTTGCCTAATAACCTTAAATCTATCAACACCTTATCCAAATCTTGATACCGTCTCTCTACCCGCTTCGCCAATGCCTTATCGACAATACATTGATAGTGACTATATTCTAATAGCAATTTTGGAATAGGTTGTTGGCAATGCTGAATCGCCCACGCTTTTAATTTATCATTGCTGTTAGCACTTACCTGAAACGGACGCGTGCCTGTTAGTATCTCAACCATCATAATGCCAAACGCATAGATGTCACTTTGCACCGTTGCACTCTGTCCTTGCCAACGCTCAGGTGCGAGATACGCGGGTGTACCAGCAGGACTTCCTTCTTTTAGATCGTTAAACCTCTCTGCCAAGGCAAAATCAGTCAATAATAAATTAGGCATTAAGCTGCTAGTATCCGCACTATCTAGCAAAGCATCATCGAAAAAATAATCTAACAAAATATTGCTAGGTTTAATATCATTGTGTAGCCAGCTAGCCTCATGCAAATTAACTATCAAGTGTGCTGATTGCACTAAAAAATAATGCTTTTGTTGCATCGTCAATGAGTGCTGATTTCGATCACTCAACTGTCCTGCCAAGCTACCATTAGAGTAATGAGGCATAACGACGACTATCAGCTTGTGAGGCTGCTCTAGTATTTGAACGCTTACACAATGATGAGCCAATAGTGGCGGTGCGATAGCTTTATTTTTTATTTTTAATGAAGCATTTACAGCAGCTAAAATGTCTGCTTCATGAGTTAAATCGGGAGAGATGGGATAAGCATCAGCACTCAACTGCCATTTAATCATGACTTGACCAAACTGTGGATGTTGTGCACGCGTTAAGCCTTGATAGTAAGTATTTTCGATATTTTGCGTTTTGATATCTTGTGTTTTGACAACTTGCGCGTGCTCATCTTGCGTTTGTTCTGTGCTTTGCTGAGCAATACGCTGATGTACTATCTCACTAAAATGTTGTGCGACTAATTCCTGCGTAATAATGGGCAATATCTGCTGAGCTTGCACCTGCAACGCTTGCTTAATAGACAGATTACTGGCATTATTTTTCATGGTATTTTTTCTCATAATAGAGTGAGATGACTGCCTCCCGTTCGTATCATTTCCAAAAATAATAATAGCGCGAATAATTTTGACTAGGGCGTGTTATCAATTAGATTGTGAGACTTAAAATGAGAAAAATTGTAGATAAACAAGGAAGAAATTGCCGTTAATATGAACATATTGACAAAATTACTGACGATGTTTAGCAAAATTTAGCCATTTTAAGGCCACTAAATGTATTAATGTGCTAATTGATGACACACCCTAATACTACGCTCAGTAGGCGCCAAAAGTTTAGCCACGTTAATGATATTTTTGGGTATGGTATTAAAGACAACCTTAATTACTAGAGCCACTATGTCACAACCAATAATCCCAACCTCGCCCTCTAATCAGCCTACTTATGCCCTACCTCAACCGTTATTAGACTTACTCAGTCAGTACTTAAAAGAGCAGGTCACACCGACTATTGAAATCGATCCGAACCAACTTGCTTATCGCTGGGTTGGTGGACGCACTGGTAATTTAGAGCCTTTATCGGTCAACTTGTTTTTGAGCTTAGATGACTTGCATGGTATCGATACGCAAAAGTCTAAACTGGTACAGAACACCCGTCAGTTTATTAAAGGTTATCCTGCCAATCACGTCTTAATG
The DNA here is from genome assembly GCF_040309505.1 of Psychrobacter sp. TB55-MNA-CIBAN-0194. Lineage (NCBI taxonomy): Bacteria > Pseudomonadati > Pseudomonadota > Gammaproteobacteria > Moraxellales > Moraxellaceae > Psychrobacter > Psychrobacter sp. TB55-MNA-CIBAN-0194. The sequence continues at coordinate 147,262 of NZ_JBEOOW010000002.1, read as the reverse complement.
TCGGGGACACGCGGTGCCGGTAAATCATCATTGATTCGTGCCTTGCTTCAAGCCCATCATAGTGAAGGCTTGCGTATTATCGAAGTTGCTCGCGATGATCTGCAAATATTAGATAAGATTCGCGCTGCCATTAATGCCCTACCAGCAGATTCTAATTGCCGCTACATCGTATACTGTGATGATCTCGCATTTGATGGTCAAGATGAAAGCTATCGTACGCTAAAGAGCGTGCTTGATGGCTCGCTAGACTCTGAGCAAGACAAACTACTGGTCTATGCCACCAGTAATCGCCGTCGCCTGCTACCACAAATGATGAAAGACAATGTTAATATCTACAATGGTCAGACGGATGAAGTCAATCCTTATGAGGCCATTGATGAGACCGTGTCATTGTCAGATAGATTCGGTTTATCACTCACTTTCCACCCCATGGATCAGCAGACTTATCTGCATATCGTTCAGCATTATCTGAATTTAGAGCAGCAGAAAATCTCAGCTGATATGGATAGTGATGCTAAGAATGCTTTGGAAAGTCAGACCATGCCTGACAAGATCAAAAAGGATGCGCTACGTTGGGCCTCTGAACGTGGTGGTCGCTCAGGACGAGTTGCTTACCAGTTCAGTCGATACTGGAGCGGTATAACGCAATTGGAAATTGCAGACGGTAAGCGCTAAGCCATATCTAACGCTAAGCCATGTCTAATCACTGCGTGCAGAGCCTATATACTGCACGCGGTTCTTCTCTTGACTGTTCTTTTGATTACTTGCCAAGTCAACTGCGCCATCGGCCATATATTGGTCGAAATCTGCAGCTAACCAAAGATTACCTTTGTAAACGCTCTCAGCATCCAAACGAATGTATGCCATATTTGGCGTCTTGCTATTAGGATTATCAAAACCTTGATAACGGGCGCTAAAGTGCGTCAATATTAGATTATTTACACCACTTTTCTCTGCAAAATCACCTACCAATTGCGCACTGCTATGCATCGGATCAAACTCTGGATTTTTGGCTTGAATCTTAGTCAGTACTTCATGTGTATACGTCGCTTCGTGCACCAATAAATCCGTGTCAAACAACGCCGCAGTAAGACACACTGGCGTATCGTTATCACCAGCCACCACCACTCGCGTTCGTGATACCTCATCATTGATATAATCATCTGCACATAACTGCTGACCGTCTTCAGTGATGACGTCTTCACCTTGTTGCAATTTACCCCACAGTGCGCTTGCAGGAATACCTTGCGCTAGCAGTTTATCCGTATCAAGCGTACGATGATGGATAGTCTGCGTGATACCAAATGCATGAGAAGCAACCCGATGTGATAGCAGCGTGATATCGATATCAAGCTGATGCTGGTCGCTCAAGCGAATATTAACCTTATTGGTGTTACCTTGCTCAGATAACACCTCTTCAATTGCTACAAAATTGAGAGCAAACGGTAGATATAGCTCAGTGGTTATCGTATAAGCCTCAAGCAGAGTAGCAATTGCTTGTGGCGCGATAATCGTCAGTGTCTCACGGCGTCCTGACATCGCAGCACTCGCTAATAGACCTGGCAGGCCATAGCAATGATCGCCATGCACATGAGTGATGCAAATAGCAGCTAGTTGATGCAAAGAAAGTTTGGTATGTAATAGTTGCTGCTGCGTACCTTCACCGCAATCTATCAACACCCATGGACGCGACTTTTTGTTCTGATTATTGTGATTGGCAGCCCGTGATTGACCATTCGGCTGAACACCATGCGTATTCAGACATTCAATCGCTAGTGCGGTCACATTACGCTGTTTGGTCGGCACACCGGCAGAGGTTCCCAAAAAAGTCAGCCTCAACATAGATTACCTCTCTTACATATGATACTTATTCACTATGATAATTGGCACATCATGGTTTTTTGTGCTTCAACCATCTGCCCACCATTGGCCGTACATTCATTGACCATGTTGGACTCATAAGACTTCCAACCACCATAAAAGCTCGCTGCGCATAGTATTACAACCAAAATTTTCTGCGACCAAGATTTGATAGAGACTTGCTGGCTATTAACAGTGGCTCTGTCAATTTGAGAGTCAGCAGCGATGTCTGCATCAATCTTTTGGGTATTTAATTTATTCGAATCTGTCATTTGTAATCCTAAAAAAGGTTTTGTCTATAAATAAACAAAACCTTTCATTTTACTATCAAATTAGTTATTTATCATTGATTAAATATAGCTCGTCTAAAACTGCAAACGACCGCCTTTGGCTTCTGCACGTTTAAAGGCATCACGCTCTTCACATCGTTTTAGCCAGTTCAGAATATTGGCATATTTGCGGCTGTCCAATCCTGCACCCGCATTGGCCCCAGCAATCGCAAGGTGCATCTGGATATCGGCCGCACTGAACTCACTGCCTGCAAACCAATGATTATCTTGCAAGCGCTGCTCGATCATATACAGCATTTTTTCTAGACCGCTGCTGATCATGTTTTTTTCGACTTGACCCTGTATTTTTTTACTAATGGGCCTGATCAGCATTGGGGACTGTTGAACCACTTTGGTGAATACCAAACGCATGACTAGCAGTGGCATCAGCGATGATTCAGCAAAGTGTAACCAAAAAGTATAAGCTTCCCATGCTGCTTCATTGTCATCAGTAGGTTTAAACTGCTGCTCTTTATCATAATGTTTGAGTAGATACTCAATGATAAATCCTGACTCAATCAGCGCGCGATCGTTCACCTCTAGTATTGGCACGTTGCCAAGTGGGTGTACTTTTTTTAGGCTTTCTGGCGCGCGATATGCTTTAGTGCGCTCGTAGCTCGTCAAGTTATAATCGATGTTTAACTCTTCTAACAGCCATAAAATACGAAACGAGCGTGAGTTTGCTAAATGATGAAGATGCAACATAAACCATCCTAGTTATAGTGTGAATGAGCAGTAATATTTTATATAGGGTGTGCTGCATTTATCTAAGTCTGGCAGCACTGCTCTTGATAATAGCGTAATTACCTCATCTTTGACACAGAAACTGTATCGCGTTATGCCAAAAGATATAGCCCGCCAAGTCAGACTCAACCTACGCCCACTAGCAATATTTACTTTAAATGCAATGCTTCGATTTTGCGTGTCATCTTATCTATTTTTTGCTGATACTTTTTAATTTTACGAAATCTATGCGCGGCTAATACGCCTTTAATACGGCGATTTTTTAGACGACGGCGCGGTGGAAAGCTGCCCACTTGCGGCTCATTGTAGCCATGTAAGCGGTCGTCACGTTTGCGTGCCATATAACCAAGTGCACTATCCGCAATCATAATAAGCAATGCGACAAAAATCATGCTGTACATCAGCATCGAGCCTTCTTCGACATTATGATCCAAAATAGCAATGGAAAATATAAACAAGAATATCGGCTCAAGGTAGCATAAAGTGCCAAACAGTGAGACGGGGAGCTTTCGACTCGCTATCATTGTCAATGACATGGCAGCGGTACTAATAATGCCAAGTAAAGGCAACAGATACCACAGTTTATGGTTGGTTATCGCGACTTCAAAGCCACCATTCATATACAGCGCAACCAATACGACTGGTAACAACAACACAAGATCCGATATGAGACCAGTGATGGGCGGTACGGCTAGATAGCGACGCAGTAGATAATACGGCGGGTAACCCAAGCAGACAAACAACGTCGCCCAAGAAATAGCACCGTATTGGAATATATCATAAGCAATACCAAAGCCTGCGCATCCGATGGCAACCCACTGGAGTAGGCTCATGTCTTCATTATAAAAAAACCGACCAACCACAATCATAATCATCGGATATAAGAAGTAGCCTAACGTTACTTCCAGCCCCAAGCCATTAACGGGTGCCCACATGAATATCCAAATTTGCGCGCCCAAAATCGGTGTGGGTAGTATGAATAAAAACCACTCTTTCGCGTTTTTTAGGGTTTTTAGATAATCAAAAATATGCTGCCACTGCTTTAGCAAAGTGACTAGCAATACCAAACTAAAAAACATCGTCAGCACGCGCCACGACGCAACCTGTGTACCTGATAATGGTTGCAGTAGTAAGCCAAATAAGAACAGTAGTGAATACAAAAAATTTGCAGCCACGGCAGTGATTGTACCCTGCGAGGTTTGGTTAGTAGTCATCATGGCAGCGGCCTTTAACGATTGGTGCACATCCTTGGCAATTTTTAAAAAAAACAAAAGCCTCAGACGAGAACGTCTGAGGCTTTTGCAAATAAGGTCGTCGCGCAATCTAAGTTGAACGCTTTGAATGTATCGTGCTTACATCATGGCGGGCATTATGTCAAAGTCAAAACAGATAAGCAATGCCAGTGTTCACCTATTGACTCAACTTCTTCATTGAGTAAATTAAATGCACCTAACTAATTATTTTAAATCAAGTTTCTCTATTTTTTGCTGTATCTTATTCATCTTTTTTTGGTAGCGGCGTTTCTTACGAAAACGATGGGCTGTTAGCACGCCATCGATACGCTGATTGATAAAATGACGCCGTGGAGGAAAGCCCCCTATCTGCGGTTCTCTATAACCATGCAAATGATCATCACGGCGACGAACCATATAGCCTGTCGCACTATCCGCCATCATAACCAGTAGCGCAAGCGTAATCATGCCGTACATAAAGAGAGAACCGCCCTCCTCAAGACTCTGACTGAGAACGGTAATAGATAACACAAATAGCAGCATAGGCTCTACATAGCTTAATGCCCCAAATAATGACACGGGCAGCTTACTACTAGCAATCATTGTCAACGACATCGCAAGCGCACTAAAAGCACCAAGCAATGGCAATAGATACCAAAATTTCATGTCTTGTGTTGCCACACTAAAGCCACCACTAAAATATAGCATGGTGAGTACCACTGGCGTGAGCAGTGTCAAATCAAACAGCAGACCCGTCACTGGTGGCACAGACAGTGTACGCCGCAGCAGATAGTATGGCGGATAACCCAAGCACACAAACAGCGTCACCCAAGATATTGACCCATATTGGAATATATCATAGCCGATACCCATCGCTGCAAATAGTGCTGCCGCCCACTGTAATACGCTCATATACTCATGGTAAAAAAACCGACCCAGTACTATCATCACTAGCGGCAACAGAAAGTAGCCCAAAGTGACATCCAAACCAAAGCCGTTCACCGGTGCCCACATAAACAGCCAAATCTGTCCACCCAAAATCGGTGCAGGTAATATAAATATTAACCATTCTTTGATCGTCTTGAGCGTCTTTATATAGTCAAACACATGCTGCCACTGCTTGGTAAAACTGACTAGTAACATCAGACTCAACAGCATCATCAACACACGCCATGACGCTACTTGTGTGCCAGTTAAGGGCAGCATAAAAAGCCCGAATAGAAACATCATCGCGAATAAAAAGCTCGATGATATCGATGCAAGGGTACCTTGAAAGGTTTGATTGGTCGTAAACATAACAACAGCCTTAAAAATATAACTTTATGGGCGTAATTTATAAAAAATTATAGAAGCTGGGGTTTATATAACTTAAGAGCTAACAGCAGACCTCAAAATTAATAATCCTCAGAAAAACAAAAAAGCCTCCGACGATAACGTCAGAGGCTTTTCTAGAACAATCATATAAGACTAGATCAAAAAGCTAACTACTGAGGCACTTACTCGCCGTCTAATTCATCACTGTTTGCAATATCAATAACATCACTAACGTCGGTTGACACTGCGTCACCAGTCGCCGCATCAATATCTATCTGCTCTTGACCTTCTACATCGAACGTACCATCTTCTTTCATGGCATCGATAAGCTCATCATCGCCTTCTTGGTGCTCGACACGTGCCATAGCGACCAGCTTTTCATCTTTTGACAGACGAATCAGCGTGACACCTTGAGTATTACGACCAGAACTGGCCACATGCTCAACTGGCGTACGAACTAACGTGCCTTTGTCAGAGATTAAGATGATGTCATCTTCAGGATCAACCTTAGTGGCACGAACCAGCGCACCATTACGCTCACTGGTCTTGATAGCGATCACACCGCCACCACCACGATTTTGCGTATTGAACTCATCAATGAATGTACGTTTACCAAAGCCATTTTCACAAGCAATCAGAATTTCACGTACATCATCTTCGATAACGACTAATGATTTGATAAATTCGTCAGTAGCCAGACGCATACCGCGGACACCTTTCGCAGTACGGCCCATCGCACGAGCGTCATTCTCATCAAAACGAATGGCTTTACCACTTGAGGCAAACAACATCACTTCTTGGCTACCATCAGTGATACGAGCGCTGACCAATTTATCGCCGTCTTCTAGACCAACTGCAATGAGACCGTTCGAGCGAATATTTGCAAACTGCTTGAGCTCTACGCGTTTCACGGTACCATTAGCCGTTGCAAAGAAGACAAAAGGCGCCTCTGCTTGGTTGCTGCCCTCTAATGAGTCATCATCGCTATCTATTAAGATATCTGCGTCTGATATCTCACCTGTAACCGATGTGTCCTCTACGATTTTTGGAATCGGTAATATCGTCGTAACGGTTTCATCACCATTTAAGCCAATTAGATTGACCAATGGACGACCACGTGCACCGCGGCTGGCGATAGGCACTTCAAAACCACGTAAGCTAAACACACGCCCACTATCCGTGAAGCACAATACGGTAGAATGCGTGGATGTCACGACTAAATGATCAATCACATCATCTTCTTTCATCGCCGTTGCAGACTTACCTTTACCGCCACGTTTTTGCGCGACATAATCATCAATTGGCTGAGTCTTAGCATAGCCAGTACGCGACACTGTCATCACAACGGTTTGCTCTGGAATAAGGTCTTCACGGCTAAAGTCAGTACGTGAGTCAATAATGTCCGTACGGCGCTCGTCACCAAAGTTATCACGAATCTCAATCATCTCATTCGAGATAATGGTCATTAACTTATCAAAGTCGCCAAGAACAGACTCTAAATGTGCGATTTCACGTAATAAGTCTTGGTATTCTTCAGTTAATTTGTCTTGCTCAAGACCAGTCAGACGATGCAACTGCATATCTAAAATGGCATTGACCTGTTCAAGAGACAAGCGATAACTCGCGTCATTCTCTATTAAACCAAACGGTGCTTTAGGATCTTCGCCTTCGATAAACTCAGGACGTACAGATTGGCTGCCAGCAGCGGTAAGCATCGCAACGACGCTACCTGAGCCCCACGTATTATTTAGCAGGCTTTCACGTGCTAAACCACGGTTTGCAGATGCTTTAATTGTCGCAATAATCTCATCAATATTGGCCAGTGCAACGGTTAAGCCTTCAAGCAAATGACCACGGACGCGCGCTTTGTTCAATTCGTAAATAGTACGACGTGTCACCACTTCTTGACGATGACGGACAAATGCAGCAATCAACTGACGCAAGGTCAATATCTTTGGCTGACCGTTATCTAGCGCGACCATATTGATACTAAAGCTAGACTCGAGTGGCGTTTGTAGAAACAGGTTATTAACAATAACTTCAGCAGTCTCACCGCGGCGCAAGTCAATAGCGATACGCATACCGTCTTTGTCAGACTCATCACGAATTTCGCTAATGCCTTCGATTTTTTTATCACGTACGAGTTCTGCGATACGCTCAATCAGTTTGGCTTTATTGGCTTGATAAGGTACTTCTGTGAATACGATACGCTCGCGATCACGATTGACACCAGCATTGCTCATCGGCTCGATATGATAACGACCACGAATATGCAAGCGGCCTTTACCCGTACGATAAGCATCTAAGATACCGGCACGGCCATAGATAATACCGCCTGTAGGAAAGTCAGGACCTGAGATATGTGACATCAGCTCTTCAGCTGAAACTTGTGGGTTTTCGGCATATGCCAAACAAGCATTGATCACTTCAGTCAAGTTATGCGGCGCCATGTTGGTCGCCATACCGACAGCAATACCGGTTGCACCATTGACCAACAGGTTAGGAATGCGCGCTGGCATGACGCTTGGCATGCGCTCAGAGCCATCGTAGTTGTCTTCCCAATCGACCGTGTCTTTGTCCAAATCAGCAAGCATCTGGTGGGTCAGTTTGGTCATACGTACTTCGGTATAACGCATGGCTGCCGGAGGATCATCATCGATCGAGCCAAAGTTACCTTGACCATCAACCATCGGATAACGCAAGCTGAAATCCTGCGCCATACGGACAATCGCATCATATACAGCGCTATCACCATGCGGATGATATTTACCGATGACATCACCGACCACACGTGCTGACTTCTTGTATGGCTTATTGTAGTCATTAGATAGCACATGCATGGCATACATCACGCGGCGATGGACAGGTTTGAACCCATCACGTACATCAGGTAGCGCACGCGAGACAATCACGCTCATCGCATAATCCAGATAGGACTGCTTCAGTTCATCTACGATGCCAATAGGACTGACCGACTCGCTCATATACACTCCTTCACTCATATCCACGCTATTAATTTTGCAGGCTTTATAGATAGATTATTAGCGCCCATAGATTTTGATAAAAACCAATAAATACAACGGGAACAGCAACACTATAAAGCGTGAAAAATACTGGGAAAATGATGATATTTTTGATAGTAAAATAAAGAAGCTATTTTAGCACAAATTTGCCGATTTAGGGGGTTCCGAGCACTATTAAAATCAAGCAAAACAGCCTATTAACTGCAATATTTGAAGCAATCAACACCCTCTGAAAATATATTACTAACAGGCACGTTTTGATTGGCTGATTTTGCCATTTCTAGCCCATGTAAAGGCTATCCAGTAAATTGAAAACATGCCCTAGACAAAAAAAATTTAAACGCTACACTAACTTATCTTTTACAACACTTAAATAACGACTTAACAGGCTACTCTTATTATGGATATCATTCTTGCGATTGTTTGGATTTTAGCAATGGTGCTGTATAGCTTTTCGAGCGATTATGTTTCTAAATTTCCTAACCATAACAATCGTGCTGTACCTTATGTCCGTTGGGGCACACTTTTAGTCGCTATGGCCTTATCAGCATACTTGGCAAAAGCCTATCAAGAAAACCTACAAGGCAATGGTATGTGGGTGTTTGTTATCGTCGTATTTGTCATTATTATTTTATCGAAAATCATCTTCAAATGGGTCATTAATAGACGTTTGAAACGCTAGGGCGTGTGCTCATTTTAAAAATGGTGATAAAAATGAGATAAATAGCAGTCAAACAAGGAAAATAGCGCAGATAATATCGAGATATTAGTCAGCTATTTGACGCTGTTTGGCAAGATTTAGCCATTTTTAACCCATTTAGATAACTATCGATTGAATTGAGGACACGCCCTAAGTTGTACTGAACACTTTTCTTATAGTCAAAGAAATCTAAAACAGCTACAAGGCAGCCGACCGCAGATTGTACATATAGTACTTCTAGGGAGGGTAACACCGTAGCGGTTTGGTAGTTCGCTGACTATACTCTAAACCTCTTACTTATTGATCTAAATACCTTATGCCAACTAAACCTCAAGACAGCCAACCTGAATCAAACCGTTCCATATCAATAGAGGTCGATCGAACAGAAGTTGAACAAGCAGAAGTTGATCGAGCAGATCGTAGCTTTGATGCTATTGCAGATCATTTTGAAAAGAAAGTGTACGGCGGTTTAAAAGGTGACATCAGACTGGCAGTACTGCGCCGTGACATCTTTGAGTATTGTACACAAATGAGCAAAGATCTGAATCGACCGCTACGTATCTTAGATGTGGGTGCAGGATTGGCTCAGATTTCGATAGAACTTGCTGCACAAGGTCATACACTGATTATCAATGATATCTCTGAGAATATGCTAGAAAAAGCAAAAGCAAGCGCGGGAAAGAGTAATCAAGTGTTAGATATCACATGGCATGTTTGCCCGTATCAAGATCTTGCAGGAAAGCTAACAGATAATGTAAATGGCGATGAGAAAGATAAATTTGATTTGATACTCTGTCATGCCCTACTTGAATGGTTGGCAGAGCCCGCTGCCGTCATGAGCTTTTTTGATCAGCATCTAACAGATAATGGTGCGCTGTCACTGTGCTTTTATAACCCAGCGAGCTTCGATTATCGCAACCTGATAATGGGGAATTTTAATTTACTTGATAATCCCGAATACAAAGCTGACAACAAAAAAAGCCTAACGCCCAATTACCCTGTCGCTAAAGAAGAAGTAGAGTCTTGGCTGGCAACGCATCATTATAAAACGGTGCGCACCAGTGGTCTGCGTGTATTTCATGACTATGCACCGCTCAAACGTGGCGGACATAATGATCCAGAAGCAGTCATTCGGATGGAACTGCGTTACTCACAACTAGAACCCTACAAGTGGCTGGGACGCTATTTACACATACTAGCCACTCGTTAAATTAATACGTAATCATTAATCTATCCGAGCTTTCATACTTGTTTCTTTGAGAGATAAGTATTTAAAAGCAGGTCTTTTGAGCAATGTCTATTAACTGCTACTGCGCCTCTTCTGACCTATCGTACTCTGACCACGTGGTCGCATTGATGTTCTTTTCATCAAATACGACCACATGCTCAAGCATGGGTAAAATACCGATGCGTGTGCCTATGCCATGGTTGTGATGGCTGGCAACTAGAGACAGTACGGTCTGCCCATCGTCGAGCTGTAAGCGATACAAGTAGTTCGCACCGCGAAACACACGCCCGATAACCAATGCTGTCTGCTTACTATCATCGTCATGAATAATATCGTCAGGGCGTACCAATACTTTAATCAATGTACCATTTGGATAATCATACTCGCAGTACTGCGATTGACCCGACTCATCATGAACTTCCATACGGCGATAAATATTACCCAGTGCTGTCTCAACATGACCTTCTTTGATAATGCCATCTATCATCGCACCCTCGCCGACGAACTCGGCAACGAAAGGACTAATTGGCTCATGATAAAGCTCGCTCGGCGTCGCCCACTGCACCAACTTACCTGCTTGCATGACCCCAACTTTATCCGCTAATGCAAATGCTTCGTTTTGATCATGCGTTACCAAAATAGCCGTAGTATTGGTACGTTTTAGGATATCACGGACATTCATTGCCAATGACTCGCGTAGCACCACATCCAAATTCGAAAACGGTTCATCAAGTAGCAATAGTTTAGGCTTCGGCGCTAATGCACGAGCTAAGGCTACTCGCTGCTGCTGCCCACCTGAAAGCTCATTCGGACGTTTGTCCGCGTGCTCGGTCAACTCAACAAGGCTCAGCATTTCAGCGACTCGTGCTTTTTTGTCAGCGGCAGACCATTTGTTAAGACCAAAAGCGATGTTCTTTGCCACGCTGAGATGACCGAATAATGCATAGTCCTGAAACACCATCCCCATGCCACGCTTGGCTGGGGCTACTGTATATGACTTGCGATCGGTGATATTTGTTAAGCATTGATTACTCAAATGAATATTGCCGCCACGACTTTGCTCTAGCCCTGCAATGGCGCGTAATGCGGTGGTCTTGCCGCAACCGCTGTAACCCAGAAAGCAGCCAATCTCGCCTTGCTGTAGCACTAGCGACAGTCCATTAACGATGATCGTATCGTCATAACCCACGATTAAATCTTGCACACTAAAATAAGAATTGATACTAGTATCTGCTTCAGTATCCATTGATTGAGAGCCTGATGAGCCTTTGATTGAATCAGTGTGCATAGACGGTACCAGTTAGCGATTAGTAAATAAAATCCATAGATAAAGCAGTAGAACGATAGAGAAATTACGACGAAAGACTATAATATTTGAGAGGAATTTTAACACCACGTTTAGCTTTGCTTGTCGCTTTGACGCAATAATATCCAAACAGGCAACAGACCAACCAGCACAATCAATAAGCTTGGTAACGCGGCTCGTCCCCACATGCCTTCACTGGTCATCTCAAACACCCGTACTGCCAACGTGTCCCAGCCTTGACGTCTGGTCATTAGCGTAATCGGCATCTCTTTCATCACTTCGACAAAGCCCATCAATAACGCAGTCAGTACACCAGGACTGAGCACTGGTAACATCACATGTCGCCATCGTTGATACGGGCTATCACTCAGTAATTTAGCAGCCGCCTCTTGATTGACGGTTAGCCGTTGCAATTGACGGTCGACGGGTTGGAAACTCACCGTCATAAAGCGCGTTGATAATGCCAATAGCATAACAATAACACTACCTGATAGCACTTGCTGTGACGTAATACCAAAGGCAATCATTTGATTGTCTAACCATGCGATTGGAATGAAGATTCCGACAGCCAATACTGTACCGGGTACTACATAACCCAAATTGGCCAAAGTGGTCATTAGCTTGGTTGACTTGTCAGGATACTGTCGTTTTATCCACGCAATAATAATGGCCAAAAAGCCAATAAAAATCGTGGTCATACTTGCAATCATAAGGCTATTGGTCACAAAACCAATATAACGCGCATCGAAATCTTGTCTAAAGTTTAATGCGGTCCAATAGATAAGCTGAAGAAACGGTATGAAAAAAGCCACTGAAAACACGAACGTACACAGTAATGTCATGGCCCATTTAGCTGATTTACTGACTTCAAAACGCTGGCTACTGCCTTGAGTGATAGACTGACCACGCTTTGCCTGCCAATACTGCTCAAACAATACGACGATAAATATCATGCCGATTAATAGCGCTGCCAGTTGTGCCGCAGTCGTTAGACTGAAGAAGCCAAACCATGCTTTGTAAATAGCCGTGGTAAACGTATCGACATTGAAGACTGACACTGCGCCAAAGTCTGCAAGTGTCTCCATGCTGGCCAATAATAGACCACCAATAATCCACGGAAGTGCTTGCGGTAATGCCAAACGAAAAAATACGCGGCCACGGCTCAGACCCAGCATCTGCCCTGCCTCTATCGCCCGCCTGCCTTGCGATAAGAACGCTTGGCGTGCCAATAGATAAACGTAGGGGTAAAACGCTAGGGATAATACCAAACCTGCACCCCAGACATTACGTACCGAAGGGATTGCAGTGCCGATACCCATATCGCGTAGACCTGTCTGTAATGGCCCACTAAAATCTACAATGCCGAGAGTAACAAACGCCAATACATAAGCAGGTATCGCGAGTGGCAACATCAATGCCCACGAAAAAAAACGCTGCCCGGGGAAGCGGTACATGCTCGTCACCCAAGCGAGGGCGGTGCCAACCGTTCCAGAAATCACCACTACCATTAACAACAAAATCGCGGTATTTTTCAGGACTTGCGGCAGTACATACTCTGCCATGTGCGTCCAGATATCAGCGACAGGCTGGGTCCACGATAGCAGTACGATTACAATTGGCACGAGCATAAACAACGAAATCAGTCCTAAGACTGATTTTGAGATAATGCGTTTACGGAGGGTATGGTCTTGACTAACAATCTGATGCTTATCAATAATAGCATTATTAATTACCGTGTCATTGACTGTATCATTCTGACGTACAGACGCGTCTGGCATTGTGCTCATAAATTATTACCGTGTCATACGCATAAAGACCTTACATCATACCAACCTCAAAAATGCTATGAGCCGTATCAAACTTAGCCAGCTAGCTTATTCTCGTTTTTAAAATTGGTATTATTGGTAGTGACGCCTATTTATAACCTGCTTTGTCCATCAACTGAATAGCTTGGGTTTGCAATTCGCCAAACTTCTGCACATTAATATCATCTTTGTTGAATGGGCCCCATGATCTGAGTAGATCTGATTCATCAATACCTTCTTTGACTGGGAACTCTTTATCTGAGCTGGCATACAGGCCTTGCGCTTCATCTGATGACAACCACTCTATTAGTTTAAGCGTACCGTCTGGATTATCTGATCCAGCTACCACACCGGCGCCCGAGATGTTCACATGCGTACCAGTCGTGTCTTGGTTTGCCCAAAATATACTTACTGGGAAATCTGGTTTTTCATCTAGCAGACGACCGTAATAGTAACTATTGGCAACACCCACTTCACACTGACCAGCGGCGATGGCTTCTAGCATAGCAACGTCATCACTGAATACGTCAGTAGCTAAGTTATCAACCCAACCACGAACGATTTCTTCTGTTTTTTCTTCGCCCAAATGCTCCATCATACTAGCCACAAGCGATTGGTTGTATACCTTCTTAGATGTACGTAGGCATAATTTGCCTTTCCATTTTGGATCGGCTAAATCTGCATAAGTAGATAGCTGGTCGGCGCTGACTTTGCTTGGGTCATAAAAGATAGTACGAGCGCGTAATGACAGACCCGTCCATTGACCTTTTGGATCGCGATATTTTGCAGGAACGTTGGCTTCTAATACAGTAGACGATACTGGCTGTAACAGGCCCTGCTCTGCCGCTTGCCATAAGTTACCAGCATCCACTGTCAACAGCATATCGGCTGGCGTGTTCTGACCTTCCGCTTTCAAACGTGCCATCAGCGGGCCTGTACTGTCCGTCACCAACTCAACCTTCACACCTGTTTGTTCGGTATAACGATCTAGCAATGGCTTAATTAACTGCTCATTACGTGAAGAATAAATAGTAATCGTTTGCTCATCTGCACCTGTAGCACCATCGTTAGCAGCTTGTTCTTCAGTACCCGCCTCTCCAGTTTCTTCTGTCGTAGATGAATTACTACAGCCTGCCAATCCCAACATCATGCCAAATACGGCAACAGGCAAGATAAGCTTGGTAGAAGTTAGGTTAGCGCTAATGGCACTTAATGACATGGTTTTCCCCATAATAATGCTAAAAAAGATAAGACAGCAATGGTACAGAATGGCAATAAAACCCTGACTATCAAAAGGGGCAATACTGCGACAGATGAACACGATATACTAATCGAAATGAGAGTAATTATCAATCCATTTATTTGATTCAGAATCATGCTAACTTTATGAATCAGCAATTATTATTGAGATACCTGTTTATCAACTTTGACGGCCAAATGACTCACAGAGATTTTGCGTATTTTCAGGTATTTTTGATATAGTTAAGGAAGTCTAAATGGGTACAAGGCAGCTGATTGAATATTGTACAAGTGCTACATCTAAGCAAGGTGACTTGTACATCTAAGTAAGGTAACGCCGTAGCCGTTTAGTCGTTTTCTAACTATTAGCAACTCTCTGACCATACTTTACTGTAGCAGCCACTGTCCTAAGATAGCATTCACGGCGGCTTCGGTACGTAAGATGCGAGATCCTATATTTACGGCTGTGCAATTTTGTGCGGCAAGTAGCTCTATCTCATAATCTATCCAGCCACCTTCAGCACCGATACAGACCAAGCTTGGAAGCCTTAGTGTTTGCTGTGGTGATTGCTGTAGTAAGTACTGTGCAAATGACAGATCACTATACGGATGCGCGACGATAGCACGATTGGTTATTAGACTTGCCAGCTCATCCTCGACAAATGGCTTAAAGCGCTTTTCTAACCTGATACGAGGTGCAATCGTATCAACACCTTGTTGCAGTCCTTCTAATACAAACTCATCGAGCCGCTCAAGCATTGGACTTTGCCAATAGCTTTTTTGGGTGCGATAGCTATTGATAAGGACAATATCACGTGCGCCCAATGCGGTCATATCCATTATCAAGCGTCGTAATACTTTAGGGCGTGGCAATGCTAATACGACCGTAAGATTTAACTTAGGCGGCGGTACAATACTAAGCTGAATATCACACAACTGAATACTGTCGGCGTTGATACTTTTTATGACAGCAGTACCTAAATGACCTTCTAACTGGCCAATTTTTAGCGTGTCACCAACTTTCGCGCCTAGCACGTTATTGGCATGGCTGATTTGCGATGGCTCATTGATTACTGCTGAGTCGTTCGAGAAGTTCGTAGCGGGCAATAATATACAGTTCATAGCAGCTCTTGATTTGAGTATTGCTCAATCACGTCTTCAATCATGGTGAATTGACGCACCAATACGGCTTGCTTCTGCACAGTCAATTGCGCGCCTGCTTGTCCCGCCTGCTTTGCAACATCCAGATGACTCAACCAAGATAATAACTGCTGATAAATAAGCGCCGCATCGTCATTTTTACCTGCCTTAGATAAAGTCTCTGTACTCGCCGTATCTAAAGCAACAGAACTATAAAACGTATTGTTTGGTTGATATAATGCGCCAACTTCTGACAATCGATCAACCACCGTTTGGCAAGACTGAGTATAGCCTCCCATCAGTACAGGCGTTGCGATACTGGCTGGCTCCACAGGGTTGTGCCCGCCCACATCAACCAAAGAACCACCAACTAATGCCACATCTGCCAACTGATACCACGTCATTAGCTCACCCATACTATCAGCCAGATAAACATGCGTATCTGCGCTAATAGATTCCTCTGCACTACGCCGTGCCATCGTTAATTCTGTACTTTGAATGAGTGCTGCAACTTCGTCAAAACGCTCAGGATGTCTAGGTACGATAATGAGTAGCGCATCAGCAAGTGCGGGATTGGATAGTAGCTGTTTGTGCAGTGATAATGCGATTTCTTCTTCGCCGCTATGCGTGCTTGCTGCCACCCAAATCGGTCGACCTACGACACCAAACTCTGTTGCCAGCTCAATTTTTTGGTGTTGTATATGCTGATATTCATCCTCTATACCGACTGTTCTCGCATCAGTAACAGCCATATTGCTATGAGCGGTGCTATGAGCAGTATTGTTTTTTGGCGTATTAATCACCCACTTCAACGAGCCTGCCACACGAATTTGCGCACTATCAGCGCCTAACTGCCGAAAGCGTTTGGCTGATTCATTGTCTTGCGCAATAATTAACGCAAGGTTTTTCATCATGCTACGGCTGACAGCACCAATCTTTTGATAACGCGTAAAAGATGACGCAGACAGCCGACCATTGACTAAGATGCTAGGAATACGATGTTCAGACAGCTTGGTTAAGATATTAGCCCACAGTTCTGTTTCTACAAACAATGCGATATCAGGCTTTACATGAGCTAAAAATCGTTCGATCACAGCAGGACTATCGACAGGTACGTAACTGTGGCTCACTCGACCTTGAGCAATCTCATCGGCGAAACGACTCGCACCACGAGCAAAGCCAGTTTGAGTGGTGTTGGTTAACCATATCTGATACCCACTAGCCAATAGCATATCGAGTAACGGTGCGACCGTATTGGTCTCACCCAATGAGACTGCATGGCACCAAATGACACCTTTATCAGTGCTAGGTATATCTACTGGTGCGAAGCTAGCATCCTCTGCATTTACTATTGGAACTGATGGATAGTTTTTACCAAAACGCTGCTCAACTTCTTGCTGATAGTTGTCACGCTTATGTGAGCGTCGCCATACTTGCAGTCGATATGCGGGCTTAAGTAAACTGATGGCAAACTGGTAATAAGATGGCGGCTGATAGACAGTTTGGCTAGTCAACGATTCAGAATCAATCGCGGATGAAGGACAATCGGATGAGGTATGAGACGATGGCATGAAGTAGCCCAGATTAGTAATGGATCGAATAGTAGAAAGTAGCGGTAAAAATTGCGCCAATTCTACCTGAATTTGGCGCGTAACAATAAACTTTTATCGCATACATAAGTCAGGAATTAAATACCTAACTCAGTAAAAAGCCTTTAAACAATGATTAATATCAGTAACGCAACCACTATAACGGCTGCAAATAATAACTGATAACGCTTGATACTATGCTGTTCTTGCTTCTGTGTCGTTATCAGTGTTTGTGCTTGCTGCCATTGTTCCACGATTTTTGCGGCTTCCATATGGCCATTTTCTGCTGCTTGCTCTAGCCAATATTTTCCATTATCAATATCTTGCGCCACACCTAGCCCTTGGTAAAACATCTTACTTAATAGGCGCTGAGCACGACTGTCATTTTTGCTAGCTGCTTGCTTGACCCAAGCATTACCCGATTCTGTAGCAGCACTTTTATCAGCCGCTATACCTTCATCGAGCAACTCATACATCGCCAATCGTAACATCGCGGCAGTATTTCCAGCTCTTGCCACCTCTTGTAGCTTTAACAACGCTTGTTTTTTGGCAGCCAAATGATTCTCTGAAAATACGATCTGCGCGCGAGGTTTGTTTTGTTTGGCAAGGTGTTGCTCAAACTGCTCTAACACATTACTGGCTTGCTGATATTCAGTCTGACCAGATGTCTGAACCACCTCAATGCTCTCTAACTCTATGCGCAGTTGCGTAAACATTTCTGGCATCGACAAATCTTTTGAAGATGTCAGTGGCTGTTTTGACAATTGGCTAGAGATAGCGTGTTCTGAGACAGTATTTTCTACTGGTTTAACCTGTTCTATTAGCGGCTCTTCTTTAGATAAGACAAGCTGACTTTGACTATTTGGCTGAGCGAGTACTTTAGGTTGTGCTATAGCATTTGGCGTATCATTTACCCATTGTTTTTCTAATGGTATATGCATATCAACTGCTTTGACGTTCTCTATGTTAGAGCCTGCATTTATATCTGTATCTGCATGCTTTGATCTGCTTTCAGTAATTTGAGTAACTGGTGCCGGTGTGCCGGATTTAACCACTTGATCATCATTTAGTTTTGGCAATCTTGCATTAACTGCTTGATATAGACCGCTAGCGACTTGACCTCCTTGTACGGCCTCAAACTGTCTATCAATATGACCAAATAAACGTAATCCAATCGGCTCTAAGGCAAAAAACAATGATGTATCAGCATTAACACCAGCGTTATCACGATAAATGACCGCCATGTGCTGATAAAAATCATCTGTTATAAGTGACAATTCCGGATAACGTTTATGTAGCTCAAATTGTCCGTACCAATGCGATGTGCTTTGCCATTGCTGCGCCAAGACTCGCCCAGCATAAAACGCCACAAACATCATGAAGTTACGATAGCGCTCATCGACCAACAATAATGCTTCATCCCATTGACCGACTTTAATCATTTCACGGCGTATCTTCGACAATAACGTATCTATGCGTTGTAGGCTTGCCAGCGACTCATCTAGCACGCAATCACGAAGCTCCGTTTCGTAAGCAATGCCGCCAGCAATAGCGCGTCCAGCTAGAAAGTCTTGCCAATAGCCTGCTGCAATATAGTCAAAAGGCGTTAAGGGTGATGCAGACGATGCATACATAGACAAGCGCGTCCTTTATATGGATAAATTAATAATAGAAAACATAAAACCATCATGGCACCAAAACCAGATCAGCGGTTTACCTTACCCTAAAATTGAAAACGCTACAATAAAGGACTAAATAAACGGACGACGTTGTCAAACAACCGCTCTGATCCACGACGCTGCTGCCAATCTTCTAAACTTAAAAACCGGCAGCTTTCTAAGTAAGCCGCTTGGCAATCTGCCACTTGGGCGACCATTTCTGGCGTATAAATAGCCAAACTGACTTCCATGTTTAAATAAAAGCTGCGCATATCGATATTCACAGTGCCAAACAGACAGTAATCATCATCGATCACCACCGTTTTGGTATGCAACAGCCCGCCTTTAAACAAAGCAATGGTCACACCTGCTTCCAGCAACTCTTGATAATAGGCTTGAGATGCGTGCTGCACAAGAAATGAGTCGACTTTCTCAGGCACAATAAGTGTGACATCCACCCCACGCTTAGCGGCTGTCGTCAATGCACCCGACAGTGCTTCATCAGGTACAAAGTACGGGGTGGTAATACGAATACGTTTATTGGCACGATGAATCACCGTGACCAACGTGTTATAAATCACGTGTTCCGTCACTTGCGGTGCCGAAGGTATTAGCTGAGCAATCACATCCTCTACGATAGGCATCTTCGGTATCACAATCGATGTCGAGCCCATATCTGGCTGTTTATGATAGTCGATACTACTCCCTAGCACTTTTACCCGACTGTTTAGATCATTAATAGTTGGGTTCATCACATATAGCTTACGTGTATAGCCATTTACTCGCTTATTAAGTGCGTGTAGATTGTCATTATTTTCAGCACCAATATCCGTAGCCACCACGATTGCCATGGCTGTCGTAATACTAATAGAGTGTTGACTAGTCGTGCGTATTGCCACATCAATCCACTGGCCAACATTTTTATTTTGTTTAAAAAACCTCGGATCGACCAAGTTAAAGCTACCGATATAGCCAATATATTCATCAATAGCAACGAGCTTACGATGATTACGCAAGTCAGAACGCTTAAACAATGTCTTAAACAGACCCACTGGCAGCGACTGATGGACAAAAACGCCTGCTTTTTCTAATGTCTGGTGCGCATCACTATTAAAGAAGCTGAAACTGCCCACGCTATCCGCCAATATATGACACTCTACCCCGCGCTGCGCTGCCACTGACAACGCTTCTATTACCTCTATCACCTGCCCCTTAGGATAAACAATGTAAAACTCCATCAGGATAATGCTCTGTGCAGCATTGATATCTTCGATCAGGCTCTGAAAAATAGTATTGGGATCAGTCAATAACTGCATTTTATGATTAGGAAATACCCCAAGCCCTGTCCAACGCGTGCCTATTTGACTGACACCGCGATAGTTGGCTGGCAATAAGTCTTTACCTTGATCAAAAACCAAATGCTCACGCTGTGCCATATCATTCATCAATACGCCCGCTTGGTCTACCCGCTCGCGATAGCGTCGCCCAATCATTGGCTCACCTAGCAGTATATAAGCGATAAATCCAAAAACAGGCACTGTATAAAGCACAGCGACCCAAGCAATCGACACGCCTATATTGCGCTGTACCGTTACAACACGTAGCGTCATGACTATCATGAGAACAATGTGCAATACCAAACCCAATCCTGCAAAATCACCCCAAGACCAGGTCGTAGCAGTTTGTTCAACAATGGAATTATCTATGCCAGCCTCCAACGATTAAAATAAATAAAGCATGAGTCGTAAAATATTATCAATAGTATAGTAGTTTTTAGCCATCAAACAATAGCTAGCCATAATAAGTGATTTTATGGCCACCTCAGTAAACACGTGGCTTGCGCGCCTATCGATGACGCTATACAGAAATTATTTTAAATTATTTACGTAAATTTTAAAAAACTATTTGACAGGCAACTATAAATCTATATAATACACATCCACAGCAGCAGAGCTTAGTGACAAACTTAAGAGCTCAGTTGATGTTGAATAAATTGCATAGCAATTATTCGCGGGTGATTAGCTCAGTTGGTAGAGCGTCTGCCTTACACGCAGAATGTCGGCGGTTCGAATCCGTCATCACCCACCACTACTTTAGCGAAGTGGACCTTTCATAAAGGTAAAATACTAAAGAGACCTAAGCAGCGGTAGTTCAGTTGGTTAGAATACCGGCCTGTCACGCCGGGGGTCGCGGGTTCGAGTCCCGTCCGCTGCGCCATATTTAAAACGAATTTAGACTTTCGAGTTTAAGCAAGTTTCGCCTCAAACATTAGATTGTTTGAGGTTTTTTTGTGTCTAAAATTTTCTTGAAAATTTTTATTTATAGAGCTTAGATATTTCTTTTGTATCAACTCTGAAGAAATACTCCACTCTTTTCCGCTTTCATAATTTGAATCAAATCATACTATCCTAATGGCCCCTTTGTTACTCAAGCCAACTACCTTAAACTTTATGGTAATCAATTCTAAACAGGCATACAACGTATTTGAATCTTTCTCTTATTGATTGCCCGTATTACTAATATCCTATGTAAAACAAACATACTAAGGATTAATATGAAATACATATGCATGAATTGTGAGAAAGAGTACGCGCCAGAACCTCTTCTTGTTTGCTGCGATTGTGGCTCCGCGTTATGGGTTAAACCCGAGAAAAATTTTTCAAAGTCAGATCTTATCACTGATGACTTTACCATGTGGCGGTACGCCAACGCCTATGCCTTAGACAAAGAATCTATCGAGATCACATTTAATGAAACCATTACGCCACTAGCCTCTGCAAAAATTGGTCATGTCAATATTTTAGCAAAAATGGATTCATTAATGCCAACCGGCTCTTTTAAAGATCGCGGTGCCGCTATGGTCGTGAACTATCTAAATTCACAAGGCATACGAAGCATTTCTGAAGATTCAAGCGGTAATGGCGGGTCAGCTTATGCAGGATATGCTGCCAAAGGGAATTTTGACTGCAACATCTTTGTACCAGTAGGGACTTCGCTTGGCAAAACCGTTCAGACTAGAGTATATGGCGCACGCTGCTTTGAGATTGAAGGTTCCCGAGAAGATGTCGCAAATGTAGCCATGAACAGCAAGGCAACACACGATAGCTATTATGTTGGACATAACTGGCATCCATTGTTTATTGAAGGCATCAAATCCATTGCCTACGAGATATGGGAGCAATGTGGTTACAAAGCTCCCGATAATTTTGTCACACCAGCAGGCAATGGCAGTTTATTAGCAGGCGCCTATTTGGGCTTTATGGAACTCTTAAGGGGTGGCGCTATAGACAAACTACCACGCTTATTTGGTATTCAAACTGATGGTATCCAGCCCTTTGTACAAGCGTTCAATAATGAAGACATTAGAGTTAGCTCAACTGATACACTTGCTGAAGGTATTAAGATTCAGCGTTCCTCTCGGCTCAAAGAAATCATTGAATTTGTCCGTCAGTCGGATGGTCGTTTTATAAGTGTGAACGAATCAGAGATCAAAGAAGCTTTGCACATGATGGGAAAGCAAGGATTTTTTATTGAACCCACATCAGCGACCGCTTTTGCCGGCATCAAAACATTGATTGATACAGACCAAATTATGGAAGGACAAGTCACTGTGGGTGTGATCACGGGTAATGGTCTTAAATCGACAAACAAACTACAAGATTTACTGATTAATGCTTAATAAAGACAAGGTGACTCAAATGGAATATATCCAAACTGACAACGCGCTAAAGCCTGCAGGTCATTACAGCCAAGCGATTAAACATGCTGGATTGCTTTATGTGTCCGGTCAATTACCTATTGACCCTGACTCCAGCAAAAAGGTTACTGGCGATATAAACACTCAAGCGAGATGCATATTCGATAACATAAAACTAATCTTGAATCAAGCTGGTACTGATCTCAATCAGGTTATTAAACTGGTTATCTATATCTCAAGTGTGGAATTATGGAATCAAGTCAATGACATCTGTGGTGAGTATTTTGTTACCCATAAGCCCGTTAGAACCATTGTACCAACACGAGATCTACACTTTGATTTCAGTATAGAGATCGATTGTATCGCTATTTGCAATTAATCTTTACTGCCTTAAAGTAAGTAAGGTTTAGTAACAGACAATGCCTTCACTTCGCATTAAGCAGACGCTCTAGAAAATTCAGCATTCGTATTGCAACAGCGTTACTTTTAATATTTATTTAGTTGGGAAGTTTGAGTCGTAGGAGTACTCGCAAAGCTTCTGAACCAAGTTCTTGACACGACTCATACCATAGCTCTTTTGTCTAACACAAATATTCACAGGTCGAACAAGATCGTCTAGTTCTGAAAAGTAATATATGTTAGATTTTTCTATACACAGTCCATTAATAATTGATAATGGAATGAGTGCAGCAGCTGCCCCACTCAACGCGAGGTGTGTAGCTGCGTGATAAGAGTCAAGCTGCATTACAGGCTTAATATTGAGTCTATCCAATATGCCTAATTGATAGGAGTTAGCAGAATTACTTAAATCCGTGGTAATTAACTGTGTAGGCAAAGTTTGTAGCGGCTTATTACTTACTATATAAAAATGTTCATCAAATAAATGGAACATAAGTAGTCCAATGCTTGCCGGTAAATAGCCTGCACTCAACCCCATGGTCACTTTTCCTGATTTGACATTCTCTATAATTCTGGGGGTATGGTTAGTGGACAGTACAATATTTCTATCAAGCTGAATAGCTGAGGCAAGTAGATTGCTGAAGTACCCTGAGATTAGCGTTTCCGAACAATCAACTTTGAGAGGTAAATCATTACTATCCATGGTACTTTGGTCATAGACTTGACCACGTAGCTCATTGAAAGTCGGTCCAACACTATTTATTAAAGCGATAGCATCGTCAGTCAAACGCACGTAACGACCTTGAGGCTCAATGAGTTTTTTGCCTATCTTTTTTTCTAGATTATGGATGCGTTTACTGACAGCAGACTGGCTTATAAATAGTAAGCTACCCGTTTTACTCATCGTCTTTGCTTCAGCTAGAACTAATAACGTTTCAATTCCTTCTAATAACATATCCTGTCTTCTTCATATACTAAAGGTACTGGTTTTAATCATTATATGCCAGACTTTAGATAGTCACGGTTTTTAAATGATTATGATTAATAGTCCTTATTATAATTAATGCGCTTAACAAGTGAGAGAGCTTGTAAGGTCACGCTAGGGGTCACGGGTTCGAGTCCCGTTTGCTGCGCCATATTTAAAACGAATTTAAACTGTTAAGTTTAAGCAAGTTTCACCTCAAGCATTAGATTGTTTGGTTTTTTTGTGTTCGCATATTTATTCCGAGCTTTTATCTAGGATTGGTAGATAAGCGTTATAACGCTAGAGACGCCTATCTATTCGACTCAGACTAGCAATCAAGACCACCATGAATACGCCGATAATAATAAGCAAGCCTGACATCATGTGTGCTGCTTCATAATTAAGGGCTTCGACTTGCTCATATATCGCAATCGATATCACCTTAGTCTCACCAGAGATGCTACCACCTATCATCAGCACGACACCGAACTCACCAATAGTATGGGCAAAGCTGATCAAGCTACCTAGCACGATACCAATGCGCGCTTGTGGTAACGCGACGGTTATAAAACGCCTGAGACGGCTCGGCTCTAATAAGCTTGCGACTTCCGTTACGCTTTTCGGAATACGTAAAAACTGTGCATAAACAGGTTGGATATAAAAAGGTAATGAGTAAATAATAGAACCAATTACCAATCCTTCGAAGGTAAATATCAATGGGCTGATATTATGCTCACTAAGCCACCGCCCAATACTCATACTAGGACTAAACAATAATAAAAGGTAAAACCCTATAACAGTAGGCGGCAAAACGAGTGGCATAGCAATAATGCCTATAAGCAAGACTTTAAGTCGTGCTATATATTTGTTATTACTAGGTTTTGCAAGCCAATAGGCTACAGGCGTAGCAAATAATAATAAGCATAAGGTAGTGACACTAGCAAGCTTAATACTGACCCAAAGTGGGCTGAGCATATCTGACATGAGCGATGGGTCTATCATATAATGTCACGGCTCGTTCTATGGGTATAAGAGGCAATCTAGCGAATTACTCAATGGACAGATAGCCTGCTTGTAAGAAATGCTGTTGCCCTGCTGGTGAGCGTAAATAGTCAGTGAAATCTACTGCCATATCTGAGTCACTGATTACGATGCCATCTTGCAATATAGCAGGATAGGTGTCTGGGTTTAGCGTCATAAACTGCTCAGGCTTGGCTTTAATCGCGATGAGCTGAGACTGCGCCACAAAGCCATAATCAACACTAGCGGTATGTGCATACTGAAAGGCTTGGCTGATATTCTCTGCTTGTATGATTCGTTTTTGCTTACTTAAAGGCTCATAGAGGTTTTCTGATTCTAAGAACGCTTTAGCTGACGCGCCATAAGGGGCAAGCTCAGGATTGGCGATGGTTATTTTAGCGGTTGCATCATTCATAAAGACATCAGCCAGTGAGTCTATATTGAGTTCATTCAATGATTTGGTCACGCTATATAGCGCCAATTGACCTTGTGCATAAGTAAACGGAGGATGTGTTATCTCGTTTGAATGACTACCCTCTTTCTCATCCGCAAGCTTAGCAGGAAATTCTTGATTGGCTGATAAAAATATATCATAAGGCGCGCCAGCAATTATTTGCGCATATAGCTTACCTGATGAGCTATACGTGACTTCAATGTCAGATTCAGCTAAATTTTTATCTGCTTGATATGCATCAATAATACTCGGTAGTACATCAGATAAATTGGCAGCAGCAGCGATACGTAGCGTCTGGGCAGCCTCAGATGAGTTGGCATTAGACTCTATATCATTACTACTCTCTTGCGTACAAGCGTTCAATAATACTAGCAACCCAGTAGATGCTGATAACGCTAACTTACCCATTATTGCTTAGCCATTTAGATGAGTCATCCTCGTAATACTCTTGTTTCCATACAGGAATATCTGCCTTTACCGTGTCTAGTATCCAGCGACAGGCATCAAAAGCGGGGTAACGATGGGCAGAAACGACGCCTACCCATATGGCCACATCACCCACTTCTAGTGCGCCAATACGATGTATCGCAATAGCATGTGTAATCTCAAAACGCTTCTTGGCTTCTTCTATGATCGCGCGTCCCTGATTGATCGCCAAATCCTCATAGCCATAATAGGTCAAACGATCAACGCTAGTGGCATTATTATGATTGCGCACTCTTCCTTCGAAGCATACAAACGCGCCGCAGCTATCGTTATCGAGCGTTTTTTTGAGTCTGTCCTCATCAATCGCTACATCTAATAAAGCAAAACCATCACGCTCAGCGACTGCATATACTTCATCCACACTACGCTTGATCGTCATCGAATGGCTATGAACATTATCTGTCATGTATTTTCTCTGTTTATTCTACGGTCTGTTGAATAGTTATGAACGTCTATACACCTATTTATTTAACCACCAGCGACTGGCGTGATAAACACCACACTATCACCATCATAAATAGGGTCTGTCCACTTAGCGAAATAATCATTCACCGCCACTCGCAGCTCTGATTGTGGACGACTGAAGCGATGTGTTTGACTCAACTGTGTATATAAATCAATAAGCGACATTGATGAGTCAATGCTCACTTTTTCCTCATGACAGCCCGCTTCATCAGCTAGACTGGCGAAGTACAGAATGTTAATAGTCATCAAGGATTCAGTGTTTTTTTCTACGTCAACATTATCCATAACATCAGTAGTACTCATAAAACCTTCCATTTATTGCAAGCTATCGAGCTTCATATTTATTATGTGGCTAAGTGTTCAAACAAAATCTGATGATGCTATTTGTGCTGATAATCGGATTTACCACCTGTCTTTTTGACCAAATGAACACCATCAATAACAATATCATGTGACAGGGCTTTGGTCATGTCATAAATGGTCAAACAAGCTACACTGACTGCTGTTAGCGCTTCCATCTCAACCCCTGTTTTGTGGGTAACTTTGACAGTCGCGCTCACACTAATACTGTGGCTGGCATCATCATACTCAAAGCTCAAGCCGATCTTATCTAACGGTAATGGATGACACAGTGGAATGAGGTCATGCGTACGCTTGGCCGCCATGATACCTGCGATATGTGCCGTCTGCGTGATACTACCCTTTTTGGTCATGCCATCAGCGGCTTTAATTTGGGTATAAATCTCGCTTGGGAAACGCACTTGTCCAACAGCATGAGCCTCACGTGTCGTGGCGGTCTTGCCACTGACATCAACCATAGTGATATCACCGTCACTGTCTAAATGAGACAAGGTAGATTGGCTGTTTTCTTGGCTACTGATATTCATTTATGATTTCTCTCGATAGACTTTTTTATAAATTATTTAAAGCCGTATATGCCTGTTCAAAATCTTTAGGCGTATTAAAATTGGTCAAGTGCTGCCAGTTCTTTGCAAAGGGTACGGACTGCACCATAGGCTTGATAAACGTCATCACTCGGCGCTGTCCACTATCAATATAGGCTTTTAAGTCAGGCTCAATACTCAACTGATAAAGCCCTAATAGTGGGTATAAGTGACTGTCATCTGTTAAGCAAATGACATTTTTATCAGCGGCTTGAACACTTGCCAGTTGCAATTCATTCCACAAGTCAGTCGCCGGTATCAAACTATCGCAGCTAATGACCATTAGCCATGATGACTGGCTCTTATCTATGGTCACTGAACCAGCCGTTGAACCATTTACCTTAATCAATGTTTGCATGGCAGATTCAATAGCGGCCAATGCACCAGCCGTATCAATCTGTTCATCACTCTCATTAGTAGTATAATCAGAGATATGAAAAATTGCTGAGCACGGTCGGCTTCGCACTAAATCTGCATCAATATCAAAGCCACGCCCATTGTCTGCAATCATAATAGGCAGATGGGTATCAGCCACATTTAGCTCAAGCGCGTGACGGACATGATAGTCGAGCAAGCGTTCCCCTATCGGCAAAGTAAGCGCCGCTTTGGGCGTACCCATGCGTTTAGATGCCCCGCCCGCCAAAATAACAATGCCTGCCAAGCCAGTTGCCAGATTTGAATTATTCATCGTTGATAATATCAGTCGTGACTTGGGTTTTGTGCCAAAAAATGCGGCACAAAGTTACAGGGACGCGTACGGCTATCAAACTGGTCTTTTAAGATATTTTCCCAACCTGTACGACACGCACCTGATGAGCCAGGTAAGCAAAAGATACCCGTGCCATTGGCCATGCCAGCCACAGCTCGCGACTGTACCGTTGACATACCAATCTCATCTTTTGAGATGAGACGGAACATTTCACCAAAGCCATCTATAGACTTATCGAACAGTACATTTACCGCTTCTGGCATACTGTCTCTAATGAAAAAACCTGTGCCGCCAGTCGTAATCACTGCATGAACTTTTGGATCCGCAATCCAACCACTAATAACAGCTCTTATTTGATAGATATCGTCAGTGATAAGTTGACGGTCTGCCAGATGGTGGCCTGCTTCCTTTAGACTATCGACTAAGTACTGCCCTGACGTGTCTTGTGCTAGCGTACGACTGTCCGAGACGGTCAATACAGCTATATTGAGTGGGGTAAATTGTGCAGCAGGCTTGCTCATAAAGGGTCCTTTATACATATGATTTTATAGTATGTTTAAAAATATCGTTGGCACTCTATCTATTTAATATCGTGTGTCATGCTTAATGGTTGTACACCTTAACCACCAATGATTGATAGATTGTGCATAATGCCACTGTTAGAGTCGTGCAGATGATGGTGCTCAGGCTTGATCGGCATAAACTCATGTAAGGTATTCACCAGTCCTTGCACATCGTTTTGTTGCAGATGCGGACGAATATCATAATTGCCTTGATCGAACAGACATAAATGCACTTTACCCTGACTGCTGACTCGCAGACGGTTACAAGTATCACAAAAATGCGCGGCATAAGGCGCGATCATACCGATACGGCCTACATAGTCAGGATGACTGTACTCTACCGCTGGGCCATCGCTACTCCCACGCTCATGTGGCTGCCAGCCGTGATCCAATAGATAGTCAGTGATGATATCAGACTGCGCATGCTGGGCAAAAAACAAGTCGCTATTATCACTGGTCTGCATAAACTCGATAAAACGATAGGTGACTTTTCTGTCTTTTACATAGTCGATGGCGTCCATGAGGTTTTCAAAGGCCGTCTCTGCCATCAAAACACCATTTATTTTGAGCTTGATATCGGTTGTTTCTAATAGAATATCCATATCAGTGAGCAGCTGCGGCAAACTATTAAAGCCGGTCATCTTATGAAAGGTCACGGCATCAAAGCTATCCATACTGATATTAAGCTGATCCAGTCCTGCAGCTTGCCAACTGGCTAAATGCTTGCCGAGCTTATAACCATTACTGGTCATCGCCACTGTCTCGATGCCATCAGTTTGCTTAATCGTTTTTATAATCTCAACAACATCGCGGCGAATAGAAGGCTCACCACCAGTAATTCTGACTTTTTTAGTCCCTACTTGGGCAAAGCCGTGTATTAAGGTGGCAATCTCAGGCACACTCAATTCGTCATCAGGGCGCTTGCCTTGATAGCCATTTGGTAAACAGTATTCACAGCTAAAATTACAAAAATCAGTGATAGATAGACGCAAATAAGTCAGACGACGTGAAAACCCATCCGTCAGAGGTTCATAGTTTTCTAGTGGTGAGTACTGTTGAGCACTACCTATGTTACCGTAATTATCACTCATATTTTACTACCGTCAGTATTGCTTACTATCTATAAGCATTACCTTATTATTTGCGTTTAGCATACTATTATAGAAATTATTATCAGTGGTTTAATACTCACCTTATAGTAAGTTAACACATGGAGAATTAATTATATAACCAAGGAAAAGGTTGTACCGTGACCGTACTATTTGCAGAGACATTGCCGCTGTCTTTGTCCAATACAATAAAACAATTGGCACGGCTAAGCTGCTTTATTCTGTGAGATTGCTGACTGGTGAAGCTCTCGACTTCATAACTGCCTACTGCATTCTGTGACAGCACACCGCGCTGAAAGTCTTTACGACCTGCTGATTTTCTGATGTCATTGGTGAGCGTGGCTTGAATGCTCAGCTGCATAGGCTGCTCTAACACGTCCGCGCCTGACATCTGCCACAGCGCTGGTATCACAAACTGTAGCGCGCCAACGACTGTGGATAATGGATTACCCGGTAGACCAAAGTACAGCACTGGCTTATCAATGTCTTTGTTTAATTCACC
The DNA here is from genome assembly GCF_040309505.1 of Psychrobacter sp. TB55-MNA-CIBAN-0194. Classification (NCBI taxonomy): domain Bacteria; kingdom Pseudomonadati; phylum Pseudomonadota; class Gammaproteobacteria; order Moraxellales; family Moraxellaceae; genus Psychrobacter; species Psychrobacter sp. TB55-MNA-CIBAN-0194. The sequence goes on along the minus strand of NZ_JBEOOW010000002.1, from coordinate 116,783 downwards.
AAATACAAAAGGCTTGCCTGGCTTCATAGCGACTTTATAGTGATTAATTTGACCTAACTGCTCAATCACAGTGGTCAAAAAGTCATAATCACCAACAGATACGCCCGCTGTCGAGACAATGACATCACAGTCTTGCATAGCATCATGGACAGCAGCGGTCGTCTGCTCTAAGTTATCAGGAACAATGCCATAATCACGAATGACAATAGGTAAATCTGATAGGAGGCTTTTAAGCGTTGGGGTATTGGAGTTATATATTTGTGCTAGACTGGTAAGCTCATTGCCAATCGCCACAAGCTCATCGCCAGTGGCTAAAACACCTACCGTCAGTGGCTCAAATATACGGGCTTGGCTAATACCTAAGTTTGCTAGCAGGCTAATATCGACAGGGTTAATACGCTTGCCTATCTTTAAGACAACTTCACCAGACTCAATTTCTTCGCCTTGCGAGCGGATATTGCTATCAACCTGAGCTGCTTGTGATAGCGTTATAGCATAAGGTTGTGATTTATCGAGCGTATCTTTTATGTCTAAAAAATTGGTGTTCTCTTGCATGATAACCGTATCACAGCTGTCTGGCACTACTGCACCCGTAAAAATACGGACACCTTGCCCTGCTATCAACTCACCTATATAAGCGCAGCCAGCTTGAGACTCTCCGATAATGTCGATAGTGCTGTCCATTGCTAGCTCGCTACCTTGTGCAATCGCATAGCCATCCATCGCAGATAGATTCTGTCTGGGCACATCAAATGTCGAGGTGATGTCTTGCGCCAAAATATGGTTGCGACTGTCTAATAAATCACGCGTCTGCAGAGCTCTATTTTGTAGTGGAAAGTCGGTATCGTTGTAGTTATTTATACGCTGCTTTATCGCTGCTTGTAGTTCTTCCATGGTAATCATATCGCACACTCTTTGGGTCGTTCTATTTATTTATTATTTGAAAACTGTTATTCGAAAACTGTTATTTAAAAATTATCCTTTGAAAACTGCTACTAAAAACGTGGTTTAAAAAATCCATTTTCTAGAGCGTGTCCTCATTTTAAAAATGGTGATAAAAATAAGATAAATTGCAGTCAAACAAGGAAAATAGCGCAGATAATATCGAGATATTAGTCAGCTATTTGACGCCATTTGGCAAGATTTAGCCATTTTTAACCCATTTAGATAGCTATCGATTGAATTGAAGACACGCCCTAGAGTCTAGCACTCACAATCGTAATTTTCTTGTATTAACCTTGTCCTGATAAGTTTTGACAAAAGCGCAGTAGATTCAACTTGAGTACTCCATACTTATTGTCTCGATAGCTATCAGCAAAATCACCCATAGACTGAGGCAAAAAAAGCACCTTGGCAAGGTGCTTTTTGTAGAACAAAGTAACGTAATCATTGAAACATTAGCGGTCAAAAACAGCGGCGCTTATATCACGTATCAACAGCAATAGCTTCTCTCACCATGATGCCAATGAAGATGCGCTACGTTGGGTAATAAAGCCATCTGGAGTCTGACCATTATCTCCCTGCCAGCGTTGAAATGCCATACGAGTATTAGTACCAACGATGCCATCAGCGCCTTTTGTGTCGTAACCTGCACTGGTCAAACGCTGTTGTAAATTGCGTACCTGAGTAGTCGATAACGGACGCTCATAGCGCGGCCATGACTTTTGTAAGCCACCTTGTCCCGTGATTGCTTTACCCAATAAGCTCACCCCTAGCGCATAGCTTGATGAGTTATTATAGACCTTGATTACATCAAAGTTTGGGCTTAACAATAGTACTGGGCCATCCTTGCCAGCTGGCAGCCATAGCTCCATTTCTGTATTAGCATCTAACGACACATCCGCTATTGTGTCAACACCCATTGCGGCCCATCTAGCCGCAGACTGCTTGCTACCAACGGTTGAATAATCGAACGAGGTAGGAACCGTTGCTTCATAAAATGGTGCCAATCCACGAACCCAACCTGAGTTGCTTAGGTAATTAGCCGTAGAAGCCAAGGCATCACCAGTGGCCCATGGATTGCGATGACCATCACCATCACCATCGACGCCATGTTTAAGCCACGTAGCAGGGATAAATTGAGTTTGACCCATACCACCAGCCCAAGAGCCTTCAAGCTGTGACCATGACACATCACCACGCTGTAATAGCGTCGCTAATGACAGTAATTGAGTTTCTGCAAACTCTTGGCGGCGACCGTCATAAGCCAAACTACCCAATGAACTTGGCAGACTACTATTACCAGTCACAACGCCATATGAAGACTCCATGCCCCAGATAGCAGCGACAATTTCTGCACTCACACCATACTGTGATTCTAACTGCGACAGATATGCACGTTGCTCAGAAAACTTACGCTTACCAGTACTTACGCGCCCATCGGATACAGCAGAGTCTACATATTCCCAAGGCATCTTAGAGAACTCTGGCTGTCCTGAGTCTAATGAAATCACTTGTTGATTTAAGTAAGCTGAGTCAAGCAGACGACGAACAGTTGCCGCATCATTGCCTGATGCAATCGCACGCATAGAAAAATCCGACTTCCAGTCATAAAAGCTGTTATAGCTTGGCTTTGCCACTGGCGGCGGCGTGACTACTGGCTTTGGTGTTGGTTTCACTTGTATTGTTTGAGTCTGGGTAATCTCAACATTGCCTTGACGCACGGGCTTGTTAGACTCTTGCATGGCCTGTTGGCTCGTACACCCAACCATGACTAGAGCTGGGAAAAAAGCAATGTACTGTTTTTTTAACATCATAAAAATTCTCAGGTATGAATAAGTAAAGTGACTCAAACAACACAACTTTATGCAAATCGCGTTCATAAAGCAATATCAGTCGCGCCACTAAATTCGCCAAGCAATTAAAAACACGGTGTCAAACTTAACGTCCCAATACCGCACGTGGGTCGATAGGATTACCATTTAAACGTACTTGGAACTCCAATCCCACTTGGTTGGTTGTACCACTGTTGCCCATATTTGCAATACGTTGACCCAGCTGTACCGTATCGCCTTCTTTGACAAGTAGCTCACTATTGTGTGCATAGGCAGTGATGTAGTTATCACTATGACGAATCATAATAAGGTTGCCATATTCTGTCAGACCATTACCTGAGTAGAGCACTGTTCCTGCTTGGCTGGCAAGCACTGGATCACCAACATTACCAGCAAACCACATACCCATCGTGCCAGCTGACACATCGAAGTTACGAGTGACTTGATTGCGACTTGGATATTCATAACCTGACGTTGCGTTTGCAGTTACTGCATAGACAGGGTTTTGTGAGTTATTCTGAGGCGCACTGGTTACAGGAGGTGTATAGGTTTGCTTAGGCTGTGTATACGTGTTATTCGCTGTCGTCTCTTGGCTGCCTTGCCATAGCTTGAGCCACTGACCACTATAAATCGTATACTTGCTGTCTAAGTTATTAAGTGCGCCGATTTGACGGTAACTGACACGATAGCGCTCGGCGATTTGGCTGACCGTATCACCGCGTTGCACGCGATGATAGTTAGGAATGCCTTGTGCATTGGTGACAATTGTAGGACCAGCTTGATTAGCTGATTGGTAAGTAGGTTTGGTGGCACAACCGACTATCGTTAAGGTTGCGACTGTTAGAGTGCCAATCAATGCCACTGTTGTAAAGCGTGATCCAGCAATAAGCTTCTTCATACAAGGTTTCCTATTTTTTACGTTACTCACAAACGTCTTGTGTGACTCACAAGCATGTTGCTAACTTTTATACTACTTAAATTTTTGATAATGACCATCATCGGTCACTTGATAATAAACACGTTCCTTTGCCTTTTACCACTTATCTAGCGCCATTCATCGTTTTATACAGCGCATTTATAAGGCTAACGCAGATAAACTGTCTAGCGCGGCAGCTGGCGTATGATGGAGTCGCACTGGTGATAGGCTAATATAACCCGCTGCCACTGCTTGGTCATCTGTTAATTGTATGGCAGATGACGGCATATCTTCCGTTTTTTCTGGCAACTCATGTTTACATTTGCGTAGCGACAGCCAATAGGCATCTCGCCCGCGTGGATCAACCACATGGTGCACAGGACGGGCAACCTGACGATGCCCCAACGAGGTTATCTTACGACCTTTGATCTCATCGGCATGATTAACATCCGGAATATTAACGTTTAATACGTGATAGGGCAAATTTTTGCAGGCATCTAATAGTGATGTTTCGGCTAATAGCTTAACTATCTCATTTGCCGCCAGCTGATAATCACTAACTTGCTCTTGCCCATCCCTTTTGGCACCGCCGCCTACTAAAGAAGTTGCGATGGCTGGCACACCAAAAATCTGCGCGGTTAAGGCTGCTCCAAAGGTGCCAGAGAACATAACATCCTGCCCTAAATTAGCACCTGAATTAATACCTGTAATCACACAGTCAAAGCGCGTATGACGATACAACTCATGTAATGCTAAATAAATACAGTCCGCAGGCGAGCCATTCACAGCGATAAAGCCAGATGGCAGTTCATGAGTATGCAATGGCGTGGTCACACTCAATGCACTCGCGTAACCACTCTGCTCACTATTTGGCGCAACCACCACCACGTCACCAATGGTAGACAATGCCTGATACAGTGCCAACAACCCTGGCGCATAAACCCCATCATCATTACTAATCAAAAATTTCATTGCTACTCAATATATTTATAAATGACCGCCTGTCCACTTATGAACTTTATCGGCATAAAATTGCTATAATTAGAACCGAAAACATCACAGCTATGAAAAAAATTCACGATATTAGTTCAGTATATCAAGGCTATGGTGCAATCATAATGATGAAAGATTATACCCTACATAGTATCCTGACACGAACCCTGTCTTTGCTTAGAATCTAGCTGATTTGTTATTTTACCAACGACTTTATCCGTATAGTCGCTGAATCGGCAGAGGCAAAAACATTGCTCTCCACGTTACAATAGGCAACAACGGACAACAATATAAACTTATATTTTTATGCTGACGTAACTTACAAGTATATGCTGCTGATATGTTGCTAGGAAATGCCTTTGGCTCACAAGACATCTACACATAAGTCAATATTTTATGTGACTTTTGTTTTTTTAGCCATTAACATATGACCATCAAATAAAGATAAGCGAGTGTAATGCTAAATGAAAAATCAATCGATATTATCTATAGCTTCTGTCATAGCGAAAACTGCACCAAAATTTGGTCTTGCAGGACTAATCACGTCTGCTGCTATGCTATCTCAAGCATCTTTTGCGGCGAATAACCCTGATACAACCATACCTTTAGATATGGCTGGCGTAAACATAACCAAGCATGAAATTGCGGTAATGCAAGTGTTGTCAGAGATATGTCCACCGATGCTGAATGGCAACCAAAAACAGCGTTTTTATAAATCCTATGGCGTGCAGCTGCACGAACTGATGCCATCTCTAGAAGATCCGAAAGCGGCTATTCAATATCTATCAACTCAACAAGACTACCGTCAAATCCTACAAGGTATTCGTAGTTGGACAATGGGCTTCTCAAAGCAAGAAAATAAAGCACTATGTGAAGACCTAGCGAATGCTGAATATTAGTCGCTAGACATTAATAACTGGCTTATTAAACAGTCGCTTGATAAAACCCGCTACCATTAACGATAATAAAACAGCGGTATCAACTATATAGAATAGATTATGTCATCTCTATATAGAAATAGACTTAAAAACTGTGTGATTTACTTTGTAAAATTAAAAGCTTGCTGTAGCCCCGCTCAAAATAATAGACGGTGCAGCAGGCTTTTTTGTGGCTATAACTTTCCCTAAATATTCTTCTTTGTTTTTAGTCGCGCCTTATTTTTTGTATTTATCGATTCCCCATCGGTTGTCATTTTGCTAAGATAAGGCGTTAATTTTATGTCTATTGCGCAGTCATTCATATTTTCGTCGATACATTATTTTAAACACTGCATTTAAGATATGCTGCTTAAAATAATGTATGAAAATTAGTACAGAATACAAGCAATAGATACATTTGGTTCCATGATGCGGTGTAACAATATATGACAGTAAAGCGTGTAAAAAATCAGCTAGTACAGCTGGTAGTTGGTGTAAGTATCTCAATGAGTGCAGTGATGGCCAGTGCTGCCATACAGCCGCCCGAGATGGACAATACCGCCTATGTATTAATGGACTACAATACTGGTGAAATCTTGGCTCAAAAAAATGCCAACGAGTCACTACCACCAGCATCTCTGACAAAAATGATGACCAGCTATATCATTGAGCAGCGCTTAGCATCGGGTGACCTTAAAGAAGATGATCAAGTGTTAATGAGCCCAAACGCTTGGTGCCGTGGCAGTAGTAGCCAGTCTTGTATGTATGTGCCAGTGAATAAGACAGCTAGTGTCATTGACATGCTACGCGGTATTATCATTCAATCAGGTAATGATGCGTCAAAAGCAATGGCTGAGCACATTGCCGGTAGCGAAGCATCATTTGCTATCTTGATGAATGAGCAAGCAGAAAAAATTGGCATGGAGAACTCTAATTTTGTCAATGCTACCGGTATGCCTGATGAAGGCCACTTAGCATCTGCTTTAGATTTATCTAAACTTGCGCGTGCTATCATTAAAAACAGCGGCGATTACTACGGTATTTATTCAGAAAAAGAGTTTACCTATAACGGCATTACTCAAGGTAACCGTAATGCTTTGCTCATTACTGACCCAACCGTTGATGGTCTCAAAACTGGCCACACTGATGCGGCAGGCTATTGCTTGGTTGCTTCAAGTAATCGCGACGGTATGCGTCTGATTTCTGTCATTATGGGTACCAAGAGCCAACAAGCTCGTGCTGATCAATCACGTGAGCTTCTCAACTGGGGCTTTGGCCACTTCACTACCGTTACCAAAGCGCCTGCTGGACAATTCGTCAGCAAAGTCCCTGTATGGTTTGGTGAAGCGGATGAGGTTGAGCTAGCCACTGCTGACAACTTACAAATTCTAACCAGCAAAACGCAAAAGAATAAAATCACCACCGTGGTTGATATCCCTGAAAGCATAGAAGCACCTATCAAAAAAGGTCAAGAAATTGGTAAAATGATGGCTGTTATTGATGGTAAAGCCGTAGCCTCAGTGCCTATCATTGCGACTAGCGATATTGAAGAGTCAGGCTTTATGAGCCGTACTTGGCAACGTCTCGCACGTTGGGTACAGAACCTCTTTTAAGTATAATATTAGATATGAACAACATGCCTGATAAGCATGTTGTCCAATAAAAAAGACGCCTTGATATAGGGCGTCTTTTTTATTGATTGTGATAAGAGATAAAGGATAAGAGATAAGGGACAGCTTAGCTTATTTCCATATCAACCAACGCTGCAGCAGATCACTTAACGCCTTACCTTTATAAGTAGCACTACGACAGTAATCGATACCTGCAACCTTCAAACCATGTTCAAAACTGTCTAAGTACTGGGCTCGATGCGGTGAGTACCAATACACTAATAACGCACGATGCTCGCTTTCAGATCGACGGATGAGATCGGCCAAGGATTCGGCTTTATTTACCACGATATCCTCTGCAAACATGACCATATTTATTTTTTTGACGCTCATCTCATCCATAACCAGCTGCTCATGCTGATGGTAGATGACTGTCGCGCCCAAACGCTCCAACTCATTCCCTAAAAAACCCACTTCATGATAATAATAATAAATGATCGTCAACCCAGCCAATAGCTGTTGCTGCTGAGACTGATGCTGGTTAGGCATTATGACCGTCAGCGTAAAATCTGTACCTAATCCTAGCGTACTATCCACTTCGATAGTAGCACCCATAAGCTGCGCTATTTGCTTAACGACAGGCAACCCAACACCTGAGCCTTCATACTGCCGAGTTTGTGATGAATCCACCTGAAAAAATGGATTAAAAATATCCTCTATATGATTGCGATCGATACCAATACCGGTGTCTTTCACACTGATTTGCCAACGATTACTTTTATCAAAATGGGTCAATTGCGACGTAATAATCACTTGTCCAGCAGGCGTAAACTTGATTGCATTACTGAGTAACATCGATAGAATTTGTTGTATTTTTTCAGCATCGCCCGTAAGACTATAGTCGATATGATGAATACGACTGGTTAATACTAAGCCTTTTTTCTGAGCAGCTGGTTCAAACTCTGCCAAGATATCTGCAATCAATTGTAATGGATTGAATTCGATAGAATCGATAGTTACTTGACCTTTTTGTATTTGATTCAACTGGATAATATGGTCAAGCGACGATACCAATTTATCACTACCACTACTAATGATTTCAATAGCATCTTTTTGCTCTCTATTGAGTAGGTCGTGATCCAATAACTGCAAACCGCCCACGATAGCATTTAGCGAGGTTTTCAACTCATGGGTTATCATACTTTGAAAGTTATGCAGCTGCACATCGAGAGACAAATCTTTGCTATGCAACTGCTTTTCAAAAGTCGCAAGCGATTCATAATCTAGGCTAACTTTTTGTAAACGATTAAACAAGGCTATAAAGGCTTCTTTGATTAGCATCAGTTCTTGAAAATTAAAATGTTGTGGAATAACTGGTAACTGCTCAAGCTCTGTGTTTTTTAACACGATGTCACAGGCTTCGGTCAGAGATTCAATATCTCTGACTGGCCATTTGAGTTTACGTAAAAGATATAAAGCCCAAAGCACTGCCAGTGTGGTAGTAAAGAGCCATAGCAGCAAGTTGCTACGATACCAATGCGACCGAAGTTGTTGCACATCTAAAGTAATATTAATATAGCCAACTAGTGCACTGTCTTTATCAACTTTATCGGCTGCTGACGGTTCATTTTTATTGCCTAATAAAGTGGTAGCCGATTGCTGTTTAGGCTTTAATGCATTAACGTCACTATCGATATTAATATAGTTGCTGGTTACCGGATAGTTAAAGCTGACAGTATCTGCAAATAATGCCGTTCTCCAATCATCCTTTGATTGGCTGACATCATCAACAGGCTGAGGTGTTGAATAAAACAAGATACTTTTGATACTTGGTTCATTCTCTAATAAAAACCTCACTTGCTCAGAAACAACATCAGCGCTATCAGCCGTCGATGCACTGGTCGTTAATAATGTAGCTAGCTGTTGCACATGCCTATATTTTTCTGTGTAGTGATAGACTAAACCATAAATAAAAGACAATAAAAAGCCTACTAACACAGCTAGTATGAGGGCCTGTGCGACAGAACGCCGGATTAGCACAGAGATGGTTTGCGGTGAACGGCTGTTCATATCACTCAACTAAGTTAAGATAACATTGATTTATACTACAGCTACTAGGAAGGTGTGATAGGTGAAACTGATAGATACTCACTCTTCATGACAGCTAAAGCAACCACAGATACAGTAGCGTACAGCTTACTTTATCGTGCTCTATGGCACGATAAAGTAGTAGTGAATGAGTCAACTGTCTTATCTATTTACGAGGTTTTTTATCTTTGGTGGTGAATTTTTGTGCTCGGTTGCGCTCACGTTGACGCAACTGCTGCTCTTTCGCTTTGGTAGGAGTATCGCTCTTGTTCGCATATGGGTTGTCATTTTGTTTAAGAATGACATTAAGCGGCGTACCTTCGAGCTTGAATACCTGACGGAATTGGTTTTCAAGATAACGCTGATAGCTCTTAGGTAATGAGCTGGTCTGGTTACCATGAATAACAATGACTGGTGGATTGTGACCACCAATATGCGCATAACGTAATTTAATGCGGCGACCAGACACGGTTGGTGGCGGGTTCGCAGTCACAGCATCCTGCAAAATCTGAGTCAAACGGTTGGTTGACACTTCAAACATAGATGATTTATAAGCGCGTAAGATAGACGGATATAAATTACCCACACCAGTACCATGCAGCGCCGATATCAAGTGAATTTTCACATAAGGGATAAAATTGAAACGACGATCCATCTCAATTTTAATGTAATCTCTTTGATCTTGAGTCAGACCATCCCATTTATTAATCGCCACTACCAATGCACGACCCGCATCCAGTGCATAGCCAATCATATGCAAATCTTGGTCGACGATACCTTCGTGGGCATCAATTACAATGACGGTCACGTTAGAATCTTCGATTGCTTGCAAGGTTTTGATGACAGAGAATTTTTCTACTTTTTCATCGATTTTACCGCGGCGGCGTACACCAGCGGTGTCAATCAATACGTAGTCTTTACCTTCACGCTTATAAGGAATGTAAATACTGTCGCGTGTGGTACCAGGCATATCGAAAACCACTACTCGATCTTCACCTAATAGACGGTTCACTAGCGTTGATTTACCAACATTTGGACGACCAATAATAGCAAGCTTCAAGCCTCTTGGCTCTACAATGTTATCTTGCTCAGGCATATCCGCTGTCAATACTTCAAGCAAATTACCAACACCGCGACCATGACTGGCAGCCATTGGGTACGGCTCGCCCAATCCTAATGCATAGAATTCTGCAGGCGCAGCATCATGGACGCCATCGACTTTGTTGGCGACGACATATACTGGCTTGCCAAGTGTGTGCAAAAACTTACCAATCTCAGCGTCGGCACCAATCATACCAGCACGAGCATCAACGACGAATACAATGATATCGGCTTCGTGAATCGCAGTATGCGACTGTTCAGACATATAATCATCGATGTTACCGCTACCATCATCCGCCTCACCGATACCACCAGTGTCTACAACAATGAAAGACTTATCTTCATAAGTAGCATCACCGTATTGACGGTCACGAGTCAGTCCTGATAAATCAGCAACCAATGCCTGCCGACTTTTTGTGAACTGATTAAATAAGGTAGATTTACCGACGTTTGGACGACCAATTAAGGCGACCACAGGCTTGATACTCATGGATTACTCTCAGTGAAAGGCAAAATGACGGACAGTACAGTTATTCTGATAACCAAAACATAACAGCGAACTTACCGCACTTGACCGTAAATTAAAATAAATAATAAAACGATAGCAAAAACAAGAATCAACTATTTTGCAGTTAATGCATGCTATATAAGGGGAACTACATGTTGTATAAACAATATATATAGATAACGCCTATGGCGTATCGGTCGCATAGAGTACGCGAAAGCCTGTGTTTAAACAAGTCATTTACACAAGGCACTAAACGCTGACTAAGCAGCGTTTGTATTTTATAATATCAAGATCAATCAAATCGCATAATAGCACTATAATCAATCCTCTATAAAAGAGTGATAGCGTTAACCTCGCTTGAAGTATCAGAGATACATCTGCACTCGGTTGCCTTGACTCTCTTTTAAACTGAACCAACTATATTAAAACATATTATTTAATTTAATGCTTATTAATCAATATCTTAGCGTGCCAACTGCCAGATTGCGACTTGTCCTGAAGTACTTTGAGTCATCAAACGACTGCCTTGTACCTGCAAGCTGTTTAACGCACCTTTGGTTTCTACACGGCTGACGATTTTCCCACTAGCAGGGTCAAATAAATGTACCACACCGTCTAAGTCACCAACTGCAATATAGTTGCCAATCATCACAGGATTGGTCAAATGACGATAAGCCAACTCTTCACTTTCCCACAATACTGCACCAGTATTGCGATCGTAAGCCACAACCTTACCATCTAAACCAGTCGCAATGACTTGCTGAGTGTTGACGGCAAGCGCTTTTAAGCTGGCTTGTTCATTGACGAACATCACTTGACGCGATGCCAAATCAATACCTAATAATTGACCACTATAACTAATGGCAAACATCTGATTTTTATCAACGATAGGCGCGCCATCAACATCACTCATGCGCTCAACTTCACTGCTGCCAGCACCAACGCCAACGCGTCTTGACCACTGTGGCAAGCCATTATCTGCTGTTACTGCATGCAAACGTCCATCAGCTGTGGCCAATAGTGCCGTCTTGCTATCTAATAATGTCGGTGCCGCACTGCCACGCACGCTGATAGCGGGTACTTGTGTGGCAAACTGCCATACAGACTGTCCAGTTTGTAGTGATAAGCCGTGTAAAAAGCCGTTGTTTGCTGATAAAACGACACGATTATTGGTAATGAGCGCTGGTGTCAACACTGACCCTGATAGCTGTTGCTGCCAGCGTTTTTCACCAGTGGCACTATCAAACGCCATTATTTTACCACTGCGCGTGCTAATAATTGCGGTTTGGCTCAATGCATCTAAAGCGACACCACCGGTGATTTGTTCGTCAACATTCACTGACCATAAACGTTCACCAGTATTATTAAAACCAGTCAATTCACCACCGCGTGATGCAGTAACGATTTGTTCATTGGTATAACCAACCTGCAAATCTAGTGGATCTTTTTTACTGACTTTTTTATTACCGACATCCGTACTAAAAACAGGTTGTAGTACACTAATAGGCTGAGCAATCTGTACTAGCTTTACCGGATCATTGACAACGGGCTTGATACCGCGATTACACCCAATCACCGCAGTGCTCATTACTGCCAGTACGGCCACATGCATAACCGTCGTTTTGATGGTTTTAGCTTTTGAGGTTTTGCTAGAGCGAATAGATTGAGTCATTATAAGTTCTCACTACAAATAAATTATTATTAATAAGCAAATTAGCTATCGATAAATAACTAGTCAACGAATAGTATTAGCAAAGCACGTCAAATCAGCGCCCTGTGTCTTAATGTGCTTCTGATTTACTGCGCCATTTAGTATATAGAACTGGTATATGGAACAATGTTAGGTACTGACCATCAGTTAGCTATTATCAAGTGCTAAGTAGAATACAAGTGCCATTATTAGTCAATAATATTTACGACGATACGGCTATTGCGTAACCTCAGCAGTAGGAGCTTCTGCAGAGTCAGCCGCCACTGGTAATTGAACAGCAGCATTTGACTCTTGAATAAGACTGGCTTGGTCTTCGATAGGCTCAGGTACCGTACCCAAACTTTCCATCTTTAACGCCAATACTGCACGCGTTTCTTGACGGCTACGTAACAGCTCCCAAGCATTGTTGTACGATTTAACTGCTGATTCTTTATTGTCTTGTGCTAAGTAGATATCACCTAGTAGTTCTTGCTGACTGGCTTCAAAAGAGCTTGGCATGTCCTTTTTAGCTTCTGCCAATGCAGCATCTGTATCACCTGTCGCCAACAACGTCTTCGCATAACGCAAACGAGTAATAGCCTCTAAGCCTGCATCACCCAAGTCGATTGCCAATGCTTTTTTAAAAGTCTCTGTAGCAGCAGCGAAGTCGTCATTATCAACTTCATGACGAGCTTTAATCATCAATGCTTGCCATGCATAGACTGACTCACCATGCGTACTCACCAACGTATCAATATCGCTGCTCAATTGCGTACGGCTCTGTTCGAGCGCTGCTTGTGCCTCTGCTTCTAAATCAGGGTTTTGTGAGGACAGACTGACTTCTTCATTCAACCGCTGAATATCGGCATAACTATCAGCAGCTACAGTATCTACCCGTGCATGATTGTCCTGCCAGTACGTCCAACCAAAATAGGCTGCCAATGCCAATAAAATCGCAGTGACAATGTAGCTGCCATACTGCTTTAACGCTTGCATTGAATTGTCTGCATTCGGCGAATTGGGTGTCAGAGCCATATCTATTTACCTGATAAATTTATATTAAATTGCTGATGCTAAAACTAAGGAAGCCGAAACCGATCAGTTACGAGAAAAATTGTCTTTATTCGACAACCAATCTGTCGCAACTGTCTGTTGTTCACCCGTCTGCATATCTTTCACACTAATGGTATTATCGTCCAATTCTTGCTGAGCAATAATAACCGTCAATGCAGCACCTGACTTATCCGCTTTTTTCATTTGCGCTTTTAGACTGGTTGCACTTGCCATTTTGACCCGTACATCTGGACGACTGTAACGCAAGTTTTGTGCATAGCCAATACCAGCACTATAGACCTCTGGATGAGCAACTACGAATACATCACAAGCAGGTATATCAGCAATCGGTGCGACCGCTTCCATCAATAATAATAGACGCTCAAGCCCCATCGCAAAGCCGACACCAGGCTCAGATTTTACTGGCTTATTGGCATCGGTACCGATTGACTTCAGCTGTCCGATCAAACCATCATAACGGCCGCCAGCACACACAGTAGCCTGACTACCAAGCTTGTCTGTCACCCATTCAAAGACCGTTTTATTATAATAATCAAGTCCACGTACCAGATGCGGATTAATCTCGAATTTGATACCAAGTGTCGTCAGATACGCTTGTACTTGCTCGAAGTGCGCCATGCTTTCTGCACCCAAAAACTCAGCCAACTTTGGCGCGTCTGCCAATACGGCTTGGGTGCTCGCTTCTTTACTGTCTAGAATGCGTAGCGGATTGGTCGTCAAGCGGCGCTTGCTGTCGTCATCGAGCTGATCTTTTTTATCCGTCAAATAAGCCACGAGTGCTTCGCGATAAGCGTAACGCTCATCAAGCTCTCCCAGACTATTCAGCTGCAAATGCATCTCGTCTTTTAGACCCAACTCTTGCCACATTAAATGGGTCATCGCAATCAATTCCGCATCAGCATCTGGCAATGCACTACCGAAGCTTTCGACACCCAACTGATGAAACTGACGATAACGGCCTTTTTGTGGACGCTCATAGCGGAACATCGGACCGATATACCATAATTTGGGTGTATCACCGCGCAGTAGGTTGTGCTCAATCACTGCACGTACTGCACCAGCGGTACCTTCAGGACGTAATGCTAATGGCGTTGGTGGATCAGATTTATCAGTAAAGCTATACATCTCTTTTTCGACGATGTCTGTTGCGCCACCGATAGCACGTGCAAATAAATCGGTTTGCTCAACGATTGGCAAACGAATATGCTCATAGCCGTATCTGCCCAAAACGTCAGCCAGTATTGCCTCTAAATGTAACCATTTTGCGGACTGGTCAGGCAAAATATCATTGAACCCTTTGATAGCTTTAATCATGGTACGGTCGTATCCTTAAAATTTTTAACAAGTATATCTATAATTTTTTTACTAACAGTGGCGTGTTATTTTACTCGAATGATCTCATTCTCACGTTTTTTGGCCAAATCTTCGGCGTGAGCGCGTACCATACTTTCTATTTCATCAACCAAGTTATTGGTATCAATAAGATGGCTTTTTTCACCCATACGATAGACTAGTGACTTACGTGCAGCGCCAACGATACCTATATCAGATTCCTTCGCCTCACCTGGGCCGTTCACTTTACAGCCAATCACTGACAAATTCATCGGTTCGCGGACATCTTCTAAGCGTGACTCTAATGCAGTCATCACTCTAATCACGTCAAACTCTTGACGTGAGCAACTTGGACAAGCGATAAAGTTAACGCCATTAGAACGAATATTTAACGATTTTAAAATATCAAAACCAATTTTGATTTCTTCTTCAGGCTCTGCTGCTAGAGAGATACGAATGGTGTCGCCGATACCGTCTAACAGTAGGCCACCTAACGCAATTGCAGACTTCACGGCACCAGTACGATAGACGCCAGCTTCAGTCACGCCCAAATGTAATGGATTGTCGATTTGAGCCGATATAAGACGATAAGCATCCAATGTCAAAAACACATTACTGGCTTTGACCGATACTTTATATTGATCAAAATTGAGACGCTCTAATATATCAATATGGCGCATCGCAGATTCGAGCATAGCAGCACCAGTTGGCTCAGTATATTTACGCTGAATGTCTTTTTCTAAAGAGCCGGCATTCACACCAATGCGAATAGGAATATTATAATGTTTGGCACAAGCGACGACTTCACGTACTTTGGCATCGCTGCCGATGTTACCTGGGTTGATACGTAGACAGTCCGCGCCTGCTTCGGCCACTGCCAATGCAATCTTATGATCAAAATGCACGTCGGCAATCAATGGGACACTGACCAATTTGCGAATTTCACCAAACGCTTTGACAGTATCCATCGTGGGCGTCGAGACACGCATCAGGTCAGCGCCTGCTTCAACACAGCGTTCGATCTGCGCGACAGTCGCTGCCACATCACAAGTATCAGTGTTTGTCATACTTTGCACACTGATCGGCGCATCACCACCAATCGCGACATCACCGACATATATTTTTTTGGTAAGGCGACGGTTAATAGGCGCTGACGTTGACATAGACAAACCCTTTCATTAGAGCAAAAAAATATAGAAGACACATGTTTATAATAACTATGAACAGCTATTGGCTTTAAACAGCTGTTAGTTTTGACAATTAAGGTGCTAGCTCAAAACTGGCTTGCTTATCAGTTGCTGCATAAGTATCCAATGCAACTGCTTCTTGGTTTAGCATTAAGCTAACATTATCGACGTCATCGATTTTCACACTGAACGGCGGCGTGCCTGACAATTGATAATCACCCGCTGTTTGCGAACCATCTATTAAAGTGCTACCAGAGGCATCAATGATACTTATGACCGCTGTGTCAGTCAGTTTGACTACTAATGCAGCCTGACCGACTTCAGCGCCACCTAAGTTTAATGCAGAGCCAGACGCACCAACGCCAGTCGAGCTATCAATCGCAGCACCTTGGGCTTGTTCTATCTCAGATACGTCGTCTACTGTAGGTACTGGTTCTGCATTGTTTTCTTTGCTGGCGTTGCTTACCATACGGAATAAGAAAATTGCCAAAACAATAACACCAATGACCGCCAAAATCAGTAATGGGTTAAAGCGAATACGGTTGCGAGTATCGCGCTGCAACGTACCCATTGGACGCAATGGTGTATTGGTATTATTAACTGATTTAGCTTTAAGCTCACTGGGATAAGCCGCATCAAAACTGCTAGCGACTTTGGTTGCATCCAATCCCAAAAATTTGGCATAGTTTATTGCAAAACCACGAGCAAACGTTGCTTGTGGTAAATCAGCAAAATTCTCATTTTCTAGCGCTTGTAAATGACGCTTTAAAATAAATAACTCGGCGGCCGCCTCTTCTAAACTAACTTGCTTAGATTTTCGGGCTTGCTGCAACATGGCACCAAATGATCCCTGAGCGTTAGATTGAGTGTTTAATGATGGGGTGGTCATTTCCATGGTGCCTCTGGATTGTTAAGCCAAGTCTTAAGTTTTTTTGCTTCATCACTTAATGGATAAGCGGATAAAAGTTGCTGTGCTAATCTTTGACGTGTCGGTATATTGTTTTGCGCAGCAGCAATTTTGATACCTTGTAATAGTACGCGTGGGCTAACACCCTGTCTTTGTACTATCACCAATGTTTCATCATAAAGCCTTTGAGCCTGTGGAACACGCTGTTGCTCAAGCAGCAAATCTACCAATTCGATATGGGCAATAATACTATTACGATTGCCATCAAGCGCACGTAAAAATGCTTTGGAAGCCGCACTGCGATCGCCGAGCTGTAAATAAGTACGTCCTAAGTTCTCTAACGCACCAATACGCCCTTCATAACCCAATGCTGAACCTGCAATCTGAAACTGCTCAGCCGCTTCACTATAGCGCTTCATCTGTGACAGATATACGCCGTAGTTGTTATTTGCTTGCTCAAAATCTTTATCGAGTGAGATCGCTTTTTTGAAATACTCATCGGCTTTTTCGAGATTGCGCTGACTGCCCTCTTGCTGCAGCAAAACGCCCATCATATCATAGGCTGGCGCGTAACGGCTATCAGCAATAAAGGCTTTTTCGAGTTGGCGTTGAGCAGTGTCGAGGTCTTTTTCGCGAATGTATTGTGCAGCGAGTGAGGTGCGCACACGAGCGACTTCTTGTTGATTCGATTTGCGGTTATCACTGGACCGTGTAGATGTCTGATAAGCCGTATTGTTAATCAACTCATTGGTCGATGTGCTTTGGCAACCAGTCAGCAGAACCCCCGCAAACGCCGTTGCCAGCATCACATGCTTCGACGTCGCCATTTGGGAAGTTGCTGTCATCAACTGCTTACCATCTTTAGAAAATAATGTTTGATATTTGAACTGACAAGAATTTTTAGAAGTCATCATAGCCGCCATCATAAAACTGTGATTCAATGCGTTCGATCAAAGAAACATCAGTTTAATAGATTTAACCCCCATAAGTACAATTTAGTTGTGATTAATTGCTGTACTCATCGATACTGATTGTTATTGCTACATTTTTATTACCATTGCGACAGATAAAAGACAGCTTATCTTTTAGGGTGTGACATCAATTAAACTGTAAGGCTTAAAATGAGAAAAATTGTAGATAAACAAGGAAAAAATTGCCGTTAATATGAACATATTGACAAAATTTCTAACGATGTTTAGCAAAATTTAGCCATTTTAAGGCCACTAAATGTATTGATTGATGACACGCCCTAAGACCGTTAAATACTAAACTTATGCGTTTAAGACCCTACTAAACGTTTTCACGGTCTTTGATGCTTTGCTGCCATGCCGCTGAGCGTCTAGTACGATCTGCCACTTGTCCAACCAATTGGCCACAAGCAGCATCAATGTCATCGCCACGGGTTTGACGAATGGTACAAACAAAACCTGCTTCGCTCAGTATATTGCTAAAGGCATGAATGCGGTTGTTGCTTGATTTGTCATAGTTTGCATGCGGGAACGGATTGAACGGAATCAAGTTAATCTTACTTGGTAGCCCCTCTAATAGTGCAACCAACTGATGAGCATGCTCGTTGCTGTCATTAACGCCATCAAGCATCACATATTCAATCGTGACGTGTTTTTTGTGACGTGGATTGACATCAAACACATAGTTTTTTGCCGCAGCGATCAGCTCTTCTAGCGGATATTTCTTGTTAATTGGCACTAGCTCATTGCGTAGCTCATCGTTGGGTGCATGTAATGAAATAGCCAATGCCACATCGATATCTTGTGCTAACTGATACATCTTAGGTACGAC
This sequence comes from Psychrobacter sp. TB55-MNA-CIBAN-0194, assembly GCF_040309505.1. Lineage (NCBI taxonomy): Bacteria > Pseudomonadati > Pseudomonadota > Gammaproteobacteria > Moraxellales > Moraxellaceae > Psychrobacter > Psychrobacter sp. TB55-MNA-CIBAN-0194. The sequence continues at coordinate 97,886 of NZ_JBEOOW010000002.1, read as the reverse complement.
ACCTGAGGTCGATAATGTGACGCGACGCTTTGACAACCCATAAGCATGATCGCTGAGCATCAGCTCCATTGAGCCAACCACTGGTTTATAGTTCAATAGCGGTTCGCCCATGCCCATCATCACAACATTGGTAACGTTGTTTTCCCATAGGCTATGATCGACATTTTCTAAGCTGTCATTTTCGTCAGTCATATAAGAGGCATTGGCCACCCACAACTGACCGATAATCTCAGCAGCAGTTAAGTCACGCTCAAACCCTTGCTTGCCCGTACTACAAAAACTACAGTCCAGCGCACAGCCCACTTGTGAAGACACACATAATGTCTTACGGCCGTTCAATTTGCTGTCATCTGCAGGAATAAGAACGGTCTCAACCAATGAGCTACCCGTGACTTCAAATACCCATTTACGTGTGCCATCATCGCTATATTGACGATGAATCACTTTTGGCGGAACGACACAAGCGTTGAGTGACAATTTATCACGCAATGATTTGCTCAAATTGGTCATTTGCTCAAAATCTGTCACGCCCTGCTGATATATCCACCTAACCACCTGCGTCGAGCGAAAAGGCTTTTCACCAATACTTTTAAAATACTCTGCAAGTTGCGCTTGCGTCATACCCAATAGATTGGTTTTTGCCTGAGCTTCATCAACTAGCTTAATGCTATCTGTTAGCTTAGCAGGGATATGTTGGATCGGTGATTGAACAGTGGACATAATAGATAACCTTTTTGCATAAGCTTAGATAAGCGGTGCAATTGTTTATATGAATGTTGTCATACATACATAATATATGAGTGCATGAGCAATCCGTTATGAGCGCATTCGATAAAAACATGCTGATAAGGGATTGATAACGCTACGTAAAATTAATAATGAGGCAAGTCATCAAGAATTTCAATGAATAATATGGTCACAGAACTCTAAAGCGGATACAAGGCAGCCGACTGCAGATTATACAAGTAGTACATCTAAGGAGGGTAATGCCGTAGCTGTTTAATAATTCTTTGACTATAGGATTATTATAATAGCTAAAACGGCTTATACCCATAAGATATAAGCCGTCTCGCGACACGACTGATTGACAGCTAATTTGCTACGTCAGTCGTATACAGTGAATCAAATATAAAACCAATACGGATAAGACGAGTGTAAATCGTAACTAGCTAATTATAGCAGTTACAGCAAACAAGTCTAATGCCGTCATCGTTTATAGTTGGTTTACTATATTAGCGCGTACGTGCACAAACGTCTTCTTCATTGAAGAAGTAGCTGATTTCACGTGCTGCTGATTCTGCAGAATCTGAACCATGAACGGCGTTTTCATCGATGCTGCTAGCGAAATCAGCACGGATAGTACCTTCAGCAGCGTCTTTAGGGTTAGTTGCGCCCATGATTTCACGATGCTTAGCGATAGCGTTTTCGCCTTCTAATACTGAAACCAATACTGGACCTGACATCATGAAAGATTTTAGGTCGTTGTAAAATGGACGTTCAGCGTGCTCAGCGTAAAAACCGCCTGCTTTTTCATCATCAAGTTGCATCATTTTAGCAGCAACAATTTTTAGACCAGCCTGCTCGAAGCGGCTGTAGATAGCACCGATGTGGTTGCCAGCAACTGCGTCAGGTTTGATGATAGATAAAGTACGTTCGTTAGCCATAAAAAGCTCCTAATAAATGATAAATTCGGTAAAAAATGAAAGAGTTAATGCTTTGTTTTATCTTTGGCCACAATGTTGACTTGGGCTGACTTAACCAACTTATTGTTAGTCAAATCTAAAACCTGAGCGCCAACATAGGATTGCTGCCTATTATAATGATTAAGACCATAAATGATAGGGCTAATTTATGACCGCACCTTGCATAAAAGTAAATTTATTATGTATTAATGGTTGATAATGCTATGAATTCTCACAAAAGCAAAAACCCCAGTACTGAGCACTGGGGTTTTATCGATCAATCTATCTATTAATAGTGAAACAAATATAAAGATGTTACTGCAATTACGCGTCGTATGGGTCACGCAATACGATAGTCTCTTCACGATCAGGACCAGTTGAGATGATATCAACTGGGCAACCAATCAATGCTTCGATACGTTTGATGTATTTTTTAGCGTTCTCTGGTAGGTCGTCATAGTTGGTTACACCAACGGTTGACTCACTCCAGCCTTGCATGGTTTCGTACTTAGGCGTGACTGACTCATAGAATTCAGCATCATGTGCGCCTGCACACTCAGTCTCAGGTAGGTTATAACCCACACCGATTAGCAACTCTTCAAGACCATCTAATACGTCAAGCTTAGTCAAGCAAATACCTGACATAGAGTTCAATACCACGGCACGGCGTAATGCTTCAGCATCGAACCAACCACAGCGACGCGCACGACCAGTGGTCGCACCAAACTCATGACCGACTTTGGCCAAATGAGCACCAACATCATCAAACAATTCAGTTGGGAATGGACCACTACCAACACGCGTGGTGTAAGCTTTAGTGATACCAAGTACGTAATCTAAATACAATGGACCGATACCAGTACCAGTAGACACGCCACCAGCCGTTACGCTTGAGCTGGTCACAAACGGATACGTACCATGATCGATATCAAGTAGCGTACCTTGAGCACCTTCGAACATTAGGTTTTCGCCAGCAAGACGCAATTGATTTAGGTCTTCAGTTACATCAGTAACCATACCCTTAATCTCTTCTTTCCACTCTTTGCAAAGCTTAAGTGTTTCATCAAAATCAATCGCTTCAACTTTATAATACTGAGTCAATTGGAAGTTATGATATTCGATTAGGTTACGTAGTTTTTCTTCTAAGTCTTCACGGAATAAATCAGCAAGCTTGATGGCACGGCGTGCAACTTTATCTTCATACGCAGGACCGATACCACGACCCGTTGTACCGATTTTACCGCTACCACGTTTGGCTTCACGTGCTTGGTCAAGCGCTACGTGATATGGCATGATTAGTGGACAATTCGGTGAAATGCGCAGACGCTCACGTACAGGTACGTTGTTGTCTTCTAGCTCTTTCATTTCTTTTAGCAATGCGTCAGGGGCTAATACGACGCCGTTACCGATGAAGCAAGTAACGCCTTCACGCAAGATACCTGATGGGATTAAATGCAGGACGGTGGTTTTGCCATCGACAACTAACGTGTGACCAGCGTTATGGCCGCCTTGAAAGCGAGCGACTGCTGAGGCTTTTTCGGTTAGTAAATCAACGATTTTACCTTTACCTTCATCGCCCCATTGGCTACCCAAAACTACGACATTCTTACCCATGATCAATCCTTACCTTTATGTATTGAGGTGTGTGCAATAACGGTTTAAAACGATGATATAGCCAATCCTATATAAAAGAGTGACAGCGTTAACCTCGCTTGAAGTATGACATATACCTCTGCACTCGGTTTCCTTGACTCTCTTTTAAACTGAATCAACTATAACTTTCGTTATCTTAATTTTAAAAACGTTAAAAAATGGTCATACTATTAAAATTAATGCTTAAATATTCTGTAACTGCCAATGATTATCGACAAAGCTCAGGCGATGCGTCATGCCAACTGGGCAATCTGCTATATCTAATGGCATGGTGACGCGATAACCTTGCTGGCGTAAACTCTCAACTTGCTGCAACAGCGTCTGCATTTGCTCTTGGCTTGCACGGCTCAATGCTTCATAGTCGACCAATACGATAATTGGCGCCTCAAGCTGAGTGTGCGCTAGCAAACGACTGACATCCATACTAAAGCCAGTGGCTTCACGTGGCTGATTGATTGCTAATTGATTGCCGCTTTGCATACCGTCGAAACGACCGCCACGTACCAGTGGCTGAGTCTCACTATTGATATAACCGTTGAATACGATACCAGTGTGATAATGATAGCCTGATAATTCCGTCACATCGATACTCACAGGGCACTGCCACTGCTCTTGCAGATGTGTTTTTAGACGTTGTAATTCATTGATAGCAGTTGCGACTTGCGTGTCTTGCTGCGCAGTCTCTGACAATCTCGCCAATAGATTGGTAATATCGTGGCCAAAGCGTGCCAATGCATAGAAATCATCACCCAATGGCAATGACTGACAGACACGCTTGAGCTCTGGCAAGTTTTTATTGGCATATAGATGCATCAGTTGCTCAGTGTCATGGTCAGACAATTGAGCCAACTCTGCTAAGCGCTTGAATATGGCGACGTGCCCCAAGTCTATATGTAGCGCAGCACTCATATTCAGTGTATTCACCATCGTGAACAACACATCTATCAGCTCAATATCTGCGGCAAGCGAGGCACAACCAAATATCTCAGCACCGAGCTGCAAAGGCGTACGTGAGCCAAACAGCCCTGATGGCAAAGTATGAATCACATCGCCTGCATAACAATAACGTGCAATACCCGTACCACCATGATGCGCATCAATACGCAAAATCTGTGGTGTGATATCCGCACGCAAGCCCATCAATCGGCCTGTCAACTGATCGATGATTTTAAAGGTTTGACGCTTTAAATCTTCTGAGGCACCACTTAGCAACGACTCAGTAAACTCAATCATTGGTGGGTTTACGAGTTGATAGCCATGAGAGATAAGCTGTTTGGTCAATTGATGCCTAAGCACTTCTTGCTTATGCGCATCTTCAAACAGCACATCGACCACACCATCAGGCAGTAGCCAGCTGTTGGCAACATCGCTAGAAAAATGACTTAGATACGGCGTAGATGCAGCAGCATCGTTGGCATGCTGAGTCGCTGCTTGATTGGTAGTATTTGACGGGGCAGGTTTTGCAAAATCAGGACTGACAGACACAATAAATCCTTGTTTGGCGTATCGCTTACCAAAAACGCGGTACTGATGCGGTACTTAAAGGTTATATTTACAATTGCATTGACGTCACGCATTTTTATTTTTAACGCACAACATCATTGACCCAATTATTTATAAACAAACTAGGTAACCGCAAAAGGGTGAGTAATAAGTATTATTTAGAATGATAAGACGAGTATCTTTATGCGCTAATAAACGGCGATAAATAATCAAGGCGCTTTACGGTTTTAGTTTAGCATAGCAGTTAAGGTTCGCCTAGTGACAATTGGCCACAATCACCATCTAATTACGCCTTATCAACACTAAAGCCATGAAGATTATCTATACCTTACATAAGTAATAGTTCGATTGAGAAACGTCACAATCATTCTATACAATAAAGAGCATCTTGCGCAGAGTTTCAACAACGACCTCAGTATAGACTCATGGTACACTAACGCATACTTTTATCTCGGAAGCCTTATGTCATCTGATTATCACCCAAACCCAGCCATCAACCAAGCCAACGTTTTAGGTACAGCACTTGCCAGCTGCTGCTTCGACCCTATCACTGGCTACTATCGCAATGGCTTTTGTCATACTGGCAATCACGACGTCGGCCAGCATACTGTTTGCGTCAAGATGACCAGCGAGTTTTTAAACTTTTCTGCCAGTCGCGGCAATGACCTTATTACGCCACTACCTGAATATAATTTTGCAGGCCTGAAACCTGGTGACTACTGGTGTATCTGTGCCCTACGCTGGGTTGAAGCACTAGACTTCGATATTGCACCGCAAATCAAACTCGAAGCCTGTCATGAGAGTTTATTGAGCTTAGTCGATATTGATACGTTAAAGCGCTATGCCCTTTAGAGCGTGGCATAAGTGCTAACATGAGTTGTGACATGAGTTGCGGTATCGATATATTTTTTTATACCACTCACAAAAATTAGAGTCGCAAGGAAAACGAGTGCAAGTACTACGCATTGTAGACTAAACAAGTTTGACACAGCTAATCGTATTTTTTGGGGTTGGTACTACTTATTAAAGGAGGGTGTATGGAAAACAATAATGATCCGTTGATTCAAAAAACAGCACGTATTGCACCCGACTCCAATATCAGCCGTCTTTATGCCGATATGAATGACTCACACTTATATTTAGACAATAACGGCAGTTATATCTACGGCGATACTGACGCAACGAATGAGGACACTATCGAGACCATGACGGTCTACGATCCTGACTCTGAGCGCTATGAAGATATTGACTTGTCGAGTGAGGACGAGGTTGTCAATTGCTATGCTTACTCGCGTAAGACGGGCGAAAAACTTAATAAAGTTGCCCTGAATGATGTGAGTCGCGCTTTGAGTAACAACGGTCAGTTTGTTTGGCTGGGTTTATACGATCCTAGCCTAGAGACCATGGTCAAAGTCAAAGAAGCATTTGGTCTGCATGAACTGGCGATTGAAGATGCTTTCGCTGATCATCAGCGTGCTAAAGTCGAGAATTATGACAACGACATGGTTTTCGTCGTATTGCGTACGGCCAAGCTGGAAGACAAAGTTATTCGTTATGGTACGACAGCGATATTTATGGGTAAAAACTACCTAATCACTATTCGCAATGGCCCATCAAACTCCTACGCACCTGTCCGCGAGCATTGTAATCGTCGACCTGAAAAGCTGCGTATGGGACCAATATTTGTGCTGCATGCCATTCTCGATTTTATCGTTGATAACTATATGCCAGTCACCGATCGCTTGGGCCGATATCTACGTGAGCAAGAGCGCTACGTTTTCACCTCTGAATTTGACAAGAGCACGCTAAAAAACCTTTATGAGCTGAAATCGCAACTGGTACATATGCGTGCCATTATTTTGCCGGTACAAGACATCTGTAGCTTTTTTATCAATCATAAAAAAAGCGAGCTGGTCTCTGGCTTCTCTCAAGCGGCAAAGCCCTATTTTCGCGACGTAAATGACCATCTATTACATTCACTAGATGCTATCAACGGGCTTAATGAGATGCTTAGCGTGGTCATGAACACCTATATGGCCATGGTCAATATGGGACAGAATGAGGTGGTGCGTAAGCTTGCGGCTTGGGCAGGTATCTTAGCTGTGCCCACGGCCATCGCTGGTATCTATGGGATGAATTTTGACTTTATGCCTGAGCTACACTGGCAGTATTCTTACCTTGTGATCATGCTCATTATTGGTTCGTTGTGTGGCTATCTGTATTATAACTTCAAGAGACTCAAATGGTTATAGCACACGTTTACCAATAAAGTTATTAATGGTTTTTTCAATAGTTAAATGAAAGGCAGTATCGCCAATGATGCTGCTTTTTTATTTAATTATTGATAATATTTCCTATTTGCAATATTATTATTAAGCTTGTCTCATGATTGATATAATCTCAATTTCAAAAATATGATGAGCCACGTCAAACTCGCAAAGCTTATCAAATGTAGTGATTGCGCCTCTACTCTTCGCTATGCTGATATTTTGACATGATACTACTGTGAACTTATTAAGGTTTTTTATGCGCTTATCTCACCTTATTCGAACCATAACTTTCGTTGCTACTGCTTTGGTAGTTGCAGCTTGTGGCGATGATGGTTCTGACATGGCCGTCGCTATCATTGATGGAACTCCGCCTTTATTAACCACCGATAGTAACTTTACGGATGGCTATAGCACGACTGCAGACTTGTTTGTCTCAGGCCAAGTACAAGACAGTAATGGTGTTAAATCGCTAACTTATAAGCTCAACGAAGAGTCAGCACACACCTTAGAAGTGGATACTGAAGGTCATTTTAAGGATCGTATTTTATTGGCTTTAGGTAGTAATACTATCCTCCTAGAAGCCACAGACAATGCCGGTAATATCATGCGCTCAACCAAAACCATTTATGTAGAAAGCACCTATTTAGAAAGTACTGTCGCCGCAGATGGCCTACATAGTACTGCTTTATATGATGGTTAGTTGTATAATATTGCTTAGGAAGATGATAGCGGTTAGGTGCATGATTAGAAGTTTGATAACCATGCCTAAGTTGACACCCTCGAAAGATATTTAAATCCTTAAAGGTAAAATATAAAGTTTGAGCGGGCAATAAAAAAGGGCTATCCGTTGGTAGCCCTTTTTTGTGCCGGTCATTATATATTACTCACGGCGATGCTTGGTATGGCTATCGGGCGCTTGCGCATTATCAGGCAACAGTGCTTTAACCGTTAAGTTTGCATGCTGTTTATCAAGATTATCCTCTGGGCGGCCAAAGGTTTTTGCTGTCCATGTCAGTATTACGATAGAAGCACTCAACAGCATAATAGCCACAGAAATCGTCGCCAGTAGCCACAAATGAAAATAATCTGAGACGGCCTGTACATCGACCACCAAATGCCGTGACAACGCCGTTATCGCAATGAATATCAAAAACTGTACTGGCAGACGGTGGGTTTTAAAATAAATACCTATCATGGCTAGTAGCTCAAGATAAATAAATAACATCAAGATATCTTTTAAGTCTGCTGAGCCTTTTTGGACGATCTCAATAAACTCCTTGCCTGCCGTCCACACGACCACCACACTGATTAGAAATAAGATAACGTAATGACAGATATCGACAAACTCTCTACCGATACTCTGTAGTCGCTCATGAATACCTACGTTTTTTTTAGCCATGTTTAGGTCCTATCAACTGAAATGTGGTTGATTTAGCCTGAGTTATTATTGCCTCAGGCCCCTTATATATCGGCAATCAGTATTCCTATCACACTCTTTTTAATCGAACTACAAACCTGCTGACTTTTCAGCGGCATCAACGGTCTGACGAATCAAGGTATTGATAGTCATTGGACCAACACCACCAGGTACTGGCGTATAAGCACTGGCGATATTCTCTACACCTGCTAGCTCGATATCACCCACGCCGCCATTATCAGTAGGATGGAACCCTGCATCGATGACGACCGCGCCCGCTTTTATCCACTCTGCTTTAATTAGTTCTGGCACACCTACAGCTCCAACCACGATATCAGCACGCTTAATATGCGACGCTAAATCCTGAGTTCTAGAATGGCAAATGGTCACTGTACAGTTAGCGTTCAATAGCATCATCGCCATTGGTTTACCTAAGATGGCACTGCGACCGACGACCACTGCTTCTTTGCCTGAGAGCTCAATATTGTGATGCTCTAACAAATGCATGATGCCCTGCGGCGTACATGAACCGTATGCTGATTGCTGCATAGCCATACGACCAAAGCCAAGGCAGGTAACACCATCGACGTCTTTTGCCAAATCGATCTGCTCAAAACACGCACGCTCATCGATATGCGCAGGGACAGGATGCTGTAGCAAAATACCATGTACGTCTGGGTTATTATTCAGCTCGTCTATCTTTGCCATAAGCTGCTCAGTGGTGGTGACACTTGGCATCTCAACCCGTATAGAGTCCATGCCGACACGCTTACAAGCATTACCTTTCATGCGTACATAAGTCGCAGACGCTGGGTCATCACCAACTAATATGGTCGCTAAACTTGGTGTACGTCCCGTCTTATCCTTAATAGCATCCACGCGCGTGCGCAGTTGTTGTTCTATTTGTTTGGCAAGTGCTTTGCCGTCCAAAATGGTGGCAGACTCTTGGGTAGTAGACGCAATAGACATAAGAACTCCAATAGAGGGTACGATAAAAAAATAAAGACAGCGCCGCAATTGCTTGCATGCCTGTCTTATCCTTAATCAAGGTGTGGTTGATAGTGATATTGTACCTGCCTGCGTCCAAAAATCCTAGCATGGCATAAGGTTAGATACTCATAAATTTCTATAAAGACTCTATTAAGCGATGTCACATTATTGTCAATAAACCTCTAATGACTTTCAATCCATACTTTAATGAACCATAAAGCTGATATCAGATTGGCATTTCTTCGGTACGGAACATCAATGCGTATTAGCAATGCTTCATTTAGCTATTGAACCAAACACGCTGTCGATAGCTTGAACGGTTTGCTCTATCTCTGCGGTGGTCAGTGTAGGATGAACCAAAAACATCAAGCTGGTCTCTCCCAACTGTTTTGCGACTGGCAATCTAGTCTCTGGGCGTAACCCTGTATCATCAAACGCTTTTTCCAAATACACCTCTGAAGCAGATCCAGAAAAACAAGGTACGCCTTGCTCATTTATCATTTGAATAATACGATCTCTGGACCAATCATTAGGTAGATTATCCGGTTGCACATATACATACAGTTTATAGTACGCATGTTTAGAATCTGAAAACTGAGCAGACGTTTCTAGTCTTGGCACCGACAGATAGCCCTGTGCCTCCCAACCAGTACACGCATCGAGTATCGCTTGGGCATTGGCAGTACGCTTGGCCGTCCAATCACTCATCCTCTCCAACTGAATCCGCCCTATGACGCCTTGCATCTCAGTCATGCGCCAATTGGTGCCAAAGCTTTCATGCAACCAATTATAACCGGGTTCATGCTCAGTTTCATAGACCGCTGCATAACTCTTACCATGGTCTTTATACGCCCACATTTTGCGCCACAGATGCTCATCATTGGTAGTGACCATACCGCCTTCACCACCTGTCGTCATGATCTTATCTTGACAGAAGCTCCACGCACCAATATGGCCGATGCTGCCAACACTACGGCCTTTATACTGTGCGCCATGAGCTTGTGCACAATCCTCAATGACATATAGTTTATGTGTATCTACGAGTGCCATGATGTCGTCCATATCACATGGCCAGCCAGCCAAGTGTACACAGACAACGCCTTTGGTTTTATCAGTCAACACAGCAGCGATGGTGTCGGCTGTGATATTACCTGTCGCATCATCAACCTCTGCAAAAATAGGCGTCGCACCGACATTGACTATCGATGAAATACTGGCAATAAAGGTACGCGGTGTAACGATCACTTCATCATTTGCGCCTATCCCAAGCGCTTGCAAAGCCACATCTAAGGCCAAAGTACCATTACCCATCGCAATCGCGTACTTGCTACCTGACCAATCAGCGAACTCCTGCTCAAACTGACGACATTCTTGCCCTGTCCAATAATTAACCTTGTTGGATAGCAATACTTGACTCACGGCATCGGCCTCTTGTTGCGTAAAACTTGGCCAAGGTGAAAAAGGGGTATTTAGCATATGTTCCTCTATGGTACTTATGTCTAATGGTTTATTACTTCTTACATAATACTTTTAATACTCAAAGACTTGATTGAATAGCTAGAGCGCGCTCTCAATCTATCAAAGCATCTTTTTACTAGGACATGCCCTAGTCTCATTACCCGTAAACTTGCTCATGGTTGCCTCACCTTCTGCGCTAATACCATCCTTTACGATGACTTTTTTTACTGTTTTGAGTAAGATTTTTATATCTAGCCATAGCGATTGATTGTCCACATACCAATTATCAAGCTCAAAACGCTCTTGCCAACCAATAGCATTACGACCGTTAATTTGTGCATACCCCGTAATACCTGGTCGTACCTTATGACGGCGAGATTGCTCTTCATTATATAATGGCAGATATTCCATCAATAACGGGCGCGGGCCAACCAAGCTCATGTCACCCTTAACCACATTCCATAACTCAGGAAGCTCATCCAGACTAGTATTACGCAGTGCTTTCCCAAACGATGTCAATCGCTCACCATCCTCCAAAAGATTGCCGTCTGTATCTACACTGTCTTTCATTGAGCGAAATTTTGTCATCTCGAACGGCTGACCATGCAGTCCTGGGCGAGTCTGACGGAACAAGACGGGTGAACCCAAATTCTTGCTAACTTTGTAGGCAGTTGCAACATAGACAGGAGACAGTACTACTAGAGCAGTTGTTGCACCTACAATATCGAATAGTCGTTTTATCATTGTTCAGCCCGCCTTTTTCCATCTACGCTGTTATTTATAACATCATCAACACTGGGCAAATAAAAACTTAAAAAGCTTTGCCATAACTTTTTTTGTTCAAAATGTACGATAGCCCAACTTCTTGCCTCAGGGTATTTATTTTTAAAACCCTTATCAGTAGTGGCGGCACTAATCGCGGTTGCCACCGCTGCCGCATCCTTAAATTTAAATTTTTGACCGCTAACACCTTCTTTCACACTGTCCTTTACACCGACAACATCATAGGCAAACGTAGGAACACCGCAACTTGCCGCTTCAATCGCAACACTGCCAAATCCTTCTCGATAGCTCAAAAATAAATGCAAATCAGCACACTGGAAAACCTCGTGTACATTTGGGTTGGCTGATATGTATACAGCTCTATTGTCTTTAACCATTTTTTCTACGACGGCTTGCCCCACATCATCTTCAAAACCTCCAATAAAGATAAAGTGGACGTTTTCTTTTTTGAGTGTTTCAGATATATAACCAATGTCTGTTAGACCTTTATCTTCACACACTCTTCCTACTACACAAACTAAAAAACAATCCAAAGGCACTTTATATTTTTCTTTTAATGCATCTTTTTTCTGCTGATCTATAGGACTAAGCAAATCAATATCTATGCCATTAAATGAGCCATTATCGATGACAGTTGATTTATTCTTTTTTAAAATCTTTTCTTTTAGACATACATCCAATAGCGACTCAGACACAAATAGAACTTCATGAGACAAGGCAAAGCTTAATGTATCAAAACCCTGAAATACTCGCTTTTTAAAACCTGAAAAATTCTCATAAGCTCTACCCACACTGAAAGCAATCCGTCTCTTTTGCAAAGTAAATGCACTTGCAATACTTCCTAATAATAGCGCTTTGGGAGTTAGATAAACCACCACATCAAAGCGGTTCAATAGAAAATAACGAGTTAACAGCGCCAGTGACTTAGTGTCTTCAAATAAAGACGGTTTGCGTTGAAAATTTAAATTGACCACTTTACCTATATTACGCGCACGTAAAATATCTAGCTGCGCCTCATTACCACCACAGATTAGCGTAATGTCAAAATCTGAATTGTCCCTCATATACTCAAGCTGATTGCGGTATAGAGCATTAAATGAAACGGCATCTGTCACAAGAAAGCATATTTTAAAACTCATTTAAGCACCTCATTGTTTCTCATTAGTGAACTCACTCAGCACAGATGCTATCAACGACAGCTTGATGACGTGTTTTAAGTGCATTAGACATCATTAATTTATTTCTTTTATTGGCTATGCGCTGCAATAAACCCATAGAGTCCAGCAATCTAACTGTTGTCATTTTTACGGTGAGTTTCAAAGACCCTAACCCACTACGTCCTTTATATTCACGGTAGGTCTTGAAGCTATCTTTGTATGATCGAATGATTTTTACTAATGATAAATTACCCTCTTCTCGATAGTAATATAATAAGTCTGGCAATACCGCCAATCTTAAATCTCGACTGGCTATGGCTCTACACCATAGGTCATAATCTTCAGACCTTGGATAATTCTCATCATATCTGTTGCGTTCATACCAACTCTTTCTTGCCAACACAGAGGCATGCACAATAGGATATGCTGGCGCAATTGCATCAAACTCTGTATAAATACGATCTACATGGCGACAGCCATATACCTTATTATTATTATCAATAGACACCACACCCGTGGACACCAGATCACAATCTGTATTATTTTCTAAAAATGCCATTTGAATCGTCAGTCTGTCTGGATGAATGAGGTCGTCAGCATCCATACGTGCAATATAGTCATATTGAGACTCATCAATGAGCTGATTTAGGCGAGTTGGCAGTTTTTTGTTTTTCCCATCAGAAATGACTTTTATTCTATTATCGGCTTTCTCAAAACGTCGAGCGATGGTTAATGAACCATCCTTAGAGCCATCATCAATTAATATCAACTCCCATAGCTCATACGTTTGAGCCAATACCGACTTTATAGCATCTTCCAAGTATGCTTCAGCGTTATAAATAGGAATGCCAATGGATATGTACTGCTGATTTTTCATTAGAAAACCTCAAATATCGGATTGAGAATATATGGACTCAAGTTACTAAATCTCGATGTCGTCAACATAAAGTAAGTGAGAAACAACAGCACACTAGCGATATAAAGATAAACGTTATTTATTTTTTTCAACATCACAGGAAGTATTAGAACTAACGTCCACGTAAAATAAGCCAGTAACCTTTGCGGACCTGAAGGACTCGTACCCAACATCGCTAGCGGTATGATAAAAACCACACCTGATGCATAAAACATTATTAATTTTTGGAAATTTTCATCTTTAATTTTATATACGTAACTCACAAGCATAATTAAAAGCATGAGGACAGTATAAAATCCTAGCGTTAAAAACCCACCTGCTTCTTCAGAAGCTTTTGCATAATTTTCATACCTATCATTGGTAGAAGAAATATAAGAGACTAGTACGCCACTCACCAATAATGACCCTAGAAATGTGGCCAAAATTTTATATACAGGTTTTACCTTTAAGTTGACGATAAAATAAAATGGGATGATAAATAATGCGGTAACGTGAAATAATGAAGCAACCGCACATACCAACAGATATGGAATAAGTCTTTTTTCTAATAAATATGGGACGGCCAATGTAAATATTGCCATCGCCAACCCTTGACGTAATCCATTGAAAAAAAACGTATAAACACCCAATGTGATAAATAAAAATACTGAAAACCAATAGTTAACGCTGTATTTTTTAATAATCTTAAGATAGCAGTACACAATGATTAAGCTGGTAATCGTTAAAAGCCAAAAGTAGCTACTTGTCACGCTCAACAATGCATACTCTAAAACTTGATAACCAAACTCAATGTCTTCGTTAAATCTAAAATACTCGACATTCAATTGACTGTTAAAATTTCTTGTATAGTTCCCTGTATCTGTACCGACACGATAACTCCGAGCGCCTGCAAATAAAGTCAGAATAATTAACGGCAACCAAAAAGACGTACGGTTGAGAGATTTTTTCTCCAGTACGATCCAAAAGATAACAAGGCTAAGAACCAGCAGGTATGGAAGCATTTAACCCTCGATAAGGTGGATATGGTCAATTCTATATAAGTCAGATACAGTATCAGGCTCGCTCAGCCTATTATGTGTAGTACTTTTACTCTCTTTCCTTGTACTCAAATCACGTCGGATCAAACTTAAATGAACAGTAAAAGCTGTCATTTCATATTTAAATACATTTGCGTTAATTTTTCCGCGTTTATCGCAGCACTAAATCCATATAGAGTTAGTGCTTCTGTTATTTCTTTTTCATTAGGCCGTATGTTTTTAGGTTTCAATAAACAATCGACCCACTCCTTAGCCGAATGAATAGGTAAAAACTGCACCAATCCGAGCCCTAAATCCACTTCAGGTGATACTTGATCAGAGACCAACGCTATTAACCCAACGGTTTGACTCTCTACCAATACAACCGGAAACCCTTCATGCAAAGAAGGCATGATCATATAATCTGCGCTGGCCATCAGTTCTGTAATATCCGTACGCAGACCCAAAAAATTGACATTGCTGCACAGTGATTTGTCTTTCACTTGCTGCTTTAGCATCGCAGCCAATGGACCTTGTCCAACGATATATAAGGTAAAATCAATCTGACGTTTTTTCAGTTGCTCAGCGATTTCTAAAGAAAATTGATGGTTTTTAACCTCATTGAGACGACCGACTTGAATAATTTTTAACCCTTTATCTCCAAATCCTTTAGCACCAAACTCCTGATCGATATAATGTCGTGATTGGTTAGCGACTGTCATCATCTTTTGTATATCAACGGCATTGGGAAGTAGCCACACATCTTTTGTAGTACCGAATAGGTAATTTGCAGCATGGTCACCGCAGCTAATTCTCTTAGTGGCTAATGTACGATTGGTAATTAATGCCCATTGCTCATATATTTTTTTAACGATATTGGTTTTACCGTTACTGGTACTATGAGAGTGTGAAATGCGATGCGGCACGCCAGCACTTTTAGCAGCCAACAGATGAAAAGCATTGTTCAACAGCATATGAGCATGAACGATTTGATAGTCAGGGTGTTGTTTAAGGAATCGTTTAAGCTGCCACATACGCGTCAATGAATGACTGGCTAAAATGGGTATAATTCTACCCCCCAACGCTTTTATCTCAGCATCATAGTCACCGACCTCATCGGTAAAGGTAATAAAATCAAACTGAATCTGATTATGATCCATATGGCGATATAGATTCATGAGCATGGTCTCTGCCCCAGCACGATCCATTTTCCCCACTATGTGCAGTACTCTCTGAATAGCCATCTCTTTACCTATTAAGAAACATAAAGCCAAACGTATTTTCAACCTGTCTTCTCTTAACCTTTCATTCTTGCTCTTTTATCTAGCGCTTGACGAAGCACCTGCAACATAGACAAAGCGACTTGGCTTGGCATACGTACTATGTTGCTGATCACTATATTCCTTAACGTCGAATCGCTCTCATAACCCTTTAATCGTAGCGTCTTATCTGCTTTCTTGGCTTGTACCAATGCCGTTGTTAAATAATCATTATCTATACGGGTAAGAATACTCCAATGACTTTGTCTGATTTTATTGGCGAGTATTTTTTTAACTTCGTCCGCTTGATAGCTCTCTACTAGACTCATGACTTCTGAGTGAATAACGAAAAGGTCTAATAGCTTTTTATCCGTTGAACCTGTGATCGACGTACCTCGCTGTCTATACAGATAAAAATCAATAGGCAGTTGATATCTCACCTTAGCAGATAAACCGAGATGCCAATGAAACGGCCAATCCTCGTAATATAGACCCACTGGAAAATGTAACGAGGCAGAACGCACGACACTAGACCGAATAAATTTTAGCCATGCAAAATGCGGTAGGCTAAAATAAGAGTCGTCTATGTTGGCAGCAGCGAATACTAAGCTGGCAGCTGGATACGGTAGTTCAGTCTCTACCACTCCCTCTTTGAACGGTACAAAACCATACGTCACTACTTCTGCATTCGTGGTGAGGGCGCAATCTACACAAGCTGCCACCAAGCGAATATCTACAATATCATCGGAATCCACGAACATCATATACTCGCCTATCGCAGATTTAATGCCGGTATTACGAGCAGCAGAAAGGCCACTGTTTTCATTATGTTGAATGACTTTTATGCGCTTATCTGTGAGATGTGGGGTTAGTGCCTGTTTTGAATTATCAGTAGAGCAATCTTCAACGACGATAATTTCAATATTTTTATAAGTCTGCTGCTTGATAGATGCTAAGCAAGCGTCAATATATGACGCGACGTTATATACTGGCACGATAATGCTCACTAATGGCTCGGCTGCAATGGTCATATTCTGGCCACCGATTTTTTTAAATCATTGTACTCATTGATGTGAACGGGTGACTCAATCATCGTACCGTGAGGTAGAGACAGAAGCCTATCGATGAACTTTGGAATCTCAGAAATCTCATCTAGTTCTAAAAATACGAGTCTTGGATGATTACGTAACCAGTCCAACTGCGTCTGTCTTATCTTATGATTGGAGTTCGGTAATACCAAGCAAGGCGTACCCGATAGCAAACATAAAATCATGCCATGCAAACGGTCAGTTACAACCAACTTTGCAGCACGAAACTGGCTAAGCTTGTCAGTTAGCAACTTTGAGCAATGTGCCTCGTCCAATTGAGAACCGCCAGCATGGGTGTCTGTCTTTTCAATCTGATAACCAGTATCTGCTAAGGCTTTGTCTATCATTGCATATTGCTCACCTGATAGCGCAGCTTCTTTGTCATCTCGTAAGCAGCGCAAAATACCTGAAGGTGCTAACTTATCTGTCGTTCCAAGTACTGCTGCGTTTGCACTCATGACGATATCTGGCACAAGACCAATATGAACATTGCTATACTCAGCAAAAAGCTTGCTAAGCTTGGCCGCTGTCATCGACTCTCTGGCAAAGATATGTATATCTGGATGTTTGGCGTAGACGTTTACGATACGATGCAATACACGCTTAGACTTAGCAGAATCACTCCAATCCAATGTCTGAGGAAAACAAACAATGCGATTGGTAGGAAATGACTTGATGACTAATTGGCGCAGCTCCTCAATATCAGGATACGTGCCACCCATATTACCGCCGCCGATGATAGTGACGATATCCGTCTCTTTTATTTGCTGTTTAATTGAATTGAGCACAAATCTGGTTTGACTGATAGCCACACTAACAACATCATAATCGGTCAGCACACGTCGCAAATACTGCTTTTGCGCGTGAAAAATAGCAATATCACCAATATTGCCATAGTCAGCGGCAAGAAAAATAAAGCACCGTTTACCAGTTGGTAACGGTAAACCTCTCGCCCCCATATAAGCGGCTAAGTGTTTTTTTAATCTGAGCGGAATGAGCTTTTTTATAGCAGCAATATTCATTTTTAATGCTCCCTTATTTGTTTCTCATTAACATGTTTTTCACCCACATACGACGCCTTGAGCCAACAGGAAACAACCCATTCAATTTAGGAGATGGTTTACGTTTGAGTACTTTTTCAATGTATGGAAGCCATTCAAGACCTCTGCCCGTTTTAATTATCTCATGACGAATTAGATTCCAATCTATACGTACGATTTCATTTTTTAAAACCATCGATTTAAGAAGTGATGAATCAATGGGCTCGCTAAAACATTTTGGATTATCTATACCTGCGACCAAAAAATTGAGACGCGTTCTAACACATTTTTCACAGCGGCCGCAGTTGCTATCATTCTGGTCGCCTGCCCAACAAAAACGCAGGCTTTCAATACCCAAGGGCCATGCTGAAAGCGCTTGAAGCTTCTCCGATCGACTAAAGCCAGCGCCATCATGAATCACTCTAAAGTCGCCAGAACTCAGCAGCGGATCAGTAATTGGATGTGAGCCCCAAGGACTAATTAATACATCATAAGAATCACCACTACCGATGAGTCCAATACCAGCATATTTTTTTAAGCCGCATAATACTGAGGCAATAGCAGCAGCATGATAGTCTTCCCAGTTGATAGACCAAAGCGTGCGAATATTTGTCTCAACTGGCAATAGCTCGATATTGATATCTGCAAGTGTTTTTGCCGCTATTTTTGCTGCACTGGCAAAGCCTTCTGTATCCTCTAAAGGTATATCAAATCCATGCACAAAAACCCCAGCTTTAATAGCTCGTGTGGCGTATCCTGCTCTGCCTGTCGCATGACGATAAGCGGTAAACTGAGCATCCACACCACCAGAAAATGCAGCAATCGCACCATCTACTTGTACGTCGCTCTCTCTAATACGATCAACTTGTATATCAATCAGAAAATAACGCTCTGGTAACCATTTATTCCAGACATACTGTAGTTCTGTCAGGTTGGCTAATAGCTCGTGGGACACGCTACCATGGACACGAATAGCCGCACGCAGCTGCATCGCAGGCAACAATGTGGCTAGTAAATAAGAATCGCAATCATCGTCTTCTGGCATTGGTAAATTAATAGGATACGCAAACCACAATTCTTGTTCGGTAGAATTTTCGCTCGCAGCCGTTTGTTTCAGCAAACAAGAACGAGTCTGTCCGCTTTCATCACTCTTTAATGCCTGAGGAAACAAATCAATATTAAACATGTCTTTTTACCTTTGCTTTAGTCCAAGACAGTTGAAGAAAAACCAACGTCATAACATACCAATGTCGTGAAAAACATGAAATCAAGATACGAATGCCTCGTGCTGGGTGTCGTTGATGGTAATGTGGTAAACATTTCTGATAAACGAAAGACTGGCGTATTTTTATCAGCTCTGTGCGACGTTTCCGCACCCTAATATGCGCCAAATTATTGAGTAAATATGGCAGCATATGCTCGATATAACTACGGGCAAAATCTGATAGCAACACTTGCTTCTCAGTAGCACTGATAGACCAGTCATGTATCCTAATTCTGGCTTTATAGTCTGCTTCAATAGACTCCAACAGCCCTGGCTTATATTGCAAACTCGTCATCGAAGTAGCATTTTCATAGTAGTTATATGGACAGTCGGGTACGACAGATAAATGGTTCGCTTTATCCAAGCACTCAATATTAAAAATACCATCTTCACCAAGCTTTACGTCACAATTAAACCGTAAATCCGCTATCAGGCTTTTGCTATAAACCTTGGTAGTTACATACCAATATATATTTCTATTCTCTGTCACTCTCAGCTGTAGCATTTCAATATCTTGCCGTGAATATTCTGCTGAAATATTATGGCGCTCGATTACATCACCATTTAGCATGATGCGCTTATGACCAAACGCCAACATCTCGATATCCCGATCAACCGCTTGTGCAATGACAAAGTCAAAATACCAATCGTCGATAGTGTCGTCCGCATCTATAAAAACGACGTAGTTGCCGGTTGCGATATCAAGCCCTGTATTACGAGCATCTGCCACACCCCCATTTTTTTGATATTTCACCGTAATCCATACCCTATCACTTTCCCATCTATGCAATAACCTAGCAGTCTCATCATCAGAACCATCGTCAATAACTATCAACTCAATCTCATGGCTTTTTTTCGCAACGTCAATACTACTAATACAACGATCAATAGTGGCAGCGGCATTAAATGCGGCGATAATAACTGAAATCATAGTGAGCCTCTTGAGTTGAGACTTCTAATGCATATCCTTTGTGCCATCCAACGCAGTCAAGATATTTACCTACTGCTGCACTTCATGGATATGAACAAGACGCCGAAAAGCGACATAAACGATAGATAAACTAAGCAATACCCCAACAAATGAGAACAGGGCAATAGCGACCATATCTGACTCAAAAACGTAAAAACCTATATACAGCGCTGCAGCACGAAATATCACTGCAAACACTTCTCTAATCAAAAGAAAACGCTGCAAACGTAATGCTGGCAATGCCGCAGTGCTCGCACCCGATACCAAGCTGGTCAAAAGCCAAATAGAAAGCCACTGCGAATAACTACCTGCTAACGCCCACTCTGCGCCAAACACTAAAGAAAAAAGATAATCGCCAAAAACGAACACTGTACCGAATGGAACAATACCAACCACCAATAGAATTACCGTCACTTTTAATAAAAATTGATAAGCTTCTGGTGACTTTGCTGTGATCGCACGCGTAATCTTAGGATAGAAAACCTCTCCAACAGCTTGGCCTAACAACATTGCTGGTGCGCCAAGCACAAGAACAGCCAACGAATACTGCCCAGCAGAAGAAGCACTAAATAGTGATGCTAACAAGATAGTGGGCAACCCTACTGAAGCAGCATTAAGCATGCTCTGTGGCATGCGATATATGGCAAAGTCACGCTGCGATATAGCAGCGTTACGAATACCAACCGTGCCAAACCAGTTTCGGACATTTAATACACCAATCCTAGGCACGCGAAGCATCTGCATCATAAAATTCGTGAGCTGCCCTGCTATCGTTAATAAAATAAGCAACATACCAGAGGGGGCCCACATACCTCCTATCAACTTACTGGTATCTGTCACAAGCTTGCTCTCTACATAAGCACGAGCTTTGGCTTTAAACAAACCTACTCTGATAGCAGACTGATCAGCAACAGATAGAAACGCGCCTGCCAATAGCGTCAAAGGTATGAGATACAACATGTATGGTGTACTTTCCATACCCGTCCATCGTGCCAAATAAACATTACCAAAATAGACAACGATGAATGATATAGCAGCGACAAACAAACTGAGTAACACAGACAACCTGATAATGGCTGCAGCATCCTCGTCACTATCAGGCATCACAATGGCATTGGCATAACCCATGGTCGCAATCGGAGTAATAATACTGATGATTGCGGCAAAGGTAGCAGCAATACCAAAATCTTCAGGGCTATATAATCTGGTGAGAAACGGCATAAAGACCATAGCGATTGCCTGACCAGCCGCAATACCGCCGCCAACCATGGCCACATCTCGTACAAAGTGACTGGTTTTCAATCGACTGATTACGCTCTGTATCGATAAAAACACTTCAGAGGCCATTACTCATCATCCAATTTTATGTTTCATATAACTTATAAAAAACTAACAATCTTGTGGTTACCTGTCTACTGTATTAACCAATCTCATCTACCAGCGATGATGTCAGTTTTTCGACCTCAACCCTGACATCATCCCCTTCTCGATAACCTTCCACAAACGCTCTAAATTGTGTTTTTAGCCATGCCACATCCTGTTGTTTGGCTTTTTCTATGAACTCAAACAAAACATTTTCGATATCTTCCAAAGGAAAGCTATGCTCCATTGCTTGCATGATTAACGGATGAAACGTGGTTTCGATATTATCTTCGCCTATGATTAACTCCTCATAGAGCTTTTCACCCGGCCTCAATCCAGTAAACACAATTTCTATATCTCCGTTAGGATTGTTCGCATCTTTTAACTCGCAGCCAGTCAGACGAATCATACGCTTAGCAAGGTCTACAATTTTGACGGGTGCACCCATATCAAGTACAAACACTTCTCCACCAAATGCCATAGCCCCTGCCTGAATCACCAAACTGGCCGCTTCTGGAATGGTCATAAAGTAGCGTGTTATGTCTGGATGGGTGATGGTAATCGGACCACCCTGCTCAATCTGTTTGGTAAATAACGGTACGACAGAGCCTGAAGACCCTAATACATTGCCAAAACGCACCATGCTAAAACAAGTGTGACTACTATGCTGGCTCAAGCCTTGGCAAACCAACTCAGCCAAGCGTTTGGATGCGCCCATGATGTTAGTAGGTCGCACGGCTTTGTCCGTAGAAATCAATACAAAAGTATCCGCTTTGGCCTGTATCGCAGCACGAGCACAATGATAGGTGCCTTTGGTATTGTTAATCGTTCCCTCAAAGGGATTCGACTCAACAATCGGGACATGCTTGTAGGCAGCTGCATGATAAATCGTATTTATATGGTTAATTTTGAATATATTGATTAATTTTTTTTCATTACCCACGTTTCCAATAATACTAATAATCTCAATATCTTGATAATCGATATTTTCTATCTTTTTATTTCTGAGCTCTTGATCTATCGTGTATAGAGCATATTCAGACTGCTCATATAACACCAAGCATCTAGGCTTATTTTTAATAATTTGCCGACACAATTCACTACCAATAGAGCCACCAGCACCTGTCACGAGGACGTTTTTGCCAGTGATGTTTTTTTGTAGCAACTCAGCGACGGGTTCAACAGTATCGCGTTCAAGCACATCCAAAATATCGACAGGTCGTATATGACTGACCGTCACCCGCTCGTCTGCTAACTCTCGTAAGCTCGGTAGGTCTTTTATCTTCACAGAAATGCCTGATAAGCTATCCATAATCTGCTTTTTTCGGGCACGGCTCATAGAGGGCATCGCCAAAATCACCTGTGCCACAGCAAACTTCTCTATTAACAATGGCAAAGCATGATCAGCATATATTTTTTTACCATGTAAATAAGCACCTGTCAGCTGTTGATCATCATCGATATACGCCACCACGTTATATTTATGGGAATGTCTCAAGCTTTCTAGCAGTTCTCTACCCGCTTCTCCTGCACCATAGATAATCACATTATCACAGCAATCATTTGGACGGCGTTTTTTGTCTGTTTTCTGCAGCCGTTTCAAAAAGGTACGTATTATCAGGCGACTGTTCCATAGCCAGATAAAAAAAGAAAATAGAAATATGATGGGTACTGAGCGCGGTATCATTGATAGGGGATTTACATAGATAAGCACTTGGTAGACGATAATAAGCAACAAAAACAACTGTAATACACGACCCATTACCGCATCAAAAAAACCTCTAGAAGCACCTCTATAAAACCCGATAAGATACAGGCTCGCCACAGGGATAAATGCATATGAAACCAATATTATAAGACTGACATGATGCGCCACATACCCTTGTCGTAATGCCAATGCTAAAAATAAGCAAGAAATTGATACAGCATAATCTATGCTAAATAAAATAGAGCATTTGACAAACCGTGGTAATGATAATAAAAGCAGAGCCGCACGCTTCGACCATTGATGCAACTCACCAGTCGACCGATAAGCATTGTTAGACTCTGTTTTTATAAACATAAGATCCACTCACTTAAATTGTATTGATGATAATGAACAACCACAAAATACTAATTAGCGGTTATTTCCATAGGCATAATGGTAATGATAGCTGTATTTGTTCATACGGCTTTGCTGTACATCATTGAGAATAATGCCATCTACTTGCACATTGGCTTTACTCATCTGCTTGACCGCATACATCAGCTGACCTTCTACTGAGCGATTAAATTTAGTAACGATAAGCACCTTGTCCGCATGTTGCGCCAACACCATCGCATCTGAAGCTGCCAATATTGGTGGTGAGTCAATGACAATATAGTCATATTGCGTCTTCAGCACTTCCATTAGCTGGTTGAACTTTTGACCTATTAATAATGAAGTAGGATTGTTTGACGACTGTCCGCGCGATATAAAATCAATGTTTTCCATACCAGTAGGATGAATAAAAGTCTTAATCTCTGGACTAGATACCTCGCTGTCGGCTTGATTACTGATAATGGGAGACGCACTCTTTTTATTCTGCAACAAATAATCGGCGAGACCGTCTTGCGGGCTCAGCTTAAACATCTTATGCAGCGCACCTAAACGCATGTCACCATCAATGACCAAAACTTTTTTATCAAGCTGTGCAAACACCTCAGACAAATTAGCAGCGATAAAAGACTTGCCGACACCTGGGCTCTCTCCAGTAATCAATATGACTTGTGCGGACTCGCCAGCCACTGCGCCTGTGGGCATACCAAACATCAGGTTTGTTCTCAAGCTTTTGATGGCTTCATAACTCAAACTACTGTGGTCCACATGAGCAAGCATTCGATCGGTAGTCTTTTTATTTTTACTCAATCTGGACAGTAAAGGTGAGCGCGGAATAGTGGCAATCACCGGAATACCTGTCTTAGACTCTAAGCGCTCTGGATCTTTTACAACCGTCCTCATTAAGTTTCTGAGTAAAACCAATATCACTCCAAGCATCGTGCCGACCAGTATGGCTAGCATCATGATTTGTAGCTTATTAGGGGCAATGGCATTAAAGGTACTGGTGGGTGTATCGATGACACGAGCATAGCCGACCTGGCCCGCTTTCACGATTTTTAGTTGTTCATAATTCTTGAGTAACGTCAGATAGATTTCTCTATTGATGGCGGTATCTTCTGATAGTTTTAAAAATTCTCGTTGAATTTCAGGTAGACCCGACACCGTATTTTCGATTTGTCTCGTTCTATTACTCAGTACTTTGAGCTGCTCATTAATTTGAACGACCAAGGGATGTTCTTCAGTATAATACGTGGTCAAGTCTGCTTTTTTGAGCTTAAGATCGTTTAGCTGCCCGTCGATTCGGGATTTTTCATTTAATAGCAACTCAGCTTCTTGAGCCACATCGATAGTACCGTGTTTTTTACGAAAATCGTTAAATAGTGCTTCAGACGCCTCTAGTTTCCCTTTTAATAGCGGTATCTGCGTTTCCATAAAGGTGAGCGTTTTGGTGGTTTCTTCAGAACCACGCGACTGGTTTTGATCCACGTAAGATCGAACTATTTGATTGAGTATGGTCGTGATCTGCTCTTGATTTGTACCCGTCATCGATAGCCGAATAATGCCCGTGCTTTGACCTTTTTCTTCAACTGTTAAGGCGCTATTTATACCATCGGTCGTGGCTTTTAATGTCTGTTTACTAATGCTAATCGGGTAATTACCCGTCGGTAATCCAGTCACGGTGATGTTAATCTGACCTTTTGCCCCTTTAAACTGATGAGGCTTACCAAGCTGACCTTTAAAATTATCAATACTATTGCTTAAAACAAATCCAGTGGCAGATTTATTCAAAGTAAAAGATTGATTCAAATAAGCTTTCGATACATCAAACTGACTAATTTCTACTACGCCATTTTCGGTATTCAGTGACACTTCATCAGTTGTATTAACTTGAGTCTCTATATAGTTTCTTTTGATCGTATCAATATATCCAATATTAGAATCCGTGAGCCTAATACGTAGATGCAGTAGATCGACTACAGGCTCTAGTATCATGCGTGATCTTATAAGCTCTGCCTCTGTTTCTGCTTTGCTTGTTTCTGCACCGACCAACTCTGAGATACTCGCGCCAAGTGCCTCCACCCCTTGCACATTTTCTTCAATTTGTATCAGCGCATCTGATTTAAACGTTGGATTGACATGACGGGTATACAAAAAGCCTATCAATAAACCCAATACCACCATGAGCGCTATTATTTTCCAACCGCGCAGCAATACTAAAACCAGCGCCATTAAGTCGATGTCGTCAGTGTCTTTTTTGCCCGTAGGCATTGATAGGTTTTTTGAATCTGTTTTATTCATAACCATATACTCACTACCCAATGTTTATCGCTTAATAGCACTCACTAACCTTCAGTTCTTTTATTTCAGTCGCTTGACTCATCTTAATAGCCCACTGTTCAAGACTGTCGTCAATATCTTGTCTACTCGTCTCAAATACCGATTTATCCTGCTGATAAGGATCTACAATATCTTTATCAATCCAATGCCCAATTCGAAAAATTCTGCCACGGCAATGTGGCCACCGATTCTCAATCCACTTGGTTTGACTAGTTGTCATCGTCAAAATTAAATCTGCATGACTGACTAACGCTTCGCTGATGGGTTTGGCAATATGTGAGCTAATATCTATATCGTCAATGGTCATCAACTCTATTGCTTTGATATCTGCAAAGTGCCCTACTAACGCTGATAGACCCGCAGAATCTACGTGCTTGTCTGGATAGCGCTCTGTCAAAATAGCAGCGGCCATCGGACTACGGCATATATTGCCAACGCAGACGAATAAGATACTGTCAAACGTATTCATGATTGACTCCTATATCCCTGAAATCAGATTGATTGCTGATGTTGAGGGAAGAATGGCGCTGATGATACGATTCCAGCGTGCTAAACCTGTTGGATCTACATAAAGTATGTCGTTGGCCTGCATGTCAAAACGGCTCGCCAATGCCAAACTTGTGATGCTCTGCATATCGACATAATAAATATGCGTATATTGTGATTGCGGGTTATCACGAACGATATATACTTTTGCAGCATTGGCAGTATTAGAATTTAGCCCGTTCGACTCGCCTAACACATGTGCCAAGCTCAGCCCTTGCTCAGGAATAGAAACTGGTTCAATTTTGCCAAACTCACCCAATACATAGACTCTATTACGGCTTTGGCTGTTGACATGAATGGCGTCACCATCTTGTAAATATATTTGATTGGCAGACAGTCCCATTTGCTGTAATGATTGGATACCTAGCTTGTAACTCTTGCCTTGGCGATTTAATACAATATGATTTGAATCACCAGTATCAGTCGTACCACCTGCCATAGAGATTGCCCCATATACGGAGACTGGCACATCAGCAATCGTAAACTCACCAGACTCCTTGACTTCACCATCTACAAAAAACTTGCTACCACGATAGTTGATAATTTTGACCTGAGGATCTGAGTATTTCAGATAGCGTTGTAGTTTACTTTGTAAGGTTGCAGTGAATTGCGGCACACTCATCCCGCTGGCTTGAATGCGTCCTATCAGTGGGAACTGTATAAAGCCTTGCTGATCAACGGTTAGGCTAGATGTCGATGCATTAATATCTGGATAACTGGTGAGTATGATGTTGAGAATGTCGCCTTTAGCAATTCCATAATTGACTCGACCAGACGTTTTAATTAAATGATACAAATCCTGATCTGGGGTAATGGCTTCTGTACGTGGCAAGGTCGCCAAATTCAAAGGTTGAATATAAAACTGTAGGCCATTTTCTGCAGTAAATGCACCCGATTCAGGCACATTTCCAGACTGAAGTCCTGAGTTGACTGTGCAACTTGCAAGTGAGAGTGTTAATAACAAGCCAACAATGCTCGTCATTAAAAAGCGCTTGCGTACAGAAATGATGTATTTATAAACCATAACAGTTACTCATATTTATAATATTGCATAAAATCGAAGCCGCTCACTATGATAAGTATATTCACTAAAAAGAATGTATATATCAAATATACACTCAAACTATACACAACGCAATATTTATAAATCCTCATATAGTTACGTCTAATTATTTTATATTTTTAATACAGCCCTTTTATAACAATACCTAACCAATTTATTTGAAAACAGATCAAACTAGAAGGATTAAATAGTGAGCAGATAGCAAAGAATACAAGTAATAATTCTGTAACTTTTAAAAATTGATGTCGCTCTTTATATTTCAACCGATAATTTAGTATCAATTAAACAAGGCTGTCTTTTATCAAAATACAACTCTCGATATAATTGAGCCGACATCTGCTTGAAATAGCTGTATATAGTTAATAAACTTTTATTCAATTTTATTTTCCTAACAACAACTTATATAACTAGTAACAACAGGTTTGTGTGCTAAAGCCGCCAAAATAGCGTAGAATAGTCAATCCAAATTTTTTTACATTGAGAAATGTAAACCCACCGACTCAAGGTTATGATTATGAAAGACGAAAAATTACAGAAAGCCCTCGCCCGCATGGGTCTTGGTTCACGCCGTCAGATGGAAGAAGTCATCAAAGCTGGTCGCGTCACTGTCAATAACGGCCCAGCAACCATCGGTGATCGTGTTGAACAAGGCGATGAGATTCGCGTTGATGGCCGTCAGATTAAATACACCTCTGAAAATGAGAAGCGTCGCCGTGTTATCGCTTACTACAAACCTGAAGGCGAAGTCTGCTCTGCTAAAGATCCAGAAGGCCGTCCAACCGTTTTTGAGCGCTTACCAAAACTGACTCATGACCGCTGGGTTATGGTTGGACGTTTGGACATCAATTCAACAGGTTTGTTATTGTTTACCAATGATGGTGAAATGGCGCATCGCTTGATGCATCCATCTGGTGAAGTCACTCGTGAATATGCGGTACGTGTATTGGGTGAAGTGACACCTGAGATTGCCCGTGCATTAACGGCTGGCGTCATGCTAGAAGATGGCCTCGCAAAGTTTGAAGATATCAAAGACGGTGGCGGTGAAGGCGTCAACAAGTGGTATCACGTCCAGCTAAAAGAAGGCCGTAACCGTGAAGTACGTCGCTTGTTTGAGTCGCAAGGCCTAAAAGTCAGCCGTCTACTACGCACGCGCTACGGTACAATTGCCCTGCCGAAAGAGCTACGTACTGGTCGTTTCTTAGAACTCGACAGAAAAGACATCAATACCTTGACCGATCTTGTGAGCTTGCGTCCTCGTTATGGTACGGGTCTGCATGGTGCAGCGAAAGAGAAGCAAGAGCGTATCAGAAGCAAGCCGCTTAAAGCACGTCGCGCTACTGATAGTCGTAGCGATAGCCGCAGTGGTAGCGACAATCGCAACAGCAGCGCAAAACCTAAAAGCAGTGCTAGCCCTGCCAGCCGTGGTACGCGCAATACTCGTGACCGCAACGATAAGCGTTAATAATATTGATCTATCGTGACTTTAAGTCTTCAATAGATTTAGAGTCACCTATAAAAAAGCTGCCAGTGATTATTTATCATTGGCAGCTTTTTTTATGTCATTTATAGCAAGTCGTTGTAATTCTGACGATGTAGACTTAGCTATCATGACTGTTGATATAGTTTTTCATGACTCGTAACTCCTGCAACTGCTGCGTATCTATTTGCGCTAGCAACCTATCTAAACGCTGCTCAATATTATTTAACACGCTCTGCAATAGCTCACTGGCTTCTATTTTCTTTTCGTCATTCCTATTATTAACACTTATACTTGTTAAATGGTAATGACTGGCTAACATTTCTGGAAGCCGAGTATGCAGCATCTTATTCAATACAAACTGCTCTTCTGTTATCGCAGGCGTCTTATGCTGAGCTTTTAGTGATTTCTGATACGCTTGATAGTGATTCACTTTTTCGTCGATGCGTTTTAATTGGCTCAATTGCTGCTCTGGCAGATTTTGCAGGTGTTTCTTATTTAAACTTAGTTGCTGCCAACTGAGTTTGGATAATGACAATGGTGCATTATCATTTTGATAGACGAGCACACCTGGCGTAATACCAACAGCTTTATGGAAAGCTTGCCAGCCTTTTTTACCCAAATAAAAGGTAGTGACTGTCGTTACAATGCCAATGCCTATTAAGATGCTCATATATGCTTACTCTTCATTTTGCCCTTTAATCACAAAACCCTGCATTTATAGTTTAATATCCTCAGCACTTACATTGGTACCCGTTGGGCTTTCAATCGCTTGAATACTTACATCATTTCTCACATCACTTCTGGCACTACTCACATTGCTATCGAGCTTTTGCGTCTCTCTATTACTAGCAGGATTATCAAAGCGTTTTTGTAGATAGCGATTGGTCGCGAGCAGCTTTTGTCCATCTTGATGATAGGAAGCATTAAGCAAATCATTGAACTGCGTATTGATCGTACTTAGCACATCTAATAGCGCTTCTTTACCAGTGACATTAGAGTGCTTAATCTTGGTCGTATCAGCGAGTGCACCATCCCTACCATCTAAGTCATGCAAGCGGCGATAGTCAGCCACCGCAAGCGGTACATGCCTGTCCATTAAATTTTGAATCATGATATACGTTTCGGTGACAGTATCCTTATCATCAATCTTTCCATCATTATTGGTGTCGCCATAGATGACACGCAGCTTCTCACCTTTTTCATTGATTTGCTCTAGTGCTGTTTTGACTTCAACTGGTAGGCTCTTTTCAGGGATATAACCCAATTGCGGCATCGCTTTATATTCAAGCATTTTGGGCGCGGTAAACTTTTTGATACCACGATACCCTAGGTATAACCCAGCGACTGGCAACAGCCCATACAAAAAAAACATGACGAACATCGCAGTGACTTGGGTCATTAGACTGTCCTTATTATTTAGTAGAATTTTTGAAAAGCTTATTATTATTTTTGATACGTCTTGATGCTTAAGCCATTCATATTTTTATGAGTTGCTATTATTAAACAAAAAAATAAGGCTTTATTAAAGCCCTATATTGTTGTGCGTCATATCGTTGTGCATCATATCGTATTGAATCGATTATAGTTAATGACACCTAACCGTCTCAAATGAACAGTGATCATTTGAAGTCATTACTAACTAACTTTTTGTGCGGCTTTTAACGTAACGATGCGTGGATGCCAGACGATTCATCACCGTCTGATGCAACTCATCTAGCAACTCATCAAGCTCATAATCAATCTCAAGAAACAAATCGGTCAACATATCCCCTGCGGTCATCTTACCTTGTACCGTGTTGTTTTTTGTACGATGTGGGCTGAACCGCTGTAGTTGCTCATAATGATGTAGCGCTTCTGGAATACTCTCAGACACCAGCTTATCGATGACGAACTGACGCTCATTATGCTGCTGCTGTTGCTGCTCGTTGAGCTCGCTGCTCCATTCACGGTAACGCTTCAATTTACCATTAATTCGATCTAGAATTGCGACAGCCTCAATAGGCATGGCATTTAGGGTGGCTTCATCGACCACATCAACAAGCTCAGTCATAATCGGACAGCGTCCATGTTTGAGATACCACAAAGTATCTGGGTCAAAAGGAGGTCTATTGGTCGGGCGCATTTGGGCACGATTGGACAAATAGCGGTCGGTCAAGGGCGTCGGCGTTCGAATGTCACTCACTTCTGCTAATGCATCACGAATACGGCCTGCACGCTCAGGTGGCGTAAGCACAGAGCGCTGACTGATAGCTTGATCATTTTCATCATTGCTATCCTCCACCTCTACATCTTGGCTGACACTCATCTGTTGAGCATTTTTAGCCGCTTGTGTTGGCAGGTCTTCTTGAGCTTGCCCAAATGACTTTAGCATTCTTGTCAAACTTACCACCATGACCTACTTTGCCTCTCGTTCCGTGCACTCGTATTGTGCAAGTATTGCATATATTGATTCAATGACGTATCTTAACAGCTTTTTTTGGCACTGCCAGTAAGCAAAGTGTCAATATTCCTATACCTTAAAAACATCTACTCTCTAAATGATAAGCACTTTACTATGAACGCGACCGATTATACCTCTGGCTTTTTGCTTGGGCTATCGCTTATCTTAGCAATTGGATCACAAAATGCTTTTGTACTTAAACAAGGCATCAAACGTGAACACATCTTTTTTATCTGCTTATTCTGTGCCGTTAGTGATGCATTATTAATATCAGCGGGCGTTGCTGGTTTTGGCGCGGTGACAGCTCGTTATCCACATGCAGTAGATATCGCCAGATTCGCAGGCGCGTTGTTTTTGCTGGTTTACGGTTTGCAAAGTTTATATGCTAGTGTTCGACGCTCACATGCATTAAACGTCGATGGTCAAGCCGTTACCAGTTTGAAAAAAGCACTGTTGCTGTGTTTTGGCTTTACATGGCTCAACCCGCACGTCTATCTAGATACATTGGTGCTCGTCGGTATGGTTTCAACGGGTGCTAGTAGTAAATTGGCCTTTGGTGTGGGTGCTGTCAGTGCTTCATTCTTTTTCTTTTTTGCTTTGGGTTATGCTGCACGATTGCTTAGACCGTTATTTTCCAAACCAAAGGCATGGAATATACTTGACGGATTGGTGGGCATACTGATGCTGTACTTGGCTTGGCATTTGTATAATAGTTAATATATCGTCAATCCTCTATAAATTGGATACTGTGTCAGTCTCCACATTATATTGAACTGACTATAGTAGCTGAATGTACCGCGCACAAAAAAGCCAAATACATCTAAACGTATTTGGCTTTTTACTTTTTATATCAGATGCTTTTAATAGCAACTAATTTTTTACGGCCACTACTCTTTGTAGCAGCGACTATCTGTCTACGATGCTTTCTTGCGCTTTTTAGGCTTAACAAAGCTTAAGTTCAAAAAGTGCTCAAGCGAATCATCAAGGACATCTAGCCAAGGCTCTGGCAATTCAGGTGATAGCGTACCTGTCAATGTTGAACGATAGCCTTTTTCTCTAAAAGTCATGATATTATCGGTCTTATCTTTTTGCCATTCTTTTAGGATTTCACCCTGCTTCTCTACTGCAAACTCTGGATAATCTGTCGCATTGGTTAAATCTCGAATATAGGCGGCTTGGAAGTCAATTGAGTCGCTCACCGTGACGCACTTAGCATACGTTGCCAACCATTCTTTTTCGTCGACCTCACGAGTCGCCAAATCAGGAAGCTCGATATCATCCATGATGACATCACGTGCATACCACGCTTGAGCATCAAACATGTTAAAGGTGAAATACTGATCATGCATGCCTAAGTAAATGAGCTTTGGATTGGGCTGCCAAAAAGTCCCTTTGTATAGATTGGCTGGATATAAGCAATTATGTGTCTGCAGGCGTAACTCATCCGGCATAAACGGGAAGTGGAACAAATAACCAGTACACATGATAATAGCATCAAACTTTTGACTCGTACCGTCAGCAAAATGTGCAACATCGTCTTCAAAGTGGGTGACAAGCGGCACTTCTTTGATACCCTCTGGCCAGTCATAACCCAAGGCTTGCGTACGATAACTAATGGTTACTGATTTGGTGCCATATTTATAACACTGTGTACCAATATCTTCAGCTGAATAACTACTACCAATGAGCAAAATATCTTCGTCTTTAAATTCTAGCGCATCACGGAAGTCATGAGCATGCAAGATACGACCTGGGAAAGTCTCTAAACCTTCAAAATACGGCATATTTGGTGTTGAAAAGTGACCGGTCGCTACCACGACATAATCGAACTCTTCGACTTCTTGTTCGTTCGTTTTATGGTTCATGACTGTCACGGTAAACTTTTGCGTGTCATCGTCGAATGAGACCCAACGTACTGGGCATTCAAAGCGGATATACTTTTGGATGTCTTGCTTGTCGATACGGCCCATGATGTAGTCTTTTAGAACTTCACGTGGCGGATATGAAGGAATGGCATCACCAAAGTGCTCATCAAATGAATAATCAGCAAACTCTAAGCATTCTTTTGGGCCATTCGACCACAAATAACGGTACATACTGCCGTGAACGGGTTCACCGTTTCTATCTAAACCAGTACGCCAACTATAATTCCACATACCGCCGATAGCATTTTGCTTTTCATAACAAACTATCTCAGGTAAGTCGGTTGCACCAGCCAATCGTGCTGCTTCAAAAGCGCGTAATTGTGCTAAACCACTTGGACCTGCCCCTAAAATAGCAATTATTTTATTACTCAAAACTAACTCCTATGATAATAGTTGTTCCTCCACTGTAACATGTTTTTATAGGTGGCATTTTTTCGAATACTTTTGGTGATTGATAACATTATTTTAGACATAGCTATTCTCTAAAAATCGCTTTTAGCCATTTTTATAGAATATTTAGAAGTTTTGAAGAGTTTTAGAGGTTTTTTAGCTAATAGTAGAAGTAAGATATAAGCTTTCTTTACAACCTAAAAATTGAGGGGTAACTCTAAATAAAATAAACAAAGGTACAGGCAATCAATTTTTTCGTTAAACTAAAGCAGGAAACAGCGTGCGTAGGCCATTAACGATGATTTCAATAGAAACTGCCGCCAACAACATGCCCATGATTCTGCTCATAATGTTCAGACCCGTATCACCCAATAAACGGCTAATACGACCTGCTGCCATCAATGCCAAATAACAAAACAAACTGATCAACAACCCAGCTATTAATATGGCCGATACTTGTAGTACACCAGAAACTTGTGAAGAATAAATAATCACCGTTGAGATACCGCCCGGTCCAATCATCATTGGGATAGCGAGTGGAACGACAGCAGCTGCCATTGAGACTGGCGAATCTTGTACATGATCGACATCGAAGTTTTCTTGATCAGGCTTAACAGGATTACCATCGCCATTCATCATATTCAGGGCAATCAAGAATACCAAAATACCACCCGCCAACTGAAACGAGCCGATTGAAATACCAAGCGCTTTTAGTAGCGTCTCACCTGCGACCGTAAAAAAGCTGATGGTGATAAAAATCGTCAAACAAGCCACACGCGCGACTTTACGTCGATTATTCATTGAATAACCGCGGGTCAAATCCAAAAATAACGTCAAAGCGCTAAAGGGATTAATCAACACCATAAAGGCTAAGATTATCTTAATGATTTCAGTATTCACTGAGCGCTCGCTTGTCTATTGATACAACTGCTGAAAAAAGTAAGGCCATCGTGCGAGTGCAACGATGACCCCATATCTGACTAAAACAATATCTGACTAAAAATAGCATTGTAGCTTGTATTGTAACATAGGCAGATAAGCTAATAAAATCATTAACTTTGCTTAAGGCGTGTCCTCAATTCGAATCATAACTGTTAAATGGGTTAAAAATAAAGACACGCCCTAATTCCTCTGTACCATCTCATTAAAAAAGTTAAGTGCAGAGCAACGCTTCTAATCAGCTTTATACATAAGATAAATAGACTTTTTACCATGAAAATTCAGTCGCCTACCTATGCGCTAAAATCCAAGCCAATATCCAATGCAGTGGTGCTGTGAGTTAGATACCCCATCGCAATAAAATCAACCCCTGTCTTGGCGGTGGCCTCCACGGTCGCAGGATTAATACCGCCTGAGGCTTCTGTTCTGGCGCGACCTTTACACATGGCTACTGCCTTTGATAACACGTCAGGGGACATATTGTCCAAAAGCACCAAACTCACACCAGCATCCAACGCTTGCTCTAGCTGCTCCAAAGTATCCACTTCCACTTCTACTGGAATCAGGTGACCAGCAAAATCTTGGGCTTGTTGAATGGCCGTTTTTATATCGCCAGCGATGGCAATATGATTGTCTTTGATCAAAATGGCATCATCCAACCCTAGACGATGATTGCGCCCGCCGCCGCAGCGTACTGCGTATTTTTGTACAATGCGCAAGCCTGGTATGGTTTTACGTGTGCAAGTAATTTGCGCAGGATATTGCGCCACACTGTCTACAATTTTTCTGGTATCTGTAGCAATGCCACTGAGGTGCGTCATAAAATTAAGCGCAGTGCGTTCGGCTGTCAATAGATGACGTGCATTTCCGCTGACACTGGCCAATACTGTGCCCGCTTCAACCAGTTCACCATCATCTACTTGAGCGATAAACTCAATTTGAGCATCAACCAAAGCAAATGATAAACGCGCCAAGTCCATACCGCATATCACGCCTGCTTGCCGCGCCTTAATCTCTAGTTTTGCTTGCAGGTCAGCAGGGATAGTCGCTTGAGACGTTACATCACCACGTCTGCCCAAGTCTTCAGTCAAGGCGGCTTCTACCAAAGGTCTTAGCAACACTTCATCCAATGCAGGTTCTTTTTTAACAGTCATTTGTCACCCCTATATGCGCATTATATTGATATCGGTTCAATTTAATTAAACTCAAAATGAGCATAAATATAGCGTAAAGTTGACAGTACCGCAAGGAAATGAAGTATTTCATGCAGTGGCTAAAAGCGGATAGTCATAAAAACGTGAGAGCACTTACCGCTTATTTAAGCCTATTTACGTTTAGGCAATTTGCTATCCATCAATAAACTTTGCAGTTCGATATCGTGGCAAAAGCGATAAAGCTTGGCAGGACGACCACGTTGCGCACTACTACTCTGCCCTGTTTCTGTCACTAAGTTTTGTGAATCTAGCAGACGGCGGAAGTTTTGCTTGTGCAAGCGTACGCCTGAGAGCGCTTCTACACTCTGCTGTAGCTGCGATAAGGTAAAGACATCTGGCATCAGACCAAAGATAAGCGGTCGGTATTCAATCTTGGCACGTAGCCTTGAGATGGCAGTTGCAATGACGCGTCGATGATCATAGTACATCGGTGTACCTATGATTTGTGCCCAATGCTTTGGCAGTTTTTGCGGCTGATAGTTAGATGATTCTGGAATCAGCCCTGCTTCGTAAAGCATCTCATAGCGCAGTAATACATGCTCTGAGACCCAGTCATAACCGTTAATGGTACTTGGTTGATGATAGGTATTTTTATCTTGAGCTGAGTTTAAGAACTCAGTATCTACACCCCAACATAAATGAATACGCTGACGACGGCGCTGCTGAGTGATTGAGTCTGGCGCATTATTCGCCCAGTCCAATAATGCTGGCACAATAAAATCCATAATGATATTTGGCATACCATCTAGATGATTTTCCCATGGAAAATAATCATACCAATCTCGCCATAGGGCTTTGCTTTGGAGCGCCTGCATTTGCGTCTCTTGCACCAAGCCCAAGTAGCTTACGTAAACCAATGCATGGCCGTCAACATTACGTCTATTGGTATCGACAAAGGTATATAACTGTTCCAAATAGCCAAGTGGTTGCTGCGTCTGTTCCTCAACCCATTGGCGCACACCAGCTTGCAGTGAGCGATGTAATGGCATGAGTGGTCCGTTGGGCAATAACTTGCCTTGATCAACTGTTAAAACTCGTGCCGTATGATCTGTGATCGCAACTAGAACTGCAACGACTTCAGTGGTGCCGCTACCTTGCTGATGCGCATGTGAATAAGACAACGTCATGATTTTAGTAATTACCTTTTACCTTTGAGCGTGCAATAAGAAAGCCATCACACTTATTGTTTATAGTACGACTTAGTATAGCTTGAATCCAAAAATATCATAGTCTACCGATGTAAATATAAGCGGCTGAAGGCAAAAGTGACAGAGAGTATTTTGCATAAATACCTACTGTACTGAAAGTAGAATATAAAAAACCACTTGTATTTATGCTCAAAATGAGCATAATAAAAGCTCGTTTACTTTAAAGCTGTATTTAGGCAGCTTGTATTCTTCCTAAAAATTAGAGTAGTAAGAAAAACGAGTATGAGCACTCTTCTTAGTAGGCTAAACGAGTTTAGTACGGCTAATCATATTTTTGAGTTTGGTATCATTTTTAGCGGCATATAACGTGTCGTTATCGCACACAAGGTTTGCACTTATGAAAACTTATCCCTATGACGCACCCATCATGAGCAATGACAACCGCATTGCGACTAAAATGAATATCGAGTATGCCAAAGCTAAGATGCCAACGGATCTGCCGCGTTCAGAACGTATCGTGGTTGAAGAAAATATTAAGCAATTATTGAAAGATAATAATGCCGTACTGGTCGCACACTACTATGTCGATCCTTTTATTCAGGATTTGGCATTGGCCACTGGTGGCTGTGTTGGCGATTCTCTTGAGATGGCACGCTTTGGTCAAGCACATAGTGCACAGACATTGGTGGTCGCAGGCGTACGCTTCATGGGTGAATCGGCAAAAATATTGAGTATGGAAAAAACGGTACTGATGCCAGACTTAGAAGCCGAGTGTTCGCTTGATTTGGGCTGCCCTGCTGATGAGTTTTCTGCATTTTGTGATGCTCATCCTGAGCGTACCGTCGTGGTGTATGCCAATACGAGCGCTGCCGTAAAAGCGAGAGCGGATTGGGTAGTGACCTCATCGGTTGGTATCGATATCGTCCGACACTTACATGCTCAAGGTGAAGCTATCATTTGGGGACCTGACCGTCATTTGGGTAAATACATCGCGCGTGAGACTGGTGCAGATATGTTGCTTTGGCAAGGGTCTTGCCTCGTACATAATGAATTTAAGGCAACCGAACTGCTGCAGCTGAAAGATGAGTACCCAGACGCCAAGGTCTTGGTACATCCTGAATCACCTGATAGCGTCGTTGAGCTGGCAGATGTGGTCGGCTCAACCAGCAAACTACTACAGTCAACCTATGAGATGGATGCAGATACCTTTATCGTCGCTACCGATTTGGGCATATTACACGAGATGCAAAAGCGCTCGCCCACCAAGCGATTTTTGGCGGCGCCTACCGCTGGTGAAAGTGCCAGTTGCAAGAGCTGTGCGTTTTGCCCTTGGATGGCAATGAATGGTCTAAAAGGTATCGAACAGTGTTTAACGCAGTTTAGCGGTGAAGTATTGATGACACTAGAGCTAGCAACAGCTGCCAAAAAACCTTTACAACGCATGCTTGATTTTGCTGAATCACAGAAACAATGTGTGGCCGCTAGCGGTGATATTGTCAAAGACCGTACACTGTTCGCTAACGTTGGGGCTGCCTAGTATGAGCGCGGATAATGTCAGGCAAACAGACGTACTTATTATCGGTGCAGGATTGGCGGGTTTAAGTACTGCGCTATCATTACCAAAATCGCTAAGTATCATAGTACTGAGCAAAGCCGCTTTGGAGGTTTGCTCAAGCCATTATGCGCAAGGTGGTATCGCTGCAAGTTTGGACCAAAACGACTCCGTGACCGACCATGTCGCTGATACCTTAATCGCAGGCGCAGGGTTATGCGACGCCAATAATACGACGGAGATACTAAGTGAAGGACAGCAGGCCATACAGTGGCTATGCGAACAAGGTGTTCCTTTTACTCAGAACACACAACAAGATACGAAGCAAAAAACCTTAACTGATTTGAATAATACTAATTTAAATAGTACTGACTTAGAAATTAGCAACTTACACCTTACCAAAGAAGGTGGTCATGGCTGCAGGCGAGTTGCCCATGCTGATGATGCAACGGGTCGACACGTTATGGAAGCTTTAATTATAAAGGCACATGCTGCAAGTAATATTACGATATTACCGTATCATGAAGCGTTAAGTCTGCTGAAAGACAATAGAGACAACCATTGCCAAGGTGCACGCGTTTTTGACCACAATAGTCATCGTCAACTCACTGTTTATAGTCGCGCAGTCGTACTGGCCAGTGGCGGTCTAGGACAGCTTTTTCAACGTGCCAGCGCGCCCAATGTTTGTGTCGGTGACGGCGTAATGATGGCTTGGCAAGCGGGTTGCCGTTTGGCAAATTTAGAATTCATTCAATTTCATCCGACTGGTCTCGCACTCGCTGACAGCAGTTTCTTAATCTCTGAAGCGCTACGCGGAGAAGGTGGACGCCTATACTGTCCGCAGACAGGTCGACGATTTATGCCAGACGTTGATGAGCGTGCTGAATTGGCTCCAAGAGACATCGTCGCACGAGCAATAGCTGAGCAGATTAATGTAAATGGTCTTGGCTACGTACATCTTGATGTCAGTCACTTGCCAGCGCCATTTTTACAAGAGCATTTTCCGCAAATTTATCAGACGTTGCTAGCGCTTGGTATTGATATCACGACGGATCCGATACCAGTCGCCCCTACCGCCCATTATAGTTGCGGTGGCGTTGTCACATCTGTGAACGGTATGACTGATGTAGTGGG
Source organism: Psychrobacter sp. TB55-MNA-CIBAN-0194 (assembly GCF_040309505.1). NCBI lineage: Bacteria > Pseudomonadati > Pseudomonadota > Gammaproteobacteria > Moraxellales > Moraxellaceae > Psychrobacter > Psychrobacter sp. TB55-MNA-CIBAN-0194. The sequence goes on along the minus strand of NZ_JBEOOW010000002.1, from coordinate 57,810 downwards.
TCTTTATGCAGCAGGCGAAGTTGCTCATACCGGCTTGCATGGTGCCAACCGTTTGGCGAGCAACTCGCTATTAGAGTGCGTGGTCGTAGGACGCAATATCGCTGCTGACTTGCCTCGTTATTTGACAGAAATTGAAGTATTAGATGCAGAGCTACATACATCGGCGTATCGTCATAATTTGAATGTAAGTGCCGATGACATTTGGAAAACACCCATACTGAAGGACACCCAATCGATTACTCTGCCATATTTTGCATCATCGAGATCAAATTTATACGATTATCATGAAGCTAGTAAGTACTGCCATTCTGATGCTGACATGACAGAAATCATTGCAAAGCTAAAAGCGCTGATGACCGCCAACATGGGCATTACACGTAGTGCTAAAGAGTTAGAGGAAGCGCTTGAACAGATACAACAATGGCAGCAATGGCTAAAGCAATCTGAGTCAAGTTCATTTAATGGCAGTGGCATTAATAAGAATACTAATTGCAAAAAAAGCGCTATCACCCTTGATGAACTCATGCATTTGCAGTTAGCAAGGCAATTACAATTAGCGACATTGATTGTACAGTCTGCCTATCAGCGCATTGAAAGTCGTGGTGGGCATTATCGAGAGGATTATCCAAATCTAGCCGTCACACCTCAGACGAGTGTGATTAATCCATTATTGAAAACGAGAGAAGGTAGTATTGACTGGCTCATTCAGCCTATAATTGTTCATTCAGGAGCTAGAATAATAAAAGCGACGACTGCCACCTAAAAGCAGCAGTCAATTGGTATTCTGGTCATTATTAAAGTGGTTGATGACTGCTTTTTATATCTCTCAAAGTGTTAAAAACATGTCTACTGATACGCTGTTTGTGATTGCCCTGATGACGGTGGTCAGTTTGGTTTGGGGCATACTGGCTATCCCTCGTCTGCGTACTCGCTTGCCTAAGATTTATCTGATTGCTCGCTCTTGGTGGTTCATGTTAGTGGCTCTGTGCATATGCTACGTTATCGCCAAAATAGATAATAGTCAGCATGGCCACCCTTATCAATGGGTACTCATTGCGTTTTTTATTTTAATCGGGCTACGCGGCTGCTATGAGATTAAACGCGTATGGAGCATATATGACAAAGCAGGGCTGATTAGCAAACTCCAAGCGCGCGGGCTACAACCAAAAATCATATCTGATAAACCAAAATCAGTACTGATACACTCATATACTCGTCTCAATCTATTGGACATCATATTTAGTAGCGCCTTTATCTTTCTTATTCTGAGCCTTATCGTATTGCAGCAACTGACATGGCAGCGTGAGCAATATGGCATCTTACTTTTTGTATTTTTTGCCAGTCAGTTCAACGATATTGCCCAATATTTATGTGGGCGACTACTGGGACGCAAACTGTTTAAGCGAGGTCTCGCCCCGACTATTAGCCCAAATAAAAGCATTGAAGGCGCGGTCTTTGGCAGTTTTTTTGCAGCGATGTTGGCAGCAGTACTAGGTCACTGGCTCACACCTTTCAGCGGGTGGCTTTGTTTATTAGCAGCCTACGGATTGGCAGTAAGTGGTATCGCAGGCGATTTATTAGAGTCAGCATTTAAGCGCCAACATGGGGTAAAAGACACTGGAACGATGCTCGCTGGACATGGCGGCGTATTAGATCGGATAGATAGCTTGCTGATTGGAGTGCCAGTATTCACTCTGCTCTATTGGCTATTTGGCTGAGCTGCCCATTTTTGATTAAGACAGTGTTTGATTAAGACAGTGTTTGATTAAGACAATGCTTGGTTAAGAAGACTTATCTAGCTTACTGCGCAATATCCAATTGAGTAATGGCTTGGGTAAGTGGTTTAACGCCCGAGTAATATAGCGCATTGAGCGTGGGAATATTGCCAATTCAACATCATTATCAATCGCCTGCATAACCTCATCAACCGCTGTTGGCGTGCTCATGATAAAGGGCTTATGACTGGCATCACCGTCATTTAAATCGCGCAATGCTTGGGTATCGATATAGCCTGAGGCAATACAATTCACTTGGATATTATAAGGTGCAAGTGCTGCTCGATAAGCACTAACAGTCGCAATCATCGCGCGTTTACTCTTTGCATAAAGACTGGCATAAGGATAATCCATCGTGCCAGCGATAGAGGCGATACAGATAAGGCTTGGTCTACAGTCTTTGGCAAAGTCCAATGACTGATGTTGCTGCTTTGACTGCGCGCTTGCCCATCTAAAAACCTGCGCAAATGCCTGCAAGTTAATCGCTAACATTTTATCACTGTCTGCTTGGTTTAGATGATGAACACGTTCATTGGTATAACTGCCAGCACTATAGATAAGCCTTTGAAAGCTTGTAGCTGACAATTTATCTAACAAACTCTGTGTTTGGATAACATCCGTTAAGTCGCACACATAAGTCACGATGGTAGGATGCTGGTTATTAATGTCGGCTATCTTTGCCTCGTTACTACCAACAATGCTCACCTGCCAGCCAAGCTGCAAATGATGCAGAGCCAATGCCAAGCCAAGACCACTCGTGCCACCAACGACAATAATATGCGGCGTATGATTTTCGGCGGTATCTTCTACGTGAGTTTTCATAAATTATGCTGCTGTATGTAATCAGCCGTACGCTGGTAGCCATATTGCCATTGCGCCTGCATTTGCTGCACAAAGCCGTCGTAATTACTGTGTATCAGCTCAACAGTCATTTGTTTTATATTAAAACGCTTTTGCACATTTTGGCCCGCTAACTGCTGCGCATTATCGGCAAAGGGTAGCCAGTGTAGCCGATGTTTTTCGCTAGCAGTATTAGTGTGCGACGACACTTCCATCGGTTGATAACCGTGTACTGCTGCCAGTCGCTCATTAGGATCAAAACCAAAAACACGCTGAATCGCGGGAGCAGCCAGCCATGAGTCATACCCTGCCTTGGTCTCTGCAAATACGCTGTCACCCAACTGACAGGCTAGCTCAATCGGTGTGAGATTAATCACCCCACCTAAGCACCAGCCAAGCGCAGTGATGTGTGTGGGCGGCAAGTAATACATGTCTGCCATAGAAGCACGAACCACTGGGGCAAAATCCCATTGTGTTTCTACCTTTACAGACGGATGTATGCGCTCATTTGCAAATGCCTGTGCTGGTGATCTCAATTTCTCGTCAGTCAGATTTGATGCAGAATGCTCAAAGCGTGGCGGTGCAAATAATAATTCTTGCAGCGTTAGCTTTTCATTATATAAACCATCAACAGGCGCTTGATAAAGGCGACTGGCAATGATGGCTATCTCAGGGGTATTAGCATTAGACTGACGACTGCCATTTTCGCTAGATGCAAAGCTAGATAGCTCATCGAGCCATCGCGCCTCGTCATCGATACGAAACATCGCCAACTGCTGTAACTCGTCTAATAATTGCCCATAGCTGTCTGCTTGCTGCTGTCTTTGTCCATTGCCTTGTTGCTTTGACAATCGCCAACGGTTGAGCGCACTGGTCATATAACGCATCTTTAGACGTTTATTGGCTTCATCTGGCGCGACATGCCTAATCGCAGCAATGGTACGATACAACTCACGACTGCACATCAGCGCTTGCAAGTCTCTAGGGTCAGGCGCTAGGTTGACCAAATAAGCGGATAAGCTCCCGCCGCAAGTACCAATGATCATATCTGGCGTCAAATCATGTGCAACTAATGCTGCATAGCTACCTAAGTAATAGCCAAAACGTGATCCGCCTCCGGAAAAAAGTTGGACGCGCTCATAAAGCTTGATGGATTTATTATTCATTTATTACTTATCATCGATTGATGCCGTTTTAATCGCCAATGACACGGTAAAGATACCAAAGCGGTCGATACGCATGGCAACCTTTTTAAAGCCGGCGCGCTCAACCAATTGATCCATCTCCGCTTGCGAGCGACAACGCATCACCCAACTACTACCACGATGGTTGTTCAACGTCTTACTGATAAACTCTTGCTCAGGGTGCCACGGTTGGTTGGTGTAAATCAAATAGCCGCCCGCTTTTAAACTGTCATAAATACCTGCCAATGCTGCCGTTAGTAACGCATTATCAGAAAACAATTCAAACACGCCTGAGCTGATGGCCACATCAAATTTTGTGTTATCAGAATCAGGGTAACTTGCTACGTCAAAAGCATCTTTTTGACATGTAGTGACTCGATCAGCAATCGCTAACTGCTCTGCTTTTGCTTGCAATGCTTGGATATTATGCATCTCATAATCTCGTAGCTCCGCATGCAAACCAGTAAACTCAGTCAACAGATCAAACGCGTAAAAACCATGACCACTGGCAATATCTAGCAGCTTTGGTTTGTATGGTTTAGTACTATTTTGATTTTTATCTTCAATATCTGCGAATGCTATACGTGCCAGCTCCAATATATGGGCGCGGCGAATACGAATGCCTTGCCAGCCAATATTACTTAAATAAAATTTATCAATTGCTTGACCAAATTTATTCTGACCACTGGGCTGATTATAATAAACGTGATCCAGTGAATGACCCGAGTCAAATCCATGTTCAAGCCCTGTCGCAATCGCATCGCTAACATGACCGAACTTCTGCATCGCAAAACGCGTAATGGCAAAACTCGGATTAAACGGCTTAATCGCTAAGCGGTCTACCTTGTCTTTACTGGCGCTATTCAAATGAGCGGTACTCAAATCAGGTGCTTGGACGTGTGTGCTAAATACTTGTTCAGCGAAATCAATGCAGTCGGAAAAGACATCTGCTCTATTGGTCTCATGAAAAATCGCATGATAGCTGTCTGGGTACAACTGCCAGCGTTTGGTAGGTGTATTAATCGCTTCATAAAACGTGCGTTCAGCCTGCTTATCGACCACATAATCCTTGCCTGCACACAATACAAACGTCGGTACAGTGATAGCCCCTGCATCGTCTAGCAAGCGCTGACCCGTCGCATGGGTATCGATGAGTAAGTCGGTTGAAATGCTATTCGATATCAATGGATCAGCATTATAAGCTTGCTGCGCGTCCTTATCATGAGTCAATACTTGTGCTTTGACATAACTACTGACACGTGACATCAGACCAAGCGTGCGCGCCACCTTTAATGACGGTATCGCAAAAGGCATATACAAGCGAATGCTTAGCGCAGGCGTGCCCAATATCATCCCGCGAATACTGGGCGCATAGTCATGTACCCATGCTGCTGCCAGCACCGCACCGATACTGCTGGCGACGATTAAGGTATCCTCGATAGCAATACCCGTTTGCCCGATGACCAACTGCACAAAACCGTCTAAATCGCGCTCAAGCTCAGTGACGCTCTCGGCATGGTCTTTGATACCCCCTGAGCGCCCATTGCCACGTGCATCCCACGCAAAGACTTGATAGCCAGCTTTTGCAAACTGCTCTCCTAACTCTGCTAATCGACCCGAATGCTCATGTCCACGATGCAATAGAATAACTTGACGCAGAGGCTGATTGGCTTTGTTTATATGCGATTTTTTTATATCGGTTAAAGGCATCGTTAACCAATATCGATAATAGATAGCAGTGCCGTCGTAAGCGTTATAACAGCTTTCACCATTTATAATTTTGATTACAGGCGAGTCAAAACCAATGTCATCTTGTGCAAGTGTTGGTTGGCTCTTGAGCTGATTTTGGTTATTGAGTTGATCCTTGCTAGGTGTAACGGGCATCGTGTTGGACTCCAAAAAGGAAGTTTGAGTAGCAGAATTTGACATAGAAAGGGTTGCTGTAGAACCATCAACAGATAACGTATCAGCTTGACCAAACTCAGTATGACGACTCATGAGAGAAATGGATTTATCTGACGTTTCTTTGGTCAATCTAAAACTGTCTGAATTCACAGACCGAAGCAAAGGTGGGTCACGCATCAAGTACAACGCTGCCATATAACGCATGCGGTTGAGGCAGGTCTTTAGTAGCATTACCTCTGTCAGTATAAATAATCGACCTATTCTGATATGAGGCAATGATAACGGTGCTTTAATACATACTGGTGCTTTAGCTTTAACACCCATAAAAGCACCAAGCATGCCTAGCACCAAAGCACGATCACTTTTGCCCAATGGCCCTTGGTTAGCCCGCATGCCTAACATCGTATGGCTAGCGATACCAAGTAGCTCGGTGCCAATACTAAGCGCGATGAGACTGGTAATATGGTGCTGATGGGTTGGTACATTAGTTAATACATTAGTCGGTGAATCAACTACTGCGGTTGAGCATTTTTTATTACTAACATGAGGGGTCAGGCTCGCCAATAATGCCGTATCGGCAATAATATCGCCCATTTCATTCAGCATGGCTCCTAGCGTTGACGCCTGCCCATGCTCACGCGCCATCATACCGTCGATTGCATTGAGCGCCATACGCACGAACAATGATGATGGCAATAAAAGCCACAGCCGTTGCTGCTCAGCTGCTGGCTTGGCAATCACGTAAGCCGTACCCACACTCAATAATACTGCGGATACGGTTACTTGATTGGCCGTAAAATTTTTCTCAACTAAGGTATCGCTTATCGGGCGCAATTGATCTTGAAATTGAGATTTGAGCTGATATAGCGACATGATGCTAGCCAAATATTTTTGATGCCATAATGTAACAACAAAAGTTTGTTAGGTAAAGCATTACCAATCATTCAAAATTTCTCAAATATGTTTAAAAAGATAACTATTATCATGACTATAGTTTATTTAGTTTAAAAAAGAGTCCAGGCAACCGAGTGCAGATGTATGTGTGATACCTCAAGCGAGGTTAACGCTGTCATACTTTCATAGTGGATTGACTATATAACCGTCTAAGCCTTCACTTCTGCATCAATAAAGACCATGATTTACCATGAATATCAGTTGCTCATGTCAGTATTGCTAGCCTGATATGATACAATCTTCAGCTTCTTAAAAACGCCTTGTTAAAAACGCTGCGAGCCTATCATCATGCAAAGCCTCATTACCCTTGTTCTGGTCCTAATGCCAATGTTTATTGGCTTTGCCATTCCTTCTAACCCCACCATGACGAAGTTGGCTGACAAAGGCTTATCTTATTTGGTTTACGTCATCTTGGCACTGATCGGTATTGAGCTGTCACAGGTAGAAGGGCTAGGTAATCAGCTGGGTGAAATTGCGCTGTATGTCACTGTATTATCGATACTGACAATTGGCACGGGTTTATTTGGGCTGATGTTGTTCGATCACCTGCGCCCATGGCATGCCAAAAAACCCAGCGTAAAATCCAAAGAGCATCGCGTCAGTATTCGAGGCAGCCTCGCCCAAGTCGTTTGCGTGGTGATTGGGATGGTGATTGGCTATTTCCTACCCGCTGATTATATGCCGCACGAAAACTCTATGACCGTCATGCTGATGATCTTGATTTTATTGGTCGGTATCGGTTTAAAAGGTTCAGGAATTACCTTAAAGGAAGTGCTCCTCAATAAACGCGGCGTAGAAATGAGCATCATTTTTACGCTATCAGTATTGGTCGGTGGGCTTGTTTTTGCGCTATTGTTTACGGATGTATCGTGGACGAAAGGCTTGGCACTGTCATCAGGATTTGGTTGGTACTCCCTATCCGCCATTGTGATGACCGATGCATATGGTGCGGTCTGGGGTAGTGTCGCCTTATTCAATGACTTGGTACGTGAGTTCTTTGCGTTACTATTTATTCCCGTATTTATGCGTAAATACCCATCAGCAGCGGTAGGGCTTGGTGGCGCAACCAGTCTAGATTTCACCTTGCCAATCATTCAACAATCAGGCGGTCTAAAGGTCGTGCCATTGGCAATTAGCTTTGGCTTTATTATTAATATTGTCTCGCCCGTATTGATGGTGCTGTTCTCGTCTTTGGGGTAACGTTAAGTTTTGACACGCCCTAGTATAAGTCCTTTCATTATGATTAGTGATTAGGGCGCGTTGAACACGCCCTAAGCCATCTCCAGCTCTTTATCCACCTGACAGGCATCGTCATGCCACTTGATAAAAGCATCAATGGCTTGCGTAGAGGCTGTATTTCTATCAATACCTTCTTTACCAGAAAAACTCTCCACATAGCGACAGGCTCTATAGTTTTTAGCATACGTATCGTAATTTTTAATCCACTCTTTTCGCGCCTTTAACTCTTTTTGACGTTGCTCAATACTACTATATGCATCCGTGCTCTCAGCATCAAACCAAAAGTTTTTAGCAGGAATATCTTTAGCCAGTTTCTTACCCTCGACCTCAGTCATGCGCCATGGCTTTGCAGTAAGCCGAGCTCGAAAGCACTGCTGCGCCTGACAGAGACGCACGTAATTGGCATCGGCATGGAAATACTCAAACCAGTCCGCGACTAACGCATCATTTGGCGCGATAGTATCGTGGGTAGCAATAATACGAAAGCCTGCAGGCGTCTCATATAAACGAAAGGATTCTTGTGGATGGCTGGCGACACGCTGCTGAATCAAATCCGTTATAAAAGGCTGTAACGAATTCATTTCAGCAGTATATTTTTGCATATATGCTTTATCTCTTTGGCTGGCTTGTTGCCACAAATAGACGGTCGCGCCAATCATAACCACTAACAGCCATAACCATGATAGTCCGAGCCAAGCGATAACACTGGCGATAAATATAAAGAGGATAATAAACCCCCAAACTGGTAATTTGTTTGATGACTTAGTTTGATAAGTAGGTATAGCAGGCATAAAGCCATTAGGACTGTAATGTTCGGGATATAGATGGCCTAATAGATCTTTATTATCAACATCGATAATCGCAATATTATTGACATTGGCAACCTGTGCACCGTAACTGTTACGCGTGACAACAAGCTGCGTATCAGATGCCTTACTCTCTAAGCCAGTTTTAGTTAAGCCATTCTCTGAAAAATTCTGCTTAGAAATAATCTGCTCACGGATAGGAATGCCATTACTTTCGTTATACTCTTCCCTACGCTCACGTCTGACAATATCCTCGCCCTTTAGCCAGCGTTGATGAGTCTCTTTCACTCGTGCCTTCGCATGAGCCAAGGCCTCTGCTTGACTGATATCTGACCAGCCATAGCGCTTAATAGTTGCTTGCTTAGAATTAAAGTCATCGGATGCGTTATCAGCTGTTTCTGACAACTCAAAGCGCTGTTTATATTGCGCCCAGTATTTAGGAATGAGCATAAGGGATTACCTTAGGATATTTGGTTTAAGATAGACGGTGGTTGAGCTTTAAGCGCTTAGACGCCACTCGCCTGCTTGGCAAACAAACGCATGAGCGGCTTCATTTTGCCAACACGGTACATGCCTTCGCTACGTATCTGCTGTACGGGACGTAATTGCGCAAGCGACCCTGCGAATAGCCAATTAAGCGCAGAAAAGCTGTGCATCATCAGGCTATTATGCGGACGACGCAGACGCTCATAACGACGCAATGTTTGATTACTGCCCCAAATCGTACCACCACTACGAGTAAAGTCGTGTGCCAATTGCTCGCTCAATACTTGTACATCAAGCATGCCCAGATTCAGCCCTTGACCTGCCAGCGGATGCACACCATGTGCCGCATCACCGATTAATACCAAGTTATCAGCGACGTAGCTTTTTGCTTGTTGCGCGGTTAGCGGAAAACTAGCGATCGATTCAATCTGACTGATAGCGCCCAACTCATAATGACAGGCAGCAGCCAGTTTATCAGCGATAACCCGTGCATCTTCCTCTATCAATGCCAATGCTTGATTGCGCGGTAACGTCCATACAATCGATTGCCAATGCTGTGGATTGGCTTTATCGTCATCGGTAATATCCGCTAATGGCAATAAAGCCAGTGTGCCAGTCGGTAACATCGCCTGTCGCGCCGTCGCCTGATGCGGTTTTTCGGTGTGAATCGCACAGCAAATCGCGGTTTGATTGTAATCGAGCGTGTCCAGTCCAATCGCCGCCTGTTTACGCACAAATGAGCCGCGACCATCCGCGCCCACTAATAATTGAGCGTCAATCACAGTACCATCATCAACGGTAACACGGTATCCTAATGCCGTGCCTAGCCAATCCATGTTTGTGACTTTTTGTCCCGCGATGATGGTCAAATAATCACTGACATCATCCTCACACAGACGTTGCCACAATGCATGCTCAATGACGGCTGGCTCGACCATGCTACCGAGTATTTGCGGCACGACAGAATTAGACGGATCATCGCTACTCTCACCAAATAGCAGCTCGCCCATGCCGTTCAGTTGCCATACCTGCATTTGCGAATAATCAGCCTTACGCTCAGAGCTCACAATCTTTTGCCAAGCACCCACGTCTTTCAGCAAATTAATACTGGCCAAACTCAGCGCATACACTCGAGCATCACGTTTGCTCAGTACACCTTGCCAAGCTAAGGCATCACGAGCCGGACGAGCATCAATCAATGTCACGGGCATTTTTGCTTGAGCCAGTTTTAGCGCAAGCGTTGCACCAACGATACCACTACCGATAATCAGCGTATGGTTGTTTTTCATAAGGTGTCTCTCAATACTGGTCAATATTAGAATACTTGTTATCAATCTTACTTCAAGCAAGATTAACGCTGTCACTCTTTTATAGAGGATTGGCTATACTATGATTTTAAGCCCATCGCGTAGGTCGCAACCAACGGCTTGATATTTGGCAGTTTATCAAAGGCAACTAGAGCCACATTTCTTGCTAGCTTTATGACTGGATTAGGATGGGTAAATCCATGTACCACAGCATCGCAAAAACGAATGACTCGTTTTTGATCGCTTAGACGTGCTTTTTCATAGCGTTTGAGTAGCGTTGGATCACCAATATCTGCGCCCTTCAGTACTTGCGCATTCATCATCTGCGCCAATACATGCGCGTCACGCATACACAGGTTAAAACCTTGCCCTGCTACGGGATGCAGTGTGTGAGCAGCATTGCCCATGACCACGCAGCGACCATCTACTTGCTTGTCTGCTAGCACACGTGTCAATGGATAAGCACCGCGACGACCAGCAGCGATGAATTTGCCAGCTCGTTGACCAAAGGCTTGCTGTAACGTCTGTAAAAAATGCGCATCGTCTTCTAGATAGCGTTTCTCTTCGCCCTTTGGACATACCCAAACGACCGAGCGTCTATAGCCATTCTGATACTCATCATTGCCGTCGCCATTTGGATCTGTCAGTGGTAGTACGGCAAGTGGACCTGCTGGGCTAAAGCGCTCAATCGCGACATGCTCATGCGCCTTGTCAGTTTCTACCACACCCACAATAGCTGTTTGTTGATAGTCATAAGTGGTTGTGCCGATATCCAATAGCTGACGCACGGTAGAATCACGTCCATCACAAGCGACCAACACACTGCCCTGCAATTGCTGCGCTTGTTCCTCTTCACCGTAATAACTAAAGCTCAGCGTGACACCATCCGCTTTTTGTGCCACTGCGCTGACATTGGCATTATCAATCAAGGTAATCAACGGCTCATGTTGCGCGGCCAATAAAAGCTTGCGTCCGAGCCATGCATTTTCTATTACTTGACCAAATGACTCTACTTTTTCCTCGGCTTTATTGAGCTGCGCACGGCCAAAGCTGCCTTGTTCGCTAACCTGTACTGCATCGATACGGCAGGCATGGCTTTGTAACTCATCCCATAGGCCAATCTCTTGGTAAATCTGTACAGTGCGGCGTGATAATGCGGTATTGCGACTGTCCAAATAATGGCTGCGATTGTTGTCATCATTTGGACTGATGGTCGGATAGCTGTTTTTTTCTAATAACGTGCTCGCAATGCCATGATTCGCTAGCAGCAGTGCAAAGGATAAACCGACATGCCCGCCACCTGCGATAAGTACTTGCTGCGCCGTGATTGCCTTACTGTTATCAGCTGTGATTCCAACTACATTCTCAACTTTGCTTTGAGCATTCGATAAGTTTACATCAGTATTTTGTATCATTATTATTCCTACTTTATTGTATGGGAAGTGCTTTCTATAATTGATGAATGGGCTATTAATTGCCACTAGCAGCCACTTAAATTTTATAATCCTGCTCATTTTATTCGTGTTTTAAATTTAATTATAAGCGCTATGATATCACTCATAGATTACCACAAATTATCTATCGCTCCGTGCCCTTAACAGTAGACAAAGCGTGTACTAAAAATTCGTGATATCTTGTATTACTGAAGACTAATTTAATATCAGATTGACATGCAAAAGCCATTAACCTCATAAAAGCATTCAATAAAGCATGACCGTTGCAATCACCATACAAAAACAACGTCACGTATATGATGTATGGCTTGAAATTTAAAAACTATCTACCATAATAAAGGCAAGACCGTTACTTATCACCACTCCTAAAACAAACAACAAAACCAACAGCATTGCTACCGTCATTTCTATCTCTATAATTTGAAGCCAAGACAATAACGACCGACTACTTTATCTCTTAAGTCCAAAGCTTAATAAAACAACATCACTTTGGGCACACAATAAAAGGATAATCGCTTGACTGATTCCATGAGCCGCCGTATAAAGTTTGAATCATTGACGCCAGCACAGCTTAAAATCGTGCTAGGTGAATACAACAATCACATGAAATATATCCAAAAACGCCTCGATATCAAAATCATGCAGCGTCAAGGTGACTTTTGCCTGAGCGGTGATGTGACCGGTGTTGAGCGTGGTGAACGTATTATTTACAAGATGGTGGATGAAGCTCAAAACAAAAAAGACATCAGTGCAGAAGAGTTGCATCTCATCATCCAATCCAGCATCTCTCGTGACGAAGACATGGCAGCCGATGCACAACAGGCAGAAGAAGCTGCCAAAGAAGAAGATTTCGATATTGCTAGTGAATTTACGCCCGTTAGCTTGCGCACCCGTAAGGGTCGTATTATTCCTCGCGGTGGCAATCAGCAGACCTATGTCCAAAGTGTGCTGAACTCTGACGTCTCATTTGGTATTGGTCCTGCTGGCACTGGTAAAACGTATCTAGCCGTTGCTTGCGCCGTGGATATGCTCGAGCGTAATGAGATTGAGCGGATTTTACTCGTGCGTCCGGCCGTAGAAGCTGGTGAAAAACTGGGATTCTTGCCTGGTGATTTAACGCAAAAAATCGATCCTTACTTGCGTCCATTGTACGATGCGTTATATGAGATGATCGGTGTTGAAAAAGTAGGCAAGCTGATTGAAAAACAAGTCATCGAAATCGCACCCCTTGCCTATATGCGCGGTCGTACATTAAACAACTCGTTTGTCATCTTGGATGAAGCGCAAAACACCACGCCTGAGCAAATGAAAATGTTTTTGACCCGTCTGGGTTTTGGCTCGCGAGCCGTGATCACTGGTGACGTGACCCAAGTGGATTTACCCCGTGGTCATAAGTCTGGCTTGGCACAAGCGATGGAAATCTTAAGCGGTATTGAAGAGATTCATATCACTAAGTTTGACTCAAAAGACGTGGTACGTCATCAACTGGTGCAAAAAATCGTCGAAGCCTATGATGTGTTTGATGAAGAACAAATCATATTAGAAGAAAAGCGTAAGTTTGAGCGCATCAAAGAGCAAGAGCGTAGACAAGCCATCGCTAATGCCGCAGCCAAGCTATAAGGTGGTAGGTTTGATATTTGCCACCTTAAAAGCGCAAATATAAAAACGCAAAACCGGATTACTGACTAGTAGTCCGGTTTTTTGCTGCTAGACTGATAATTAGCGTCGTAGATTGGGGTTGGTAAGTTAACCTTGGGCAGTTTTAGTAAGTTAGACAAACGACATGACAATATAGTAAGGAGAGAACAACATGAGCCAGTATAATAACGATGACAGTTTTAACCAAAACAAGGCAACGGATGTCACTAATAATGATGAAAGCTTTGAGGTATTAGACATCAGTGCAACGAGTAGTATTGATGACACACTACTCGATACTTTTTATCATCGTGACACGCTACTACCTGTGATGATGGCAACTTTAGATTACATAGATGAGCAAATTAATAGTGGTTTAGTACTGCCTTATTTTGCAGATATTGATGTTGAATTATGGCAAGAAAAAGCCAAATCACTCGATATATATATCACTGATGAGACTGAAGGTCGTGAGTTGAATTTGGAAGCACGAGGCAAGGATTATGCGACCAACATTCTGTCTTATCCTAGTGACTTGCCAGCCGCTATCATCGAGCTGATGCCAACCCTAGCGCTTGGTGAGCTGATTATTTGTCATGATGTGATAGTGCGTGAAGCCGCAGAACAAGAGAAAACAGTCGCACAGCACATTAGCCATCTATTAACACATGGTGTGCTGCACTTGCTTGGATTTGATCATGAGCTTGGACAAGCTGAACAAGATGAGATGGAGCAGTTTGAAATTGAGGTTTTGGCAGGCCTAAACCTACCAAATCCCTATTTATAGTGAATGCGATTTAAACATCTTTATCTTTAGAGGTTTTGATCTTTGTCTAAAGATGGCAATGGCGATTCGTTTTTGTTGCCCATCAACATCTCCAAACCCTTAACATGTACACTGCGCTGCGGGAATGGAATGTCGATTTTATTGTCATCAAGCGCGTATTTAAACTGCTCAAGCAAATCACATTGCATGCTCCACCAATCCGCATTGGTGGTCCAAACGTTTAAGGTCAAATCAACCGAATTATCCCCTAAGTTGGTCACACGGACGATAGGTGCAGGATCAGTAAATGCCAACGGATTATCGGTGGCCAGCTTTATCATGATATCTTTTGCTGTCTTAATATCGGCATCATAGCCAATACCGATAGTGATATCCACGCGGCGATTGGGTAACGACGAATAGTTGATAGTCGCGGTTGTGGTGATGTCACCGTTAGGGATAATAATATCGTGATTGGTGGTCGTGGTCAGATGCGTATTAATCAAACTGATCTCTGTCACCGTGCCTGTGTGACCCAGTATTTGCACGTAATCACCGCGTACAAATGGGCGAAACGTCACAATCATAATACCAGCGGCAAAGTTAGACAGTTGATCCTTTAGTGACAGACCAATCGCAACGGCAGCACCACCTAATATGGCGACAACTGAAGTCGTCTGCACACCAACTTTGCTAAGTGCTGCTAGTGCAACTACTACCAATAGCACGCCGTAGATTAAACGACCCAAAAAGCTAGCAACCGTGTCATCTAAGTGACTACGCAGCATAATTTTTTGTGCGATAGCGACGGCTTTTTTGGCAAGCCAACGTCCTACGACGAATATCAATATCGCTAGTGCTACTTTTATAACCAAACTTACTGCATTACTGGTTAAGGCCGCAATATCTATGGTAAAACCTAAAAATTCCATACTGACTCTTTATTTTATAGCTGTGTTTTATGAATTTGGGTATCTGTCATATAAAAACTAGGGCGTGAATTGTTATGCTAGTTTTCATCATTGATTACATTCGAACCATCTTAAGAAATACCTTAATAAGTCACATTCACTTTATCGCTGTATTGATAAGTACGAATCAAACGTAACTCGACAATATCACTCATATCTTTGGTGAATGCACCAAAAGGCGCGGCTTGTCTAACCGACTGTTTGGCCGCTTCGTCTAGTATCGTTGAGTTTGAGCTCTCAAGTAAGCGAATGGCTTTAATATTACCATCGCTACTAATAATGACCATCAGACGTACTTCACCAGTGATGCCTTGCGCGCGCGCTTGTACGGGATAATGTAGATTGCCGATGCGCTCGACATGCTCACGAAACGTATTGATATAGTCCGCTGCTGCACCGCGTGTCGTTGAATTACTATCGACAGTCACCACTTTCGATTTGGTGGCATACACTTGCTGGCGCTGAGATAACTGAGCTTCCAAGGTGGCGACTTGTTTTCGCAGACGCTCTTCTTGTGCAATCATGTCATCTTGTGCTTCTTTGCTGTCATTATCCGACTCTACATTGGCCTGACGCCAACTTAACGTCGTGCGTAGATAGCTCTCTTGATACTGCTGCTGTCGAACCTGCCGTTGCAAGCTAATCACATCTTGTGTCTCACTCATTTGCTCAGCGGACAATGGGCTAATCTGATCCGTTTCTTGCCTCAGTTGCTCTTGTACCGTACCCCCACCTTCTTGGGAGGCATCAGCAATAAAGTGAGCATCCTCATTTGGCTTCATATTGTCAGTCAGCGCTTTTGCGACATCTTGCATCATCGCAGCAGGGTCTTTCCCCATAGAAAAGCTAACACCAAAAATAATAAGCACATGTACACCAACTGCGATAACGATAGCAACAGGTAAGCTAATATCTCGCTTAGGTACTTGTGCGGAAAAGTGATAGCTTTGTGAATCTTTAATATAGGCCACAGTCGATCTCAGCTTATGGGTACGAGCTTATAAATACAAAACAGCAAATAATAAGCATCATAATGGTATGTATGATTTATTCTGGCGCTATCATACCATGACATAGAATTATGTCGCCACGAGAACCTGTGCGTTAGCAATCTAACCTACCCACGCAAACTTTACAATTCTTTAGGCAAACGCTTAAAAAAATACTGTCAAACTTAATACAAATCCCATACGCCAGATGATAAAGCGTTAATGATTTAGCAGTAGGTATCTTAGGCAACAATATATATAACGTACATAGCAAAACCAAATAGGCTTTTTTATTATCCGAGATTCATATTTCCTAAAACATAATCGCTGTCAGTGCTGTCTTCTGATATTCAATATCGACCAAATGAATGACTACAAAGTACATGTGTGCATTTTGAAGCCATCATATTTAATATATACTGTTTAATAAGCATCGTATTATCAAATAAACGTTCATCGACCATTTTTGATTAGCGATTCTGAGCGCGCGCTATACGATGATGCACCCCTATAATGATAAGGATAAGAAGTTTGAGTGATTTTGACAACATGGATACTTCAGACAATTTTGACGAATTCTTTGACAATTTAGGCTATCGATTCGATGAGTCGTTTAGCGGTGGCTGGGAGCGCCTTACCCAATCTATCAGACAGATATATGATAGAACAACGGATAAATTTGAAGATGAACTTGCGCTGCCAGTGACACAAGAGTACGTCAATGACTCGCTACAGAAGTTCGTCACTGATAATGTAAAGGCCATCTTAGAGTTGCGTGTTGAGATGCATGATGACTGGTTTCGCTTATACTGTACGATTAACGTGGCAGGCATTTATGTGGAAATCGCAAGTAACTTTGGCTTGATTCATGTTCAGCTCGATCGTAATGTCCAACGTTTTGTATTTGGTCAGCAGACATATACTGACGTACTCAACTTACGCTGCGAGTCTTTTCTTAAACGCCAAGGTGTCAAACTGTTCGTCTGGTTCTATCACAGTATTCTTAAAAAAGATCCGTTAGGATTTCTGCTCTCTTATATCAATATTGCCCGTGCAAAAGATGAAATCATCTACATTGATATTAATCGCTGGCTAAAAAAGAATAAAAAAATCATGAGTACCTTGCATAAGGTACAAGTGAACTATGGCGAGCTTGAAGAAGAGCAAATGATTTTAAAGACTCAGATTAATTATCGTGACTTACTAGCCGCAAGTAGCAACGAAGATATCATTAGTGACGATGATGAACCTGAGTTGATGCAAGGTCCTGTCAATCCCGTAGATGATGCGACTGAACCAAGCCAAGTTTAACTATTTCACCGTATAAAAAACGCTGACCTTCAAAAACAATAGTCTTTGAAGGTCAGCGTTTTTGTTTTATCACAGCAGATCTATAGAATACTCAAATCATTTATATGGCTACCAATAGTTTTCTACGGCAATATTACCCTCGCCTCGGCGATTCATCACCAGTCCTAGCGACTTTAATGCTTCTTTGGTGTCATCCACCATATCTGGGTTGCCACATAGCATGACATGGGTAGTATCGATATCTAAATCGATGCCTGCACGTGCTTGCAACGTGCCATCTAGCAGTAGCTTGGGCAGACGTTCTGTTAATGCGCCTTCAACAGGCTCACGAGTAACGATAGGTATGAAAATTAGCTTAGCTGGATTCTCAACCAACGAGCCAAAGTCTTCTTGCAAACCTTCAATCTTTTTGACATAAGCTAGCTCTTCTATCGAGCGTGCGCTATAAGCCAATACAATGTGCTCATAATCTTCCCATGTTTTTAAATCTTGTAGCATGGATAAAAATGGTGCCAGACCCGTACCTGTTGCGAGCAACCATAGATCCTTGGGCAGTGGCTTTTGATAACGCGCCAATGTTAAAAATCCAAATGGTAAGGTGTTGAGAAGCAACTCATCGCCCACTTGCAGATGCTGTAATTGTGACGTAAATGCACCATCAGGAATCACAATAGAGAAAAACTCTAACACTTCGTCGAATGGCGAAGAAATAATCGAATAAGCGCGAAAGATATCTTCATCTAATGCCTCATCAGATATATCAGCATCAGACATACCACTCTGCTCTGTATAGTACTTCAGTCGGCTAGGATTGACACCCAAGCGTACGAACTGACCGGCCGTAAATTTAAAGCTGTCAGGACGGCTGACCGTAAAACTAAATAAGTTTGGCGTCCACGTGGTTTTGCTAAGCACGGTTACCGTTTGAATATTGTCACTCATAAGAAATGGCCACTCGCTTTTTATTGTTATAGTCAGAGAACCACTAAATAGCTACGGCGTTACCCTCCTTAGATGTACGACTTGTACTATCTGCAGTCGGCTGCCTTGTAGCTGTTTTAGACTTCTTTGACTATAGTTATTTTTATAAAAATTTTAAACGATACAAAATAAAAGATGCGCCAAGCTTATCACAAAGCTGGCGCATCTTGGTTTTCTAACCGTAATAGCAGATAAGTCACATGCAGTGACTTATCTCACCTTTCTCTCAAGACTACCAGATACGTGCCAAACTTGACCATTCAATCATATTGCTCGGCAAGATACCGAAGAAGATAATCATTGCTGTCACCGCAATAATCATGATACCGCCTGTGCGCATCGCCCACTGTCCAGAGACGTCAAACTCGATAAACTGCTTAGGACGTTTGAACAGCGTAAGCATCACGCGCAAATAATAGAATAGACCAATCGAGCTACCTAAAATAATCATTGCTGCTAAGAACCAGTTGGTTCCTTGTACCGCAGCCAATATGGCAAATAGCTTAGTAATAAAGCCAGCCGTCAACGGAATACCCGCCAGTGACAACATCATGATAGTCATGACAGCAGTCAGCACTGGACGACGCCAGAACAGCCCTTGATAATGAGTCAACTCATCAGCTTCACCAGATAGACGATAAGGACTCGACATGAGAGTCACTACGCCAAAGGCACCGATAGAGGTCAACGCATAAACGGCCATATACATACTAGAGATGCTATCCGCTGCCGTACCAATACTGACAATCACGATCATCACATAACCCATATGGGAAATAGAAGAATAACCCAGTAGGCGTTTCAGACTGGTCTGACGTACGGCTAACAAGTTACCGACCAAGATCGATAAAGTCGCCATTACCATCAATAGCATTTGCACAGATGGCAGTGCTAGCAAAGCGGTATCAATTAAGAAGCGAACCGCAAGCGCCATCATTGCAACTTTTGATACGGATGCCAAGAAGGTCGCGATAGGTGCTGGTGCGCCCTCGTACACATCTGGCGTCCACATATGAAAAGGCGCAGCAGACAATTTAAACGCAATGCCAAACATCATCATCGCCGCGCCCAATATCAACAGTGGCGATTCAAAAAGATTGCTCAATTCTACACTAATAGGCTTAAAGGCCAGTGACCCTACTTCTGCATAAATAAACGCCATACCCATCAATAAAGTGGCCGAGGCCGTTGCAGATAGCACTAGGTACTTTAGACCAGACTCTAGCGAGTTTTTGCGCATATAGGTGTATGACAGCATACCGTACAGTGGTATAGACAGCATCTCTAAGCTCATAAAGAATGACGCTAAATGCTGAGCACTGACCATCAGCAAAGCACCAATCGTCGATAACAACATGAGCAAATACAGCTCTTCTTTATTATCCTTGAGGTTTGCTAAGTACGCATAAGACAGCGTACAACAAGCCAATGCACAGATAAAAATGATTACCATATTAAACTGAGCAAAGTTATCAATCACAAATAACTGTTCAGCACTTGGTATCATGGTTCCACTATTCACGATGCCAGTCATTTGACCAAGCAAAGTAAATAAACCAATGTTTAAGCCAACGACCGTAACTGTACCCGTCACCATATGGGAGCGTTTAACTGCGATGGCAATCATAACCACCAGTACCGTAATCACTACAGTAATGATTGGCGCATAAGGCAACAATCCCATCAAATCATTCATCGTAATATCATTCATGACTTAACGTGCCTCCATTGCATCAAGCAGGTGCGACGCATCTACTTGTGTTACTTGACTATAGGTATATGCATTGTTAATCCACTGCATTGCGTGACTTGAGGTATCAAGGAAAGGCTGTGGATATAGACCCAACCAGACCAGTCCAGCAGCTAACATCAGTAGTAATGACAACTCACGCTTGCCCAAATCTTTGAGTTTGCGCGGTGGCAAACCATGTGATTTGGTTTCTTGCATTGCGACTTCTTCGATGTTGTTTTTACCAAATAACGCGCGATGAATAAGAATCAGCGAGTATAGCCCTGCTAGTACCAAACTGAATGTCGCAAAGACGACAAACACAGGATATTGAGCAAATGAGCCAAATAAAATCATGAACTCGCCAATGAAGTTACCTGTACCTGGGATACCCAGTAACGCTGCGCAGAAGAACATCAATATCGGCGCATAATAACGGAACTGCCCCCACATACCACCCATCAAGGTCAAATCACGTGTGTGCAAGCGCTCATATAACTGACCAGCCATAATGAACAATGCCGCTGAACTCAGACCGTGTGCCAACATCTGAATCATCAAACCTTGTAAGCTGAGTAATGTACCAGCATAGATTGCCAATACCACAAAACCCATGTGCGAGATGCTGGTATAAGCCAACAAGCGCTTCATATCGGTCTGCATAAAGGCTAGCCATGCACCATAGAAGATACCAATCGTACCTAAGGTAATGGCAATCGGCGCAAACTCTTGTGACGCTACTGGGAATAATGGTAAGACAAAACGAATCAGACCATATGCCGCAGTTTTAATCAGTACACCCGCCAAATCCACTGAACCTGCTGTTGGTGCCTGTGCATGCGCATCTGGCAACCAGCCATGGAAAGGGATAATTGGCAACTTCACCGCAAAACCGATAAAGAAACACAGCATGATTGGATATTCCCAACCACCCAACGACGTACCGAGCAAGTCATTATAGTTAAAGCTTACGACACCTTTTTGGGCATAGCTAATAATGACCAACATTAAGATACCAATGAGCATGATAAGCCCAGAAGCTTGGGTATAAATAAAGAACTTGGTTGCTGCATACTCTTTGGTTTTGCCAACCACATCATGACCCCAAATAGCGATCAAGAAGTAGATAGGAACCAGCATCATCTCCCAAAAGAAGAAGAATAAGAACAAATCAATGGCTAAGAAAACACCAATGACGCCGCCTAAGCTCCATAGCAAGTTCAGGTGAAAGAAACCAACTCGGCGTTGAATCTCATTCCACGAACAGGCAACCGCTGCAATACCGAGCAGTCCTGTCAATGCCACCATCATCAGTGACAAACCATCTAACGCTAAATGAAAGCTAATACCAAAGCTCGGTATCCATGGCACACTGAATTCAGCGACCCAAGGCACGTTTGCGCTTGGGGCAATCACTTGCTTACTCATTCCGCTAAAGTCACCGTAATGCCACAATACTAGTGACAATACAAAGGTCAGCGTCATGCCGATTAAGGCAATCCAGCGCGGTAGACGTTTATTAAACCGTTCGACCAACCAACATAGCAATCCTGCAATAAAAGGAATTGCGATTAATGCTGGTAGCATCCACGTTTGTTGTAACTCAATCATCTTATACCACCGTCATCATTACCAGCACCAGCAATACAGCCATACCCAAGCCAAAGCTTGCAGCATAACCTCGAAGTGACCCTGTTTGCGTCGCAGACAACACCTTATTACCTGCTGAAGCCAGCTTAGGTAGGATGAGCCACGTTTTATCAATAGGGTCGGCTTTAAGTAAGCGGCCGATGAACAAAAAGGGTTTTACAAAAATTACATCGTATAGCGCATCAAAACCTAGGCCGTGATAGCACCAGTGATATAGCGCCCCGCCAATACGTGAGCGCTTAAAGCTGGTAAGCATTCTACCTTTATCTACGACGTATAATAATGCTGCCAATATCAAGCCCGCGCCCATTGCACCCATCGCGATATACTCTGCAGTATGCTTAGCATGTGCTTGACCCGCGACTTCTAATAAGTGACCAACACTCTCTGGTAAGACACCATCTAATGGCGGTGTAATCCATGCACCAACGGCGGTAGATAATACTAGCAATACCGTCAAAGGCAACCAATACGACATACCTGATAATTTGTGTGCAGGCGTTTTTTCTTCACCAAAGAAGATAATCCAAATCATACGGAATGTATAAATCGCGGTTAAGAAAGCGCCGAACACACCCATATAAAACAATACTAGATGACCTGTGGCATAAGTCTCCCAAAGAATCGCTTCTTTAGAATAAAAGCCAACGGTGACCCAAGGTATGGCTGCAAGTGCACCACCACCGACGACATAGCACCAAAATACCAATGGTATCTTTTTGCGTAGACCGCCCATCTTGAAGATATCTTGCTCATGGTGTACTGCAAGGATGACCGCACCTGATGATAAGAACAGCAGCGCTTTAAAGAAAGCATGCGTCATCAGATGGAAGATAGCCCCTTGCCATGCCCCCACACCGAGTGCTAGGAACATATAGCCGATCTGACTCATCGTTGAATAAGCAAGGATGCGTTTGATATCCGTCTGTGCCAGTGCACAGAAACCTGCAACGATAAGCGTCAATGCACCGACACCACCGACCCAATACAATAAGATACCAGGCGTTAGCTCAAACAATGGATGTAGACGGGCGATTAAGTAAACACCCGCTGTTACCATCGTCGCGGCGTGAATCAATGCCGATACAGGTGTTGGACCAGCCATCGCATCAGCAAGCCACGTATGTAGTGGTAGCTGGGCTGATTTACCCATCGCGCCGCCAACCAACATCATCGTAGTCAGCATCATCGTTGGATTATTGATATCGAATACTTCTGGGGCGCGCGTAATAATCTCTTGGATATTAAGCGTGCCAAATTCTCGAAATAATAAAAACAAACCAAACGCTAGGAATACGTCACCTACACGCGTGACGGTAAAGGCTTTCATCGCCGCAATACCATTGGCTCGGTCATGGTAATAAAAACCAATCAACAGGTAAGAACAGATACCGACGCCTTCCCAACCGAGATATAGCAAGAACAAGTTATCTGCCAATACCAGCAATAGCATGCTGGCGACGAACAAATTCATATAGCTAAAGAAACGGGCAAATCCAGTGTCGCCTTTCATGTACCAAGCGGCAAACAAATGGATTAAAAAGCCAATACCCGTAATGACACCCGTCATCGTTAGTGCCAAGCCATCAAAACTAAGACCAAAGCTTGGCGCAAAATCACCAACTTGGAACCATGTCCAAAGTGGAATCTCGACCACAGTACCTGCTGGGTTACTGGTTAAAAAAGTATAGCTAACGAATAGCGTACATAGTGCTGATAACAGCATGCTACCCACACCGACAATCGCTGCCACCTGCTCTGTTAGCTTGTCGCGCATAAAGGCTAAAATCAAAAAGCCAACGAGCGGGAATATAAAGGTTAATGGTAATAAACTCATGACATCATCCTTTCATCTCATTGGCGCTATCGACATCTAAATGCCCACGCTGATGATAAAACCGCAATAATATTGCCAAACCAATGGCGGCCTCTGCTGCTGCTAACGTCAAAATAAAGATAAACATAATCTGTCCATCTGGATCGACCCAGCGACTACCTGCCACCACAAATGCTAGTGCTGCCGCGTTCATCATGATCTCAAGGCTCATAAGCATAAAGAGAAAATTGCGACGTACCATGACACCACATAGACCGATAGCAAATAAAATACCTGCCAAAATCAATCCATGGCTCATGGGTATCAGGCCCAATACCTGTTGCACCTCAACAGCTGGCTGTACTAAGCCTGCTACTTCATGGGCAAACGGCACATTCGCGACCTCTTGTGCCACGCTCGCTGCTAGTACCATTAGTCTGACTCCTTGCGCGTGACTTTCTTCGTACTCATCTGCGTGCCTACATTCATACTTACGTAGTCATGCGGATCTACTTCTTTATATTCGTAGGGCTCAGCTGTTTTCACGGCATCGTTATCTGTGTGTGTACTGTCTGGATGAATGTTATCGTATTGCTTAACACGACTGTTCGAGCGTGCTGTTTGGCTATCATGACTGATAACCTCATCATCTACAGACTCTTTGCCCAAATGATAAGCGGCGACCAGAGCAGCTAGTAATAATAATGCAGCCACTTCTATCAGCATCACGTATTTAGTAAATAATACCGTGCCGACTTCTTTCGCCGAAATTGACGTCACACCAATCATTGCTGCTTCGTCATGATTGAGACCAATCATCGCATATAGCACAACCGCGATAATAATCGTCAATCCTGTCGGTATCGCCCAAGTGCCCGCATCAAGCCAGCGTTCTTCACGCTCATCATTGCTCATGCCCAAGTTCAGCATCATAATGACAAAGACAAATAGCACCATAATGGCGCCAGCGTAAACAACGATTTCTAGTGCCCCTGCAAATGGCGCACCGAGCACAAAGAATATGCCAGCAATCGCTAACAATGACACAATCATCGACAAAATAGCATGCACTGGATTGGCTTGGGTCACCACGCGCAAACTGGCAAATACTGCCACTGCTGCGAGCGAATAAAACCCTGCCAACTCAGGATGGTTCAAAATGTTCATCATGGCAGCAAACTCCTTAGGTCAATAGGTGCAGCTTCATTTTGCGCTGCCCCTTTTGGTTTGTCCGCTACCGCCATACCCGTCACACGATAATAGTTATAATCGGGATATTTACCTGGTCCTGAAATAAGCAAATGCTCTTTTTCATAAACCAAATCTTGGCGCTTATATTCACCCAACTCAAAGTCAGGTGTCATTTGAATGGCTGTCGTTGGACATGCCTCTTCACACAATCCGCAAAAAATACAGCGCGAAAAGTTAATTCTAAAAAACTCTGGATACCAGCGGCCGTCTTCACGTTCAGCTTTCTGTAATGAGATACAGCCAACTGGACATGCCACAGCACATAAGTTACAGGCAACACAACGCTCATCACCATCAGGGTCACGCGTCAGCACAATGCGCCCACGAAAACGCGGTGGTACTGGTACGGGCTCTTCAGGATAAAGAATGGTGTCGCGTGGCCTGAGCGCATGACTATTGACCATCCACATACTGCGAACAATGGTAAATATACCAATGACGGTCTTTTTTATGGTAGTAAACATGGGATTATTATCCTTATCAGCTTTACCCTAGTTCATCAATGATGGCTAGTAATGATTATAACGTTGGGGAAAAGATCAAAATGACTGCAGCAGTAACCAATAGATTAATCAGTGTTACTGGCAGACAGACTTTCCAACCAAAATTCATTACCTGATCATAGCGCGGACGCATAAGTGAGCCACGAGCCAAAACAAACATCGTCATAAAAAACAGTGTTTTAATCATGAACCAAAAAGCTGGTGGAATAAATGGAATATCTAAATTAAAAGGTGCCAGCCAACCGCCAAAAAACAAGCAGGTCATCAAGGCAGAAATCAAGACAACGTTGACATATTCTCCGATAAAGAACATACCAAACTTCATGCCAGAATATTCAACATGATACCCTTCGGCCAGCTCTTGCTCTGCTTCTGGTTGATCAAATGGATGTCTATGCGTAACGGCAACACCGGCAACCACAAAAGTCAAAAAGCCAAAAAACTGCGGAATGATATACCAACCGTCTGCTTGTGCTTCAACAATGGCACGTAAGTTAAATGAGCCTGTCAGTGCAACCACACCCATCAAAGATAAGCCTAAAAAGACTTCGTAACTGATAGTTTGTGCCGCTGAACGTAAGCCACCCAATAACGAGAACTTGTTGGCAGAAGCCCAACCACCGAACATCACTGCATAGACAGCAATACCTGCCATAGCAAAGAAGAACAAAATACCAATATCCCAATCAACCACGCCAAGCGTTGGCGAGATAGGAATGATGGCAAATGAGGCCAAGGCAGTAAACATTGCAACCGCAGGTGCCAACGTAAACATAAACTTATCAGTAAAGTTCGGCGTCCAATCTTCTTTAAAGAAGATTTTGAGCATATCAGCGACCAGCTGCAGTGAGCCAAATGGACCCACACGGTTTGGACCATAACGATCTTGCCATAAGGCCAACATACGGCGCTCATAGATAATCATCATAGCCGCAACCAATACCACGACTAAGAAGATAACCAGTGACTGCCCAACCAGAAATAAGATAGACCAAGCATCAAAGCTCAGGCTACCAGTCAAAAAGCTTGGCACATCAGGGATAATACGGGTAACTTGCATATTACACCTCCTGTGTGGTGATCGGCGCTGTGTTCATTTGCGCAGTATCGTTAATCATGTCATTATTGTTCATCATATCGTTAGCCATACTGCCCATCATCGTCACTGGTGCATCAACTTTACGTACCGACGCTGGCATCGACGGGTGAATGATACTCACCTGCCCAACTGGGTAACCGATACAACCTTCCGCTAAGTAACCGACAATCTGTACTGGCAAGGTGATTTGTTGCTTATCAATCTCAATCGCCAAGTAATCACCAGCAGCAATATTCCAGTCCTTAGCATCATCCATACCGATACGCCATGCAGCAACAGGCAGTTGCTCAGCGACGACTGGACTACGAGAGGCCATCATTGAGCTGGCGTAGATATTATAGATAGGTACTAGTTTCGCTTGGCCTTGCTGCATATCTGTTGTAGTCGCAGACATCGCCTCTGGTGCAACATACTGACGAATAGCTAAACGTTCTAAGTGATCAAATAAGCGTACGCCTGGATCACCATTTTTGAGATGACCGCCGACTTTGTCTTGGTATTTGTTCCACGCTTGCGGTGAGTTCCAGCCTGCCGCATTGGCAAAAGGAATCATTGAGCTTGGCGTTTCTTTACCGCTATAGCCTTCCATTGAGAAAGTTAAACCGGTATCTAAATCTTTTGGTTGCATCGGCTCATGAACTGATATCGGGGCACGCATAGCGGTACGACCTGAATAGCGGCGTGGCTGACGAGCAATTTTCAGACCAGTCATACGGTAAGCAGCATCAGGTGCAGCGCCTTTAATCCCAGCAAGCTTAGGATGCGTAGCGATTAGTGCATTGATGACATCATCTAGCTGCGTCCAATCGACATCACGACCCTCGATGCTGCTATGCACTGCATGCAACCAGCGCCAGCCTTCTTTGATACTACTCATCGGATGGTAATATTCGTTGTCGTAAACTTGGAAGAAACGCTGTGCACGGCCTTCAGCAGATATCAATGTGCCGTCTGCTTCTGCAAAACTAGCCGCTGGCAATACGATATCGACATCTTTATGCCAATCAAGTAGCTGATGATCTAATGCAATGACCGTTTTATCCGTCAATAGCTGCGTCAATTTATTGGCATCAATGGCATCAGTCAGCTGGTTTTCAGCAACGATAACCACATCGAAATCAGTCGCTAACAACTCTTCTACTGATTGACCGCCGAGCATGCAAACACCCATGCTATTAGCATCGGTAACCGTTAAGTAAATACTTGCTTGTGCCTGATACTTACTGTTTACTTCTTTTAATTCGAGCGGTTCAGCAGGTTCGCGCTCTACATTATCTTGTGCTTCAGTATTTACACCTGTTTCAGGTTTGTTCGGCTTGGCAGATAAATCTTGATCTTCTTCAGGCTGGTCATTAGCAGACTGCGATTGAGCTTTTACTTTGGCGTTATGCGCTTCAACTTGCTGTTGCTCAGTCGCTTTGATTGCCGAGCGTTTTTGCGTCAATGCTTGAGTAATCTGCGCCGCTGCTTCTATCAATGCGGTAGATGATAAACTGCTACCCGAGATAACCAGTGGCTTATCGGCTTGAATCAAGTCATAAGCGATCTGCTTCGCTAATGCTTGCATACCGTCAGTCTCAGTACTGGCATCAGCATTTTGTTCAATTGCTTGTGGATCTACGATTTCTGCTAAATCATCAGCGAAGTTAGCAATCTCATCAGCGACTTTAAAGCCAAGCTTAGTGATATCTTCAGGTGTCGCCACCACGCTCACTTTACTGATGTCTTCTAGCTTAGTTTGCGTTACATCGATGACATAGACTGGGCTTAACGCATCTTGAGCAATACGCTTAACAGGCTCTGCAAGCCACGGCTGCGTTTGCAACGCCGCTGCCATTTTCAGGCCTTCATTTTTTGCCGCTTGACGTACTGACAGCGCGACACGTGATGAGGTTTGCGTGATATCTTCACCCAACACTAATACTGCATCATGGCTTTCAATGTCCGTCATACTTGGGTTATAAATGCCATCAGTACTCAATACTTCGATGCATTTATTAACCAGTGCTTGCTGCTGATGGTTCAAACCTGTCGAGAAGTTATCAAAGCCAACGAGATTTTTTAGCGCAAAGTTAGTCTCTAGACTGGCGCGTGGTGAGCCAATACCGATGACTTTTTTATCTTTGATACGCTTGATGGTTTCATCGAGTGCGTAGTCAATATTGATTTTGACATGCTTATCATTAATACGTTCAAGCGCTTGGGTTGGACGATCTTCACGATTGACATAGCCATAACCAAAGCGACCACGGTCACATAAGAAATAGCGGTTTACTTCGCCGTTATAGCGGTTTTCGATACGGCGTAATTCACCATAGCGCTCACCTGGTGAGATATTACAGCCAGCCGAACAGCCATGACAGATGCTTGGCGCATACTGCATGTCCCATTTACGGTTATAACGTTCAGAATGCGTTTTATCGGTAAATACACCGGTTGGGCAGACTTCCGTTAAGTTGCCTGAGAATTCGCTTTCAAACTGACCATCTTTATCACGACCAAAATAGACGCGATTGTTTGAGCCATAAACACCCAAATCTTCGCCGCCTGCGTAGTCTTTATAAAAACGTACACAGCGATAGCAAGCGATGCAGCGGTTCATCTCATGAGCGATGAATGGGCCAAGCTCTTGATTGTGATGCGTGCGTTTGGTAAAGCGATAGCGACGACGGCTATGACCTGACATATATGTCATGTCTTGCAGATGGCAATGCCCACCCTCTTCACAGGTTGGACAATCATGTGGATGGTTGGTCATGAGTAACTCAACCATCGACTTGCGAAACGCTTTCGCTTCATCATCAGTGACCGAGATGTACATGTCATCGCCAGGGGCGACCATACATGACATCACGAGACGACCACGACCTGCTTCCATATCTTCTTTGTTTTGAAATTGCTTGACCGCGCACTGACGGCACGAGCCTACTGAGCCAAGGGCTGGATGATAACAAAAATACGGCACATCAATGCCGAGGGATAAACAAGCTTGTAGCAAGTTATCCGCGCTATCTACTTCGACAGTGGTTCCATCAATATGTATGACTGCCATGCCGCTCTCCTTATTTCACTACTGGCTGTTGATTGGCTGCAGCATCAATGATATCTACACCAACCGCCTGAGTGATTTTTTGATCAAACTCTGGACGGAAATATTTAATCGCACTCATTAGTGGCTCCATCGCACCTGGGGCATGCGCACAGAATGTTTTACCAATCCATAAATCACGCGTGAGGCCCTCTAGTTTTTCTACATCGCCCACTTGCCCTTCGCCATCATTGATAGCAGTAAGCAGTTTGACGCCCCACGGTAGGCCGTCACGGCATGGTGTACACCAACCGCAGGATTCGCGTTGAAAGAAAATTTCGAGATTGCGAACGAGTGGCACCATATCTTGCGCTTCATCCACCACCATAATCAGCCCAGTACCCATACGGCTACCTGCTTTTTGAATGGTGTCGAAATCCACCACCACATCTAAATGCTCAGTGGTTAGAAAGTCAGTAGAAGCACCGCCTGGTAGCCAAGCTTTGAGGGTTTTGCCATCGATCATACCGCCCGCTAAATCTTCAATGATTTCGCGTGCCGTATAACCAAACGGTAACTCCCACAGACCTGGGTCATTGACTAAGCCTGAACAACCAAACAGTTTGGTGCCTGGAGTCTGGCTCTTACCTTTGATATTAGATAACGACTGATACCATTCGACACCATGGTTCAAGATAGCTGGCATATTACATAAAGTCTCAACGTTGTTGACAACCGTTGGACGACCCCATGCGCCAGATATTTGCGGAAAAGGCGGTTTGGTACGTGGGTTAGCACGGCGGCCTTCTAGACAATTAATCAGTGCGGTTTCTTCACCGCAGATATAGCGTCCAGCGCCAGTATGCACATGCAGATTGAAGCTAAAGTCTGAGCCTAAAATGTTCTTGCCCATTAGATTATTGGCCAAGCATTCTTCGATAGCAGCGACCAAACGTTCAGCGGCCAAGATGTACTCACCGCGGATAAAGATATAACCATCCGTTGCGCCAATCGCATGCGCGGTAATCAACATACCTTCAATCAGCTGAAACGGTAGACGCTCCATCAATAGACGATCTTTAAACGTGCCCGGCTCCATCTCATCAGCATTACAAATGAGATAACGCGGTAAACCATCTGGCGGTGACATGAATGTCCATTTCAAACCAGCATTAAAACCTGCACCGCCGCGGCCTCTGACGTTGGCAGCTTTGATCATATTGCCGACTTCTTTAGGCGATTGACTCAAGGCCTGCTTTAAACCAGTAAAGCCTTTTAGAGATTCGTAGGTGGCCAAATCAAGCACTGCGTCATGATGTGCTAGACGCCATGTTAACGGCTTGGTTTCGCTAGTCGCTGTGGCTTTATCACCATAAATTGGAATGCGCTGCTCATTAAGCTGGCTTGGCGCTTTGCCTTGGCTACGTTGAGCAATTTGCTCTGAAAGCGTTAATCTCATGCGTATAGCTCCAATAATTGCGTTACTTCTTCAGGCTGGACAGGGCCATAGGTGTCTTCGTCAATCAACACAGCAGGACCCTTATCACAGTTACCTAAGCAGCAAATTGGCAATAGCGTAAAACGACCATCAGCCGTCGTCTGACCATATTCAATACCCAGTTGCGATCTGATTTCAGCCGATAACGCCTCATAACCTGTCAAGAAACAAGCCACTGAATCACAAATAAGGATGACATGGCGACCGACAGGCTGACGATAAATACGGTTAAAGAAAGTGGCGACCCCGTCCATATCTGACATCGGAATGTCTAGAATATTGGCAATGGCATTCACTTGTGCATCGTCGACCCAGCCATTGCGCTTTTGCACGATTTTTAGCGCATCGAGCGAAGCAGCGCGCGCCTGTGGATAATGGTGCATAAACTCATGAATAGCCGCAATTTCCTCGCTAGTGAGGATGCTTGCCACATCTACTTTTGGCATTTTGTCGGAAACAATTTTCATAGTCTTCTATCTGTCCTCACTCATCACGCTTTATCAGCTAATAGTGACAGTCTTATGAGTGTCGCTACATGGCAAGATATCAGCGTTTTGGTGTGCCATTTGGCAATGATATATTGATAAACGTATTTCTTTAATAACGATAATTTTCTGATCAAAGCATGAACGATCAAAGTATTAGCGATCACAATCGGCCATCACAATATCAATCGATGCCAGATACATAATGGCATCAGAGACGAGCGAACCATTAATCACTGATGGCATCTGCTGCAAATGCGCAAATGTCGGCGTACGGATACGGGTACGATAACTCATCGTCGCCTTATCTGAAGTGATGTAATAGCTGTTCAAACCTTTGGTCGCTTCTACAATCGTCGTACACTCGCCCGCTGGCATCACAGGACCCCAAGATACTGAGATAAAGTGATTAATCAAAGTCTCAATATCGTTTAAGGTACGATCTTTCGGCGGTGGTACCGCTAATGGATGATCCGCTTTATAAGGGCCTTGTGGCATATTGTCCATGCACTGGCGGATGATACGCAATGACTGACGCATCTCTTCGACTTTGACCATACAGCGGTCATAAGCATCACCGTTGTAACCGACTGGCACTTCAAAATCGTAATTTTCATAGCCCATGTATGGACGCGCTTTACGCAGATCAAAGTCAACGCCTGTCGCGCGCAGACCTGCACCAGTGACGCCCCAAGCCAATGCTTGCTTGGCATTATATTGAGCAACACCTTGAGTACGGCCTTTGAGCACGCTGTTCTGTAATGCTGCTTTGACATACTCGTCCAAGCGTTTTGGCATCCAATCTAGGAACTCACGAACCAGACGCTGCCAGCCACGTGGTAGATCAGCAGCTGTACCACCGATACGGAACCAAGCGGGATGCATACGATAGCCAGTCACGGCTTCGATGACGTCATAGGCTTTTTGGCGATCGGTAAACATATAGAACACAGGGGTCATACCGCCCGCATCCTGAATGAACGTACCGACGAATAGTAAGTTATTGGTAATACGGAAAAACTCGCTCATCATCACACGGATGGTCTCAGCGCGCGGTGGAATGGTGATTCCAGCCAGCTTTTCGACCGACATGATGTACGGCAGCTCATTCATCACACCGCCGAGATAATCGATACGGTCGGTATAAGGGATAAATGAGTGCCATGTTTGACGCTCAGCCATCTTCTCTGCGCCGCGATGGTGATAGCCAATATCAGGGATACAGTCGACGACTTCTTCGCCATCAAGCTGTAGCACCAAACGGAACGCACCGTGAGCAGAGGGATGGTTAGGACCGATGTTCAAGAACATAAAGTCTTCATCGCGACCCGAACGCTTCATGCCCCATTCTTCTGGGACAAAACGCAAGTTTTCTTGCTCGTATTGTTGCTTGGCGGTATTCAAGAAATACGGGGTAAATTCCGTCGCACGCGCATGATACTCTTTACGCAGTGGATGACCTTCCCAGTATTTCGGCAATAGGATACGGGTCAAATGCGGATGGCCCGTAAAGACGATACCGAACATGTCCCATACTTCACGCTCATACCAGTTGGCGTTTGGCCAAATATTGGTGGCGCTCGGTACGTTGACGTCGTCTTCGCTCAGCGCGACCTTGATACGTACGTCACTATTGCGCTCAAGCGACATTAGGTGATAAAACACCGTAAAGTCACTGTCAGGTAAGCCTTGACGATGCTGGCGCAAACGCTCATCTATCGCTGACAAGTCAAATAGCATGACGTATGGCTGTGGCAATTTACGCAGGAATAAGAGAACATCGAGCAAATCCGCACGCGCAACCCAAACCGTTGGAATCTCATCAACAGTGTGCTGCACGACAAACTTACCGGCATACTTCTGCTCCAGCTCTTTGATAACCGCTGGGACAGGCTTAATCTTAGGATCTATGTTTTCGACTACCGTGACCATGAATGATGTATTCCTTCATTAATCATAACTGATTCATCATAACTACACTGTGATGAGCGTATAAAACGTTGAGGTTGTTACTGTGAATCTAAATGCTATCTAGAATCTAAATACTGTCTGGGCTACGCAAGTTTTTAACAGCAATACGATCTGCTTGCTTACGGTCACGCTCAGGCGTCATTTGTGGCTTATAAACACCCTGCTCATTGACATGGATACCTAATGGACGACGCTCTTTAGTGATAGATTCTTGCAATAACATCAAACCTTGAATCAAAGCTTCTGGACGCGGTGGACAACCCGGCACATAGACATCGACTGGAATGATTTTATCTACGCCTTGTACCACAGAGTAGATATCATACATACCACCAGAGTTGGCACAGGCACCCATTGAGATGACCCATTTTGGCTCAAGCATTTGCTCATATAGACGCTGAATAACAGGCGCCATTTTGACAAAACAAGTGCCGGCAACGATCATGACATCTGCTTGACGAGGCGAGGCACGAATAACCTCAGCACCAAAGCGTGATAAATCATGAACGGCTGTCAGGGTGGTGGCGTATTCTACATAGCAGCAAGAAGTACCAAAGTTAAATGGCCATAGTGAGTGCTTGCGCCCCCAGTTTGCTGTCGAATGGACGAGGTCTTCGAGACGACCCATAAAGACGTTTTTATTCACTTCGTCTTCGATAGGGTCATTGACCGTTTGACTGGTCTGTGCAGGATAGGTATCTGCATCAGGGTTGGCTTTTGTTAATGTGTATTTCATAACATACAACCTTTATATTAGACGTCGCGTGGCAATCGTCTTGCCCTCGCTAGCGCCTTAACTTCTATTATTAACAAGTGATCATTAATCCAAACATACTCGCGTCGTCGTAATCTTACTACTAGCCTTTATAGACTATCGAAAACTAAGACCGTTTAACAAGACTAACGCTTACCGTTATCTTGTCGAGCAGACGTCGCAAAATCTACAGAAGTAACATTACCTGTAGTATTAATATGATCGATATTTTCTAAATGATGACGATTGACTTCAATATTGTTCGAGACGTTGATTTGTCCTGAGGACTGTGCGGGTACTTTGCCTGTCGGATCGACCATCAGCTCG
This sequence comes from Psychrobacter sp. TB55-MNA-CIBAN-0194, assembly GCF_040309505.1. Lineage (NCBI taxonomy): Bacteria > Pseudomonadati > Pseudomonadota > Gammaproteobacteria > Moraxellales > Moraxellaceae > Psychrobacter > Psychrobacter sp. TB55-MNA-CIBAN-0194. The sequence continues at coordinate 23,093 of NZ_JBEOOW010000002.1, read as the reverse complement.
TGAGCACCATCGAATTTGGTGATGTCTGCTAGGTTGAAACCAGCAGGTGCGGCATATAAACGTACTTTTTTGCGCAGTTTATCAGCAGGTGCCCAGTTCATCGCGCCCAAACTTAGCTCATAGATCAAACCGATGATTAAGATGGTGATAAATATAGCAGCAGCGGCAAAACCTAACCAGCCAGCCTCACGTACTGAAACGGCGTAAGCATACAAATACAGCGCTTCTAGATCAAAGATGACGAAGAAGATTGCCACCAAATAGAATTTGGCAGACAAACGAATACGGGCGTTGCCAGATCCGACAACACCCGCTTCAAATACTTCTTCTTTTTGTGAGCCATGAGAGCGACCGCCAAGCAAACGCGGCACGACCAGCATGAAGACAACTAGCCCAATGGCGGCTAAGATAAAAGCGATTGCTGACCAATTAAAAGCAGACATGATAATACGTGCTCCTCACCCAATCGAGTGTTTAGCACAGCGCAAGTACCGACCTATCAAGGTCGTCTAGCCACAGGCATCACACAAACGAAAACACAAAGCGACTGTCATTCAGTCGCTTTATTTAAGCAACTGTTATTAAGTCACATTTTAGGTATTTTGCTAGTAACAACCAATTATCAAGTGTATTGACGACGATGTCAGACATAACCAACGGCAGGGATTCCGATATACGCACGGAAAGATGGCTGGTCGTCTAACGCATCTTCTAAAAACGTAAGATCAACTTATTAAATCAATATCATATTCGATAGTTTACTTAATTGATTTAATAGCTCATTACACGTAGTCAATAATGACGAGACAACTGGCATAAATTATGTACGTACTATACGCATTTCGGTGTCCAAAAGCTAGTTTTTAACTGTATTGGACGGTCATTTTATATGTAATAAAACATGTTTTTTTTATCAAAAATTATGATAGGGGTCTTACCTTATATTAACATCAAATCCATCTTATGAATTATCATAGGCCGTAATTGTAAATATGGTCAAAAATTCAGCCTTTAAACCCCTGCTCTTCACCCAACTCATTCCCCAAAGTTCATGTTTTTGCTTTATAATAACCCACTTAATTTTATTGCCTTTATTGGGTGTTTTTTGATTAAAACATCATCATGACACTCATATTAATAAGGCAATCGGCGTATATTTAATGATGCCGCCATCAGTGCCACTCTCTTTTTTTGCTTTTGTCTTACAGGTTACGTTATGAGTCAACTCAATCCCAAACAACAAGAAGCCATGCTCTACGTATCTGGTCCGTTACTTGTCCTCGCAGGTGCAGGCTCCGGTAAGACGTCCGTAATTACCCGAAAAATTGCCTACCTGATCGAAGAATGCGACATGCCTGCTGAGCGCATCACGGCGGTGACTTTCACCAATAAAGCTGCCCGTGAAATGAAAGCCCGTGTCAGTAAACTGCTACCAAGTGAAAAAATGCGTGGTCTGACCGTGTCGACCTTTCACCAATTCGGCCTACAGTTTTTGCGCTACGAGCTGATTCATACCCCGCTAAAGGGTAACTTCTCTATCATGGACAGCGACGACAGCAAGCGACTGCTGATGGAGCTGATGATGCGTGACAACCTAAGTGGCGCTGAAAGTCGTGAGTTGGTTGGTAAAGCAATCAAAATGATTTCCGACTGGAAAAACGATCTGATTGATCCTGACAAAGCAATGGAAACGTTAGACGATCCAGAAGATATGATTTTTGCCACGTTGTATGCATTATACGAGCGTAATCTGCGTGCTTATAACGCTGTCGATTTTGATGACTTGATTGTCTTACCAACGAAAATATTGCGCGAAAATAGAGAGCTACGTGATAAATGGCAAAACCGCATTCGTTATCTCTTGGTCGATGAGTATCAAGATACCAATACGGCCCAGTATGAAATGATTAAGTATTTGGTTGGCCCGCAAGGTCGCTTTACCGTGGTTGGCGATGATGACCAATCTATCTATGCGTGGCGCGGGGCAAAGCCTGAAAACATGGCACTGCTGAAGGAAGATTTTCCAAAGTTAAAGATCGTCATGCTAGAGCAAAATTACCGCTCAACCACTCGTATTTTGACCTCAGCCAACGCAGTCATTATGAATAATGAGCATTTATTTGAAAAGAAACTGTGGTCAGATAAAGGTCAAGGCGAAAAAATTCGTATTATCAACTGCCGTAATGATGACGATGAGTCCGAACGCGTGGCAAAAGAAATCGTCACTCATAAACTGCGCTTCGGTAATGAGTGGGAGCAATATGCTGTCCTTTATCGCAGTAACTTTCAGGCGCGGATGTTAGAAGCGCAACTGCGTCAGCTACAAGTCCCTTATAAACTGTCTGGCGGCCAGTCTTTCTTTGCACGTAGTGAAATCAAAGATATCATGGGGTATCTGCGTCTGATTTTGAACCCTGAAGATGACAGCGCGTTTTTGCGTATTATCAATACGCCTAAGCGTGGTATGGGACCAGCAACGCTTGAAAAACTTGGTCTGTTTGCGCAAGAGCACAGCATATCGCTGTTGGCCTCTTGTACGCATGCTGGCTTAACCCATGTGTTACCGTCTAAATCTTATGGCACCATAAAAGAGTTTGGTGAATTTATCGAGCACTATACTCGTGAGTTAGACCAACACCCCGACCCTGTGCCAATCGTACGTCAAATGATCGATGAGACAGGTTATATTGACTTTGTGCGCAGTGATGCCAAAACACCGCAGCAAGAAAAAAATCGTATTGATAATATCGATATGCTCTACACCAGTATTCAATCTTTGATTAATCGCGCCGAAGAAGACGAGGATCGCACGATTGATACCATCATTCGTAAGCTGGTATTGCTTGATATGCTCGAGCAGCAGCAAGAAGAAGAAAATACCAACAAGGTCAACTTAATGACTTTGCATGCGGCAAAAGGCTTGGAGTTTGATTTCGTTTATATCATGGGACTTGAGGAAGAGATGCTACCGCACCGCAACTCTATTCTCAGCGAAACCGTAGAAGAAGAACGACGATTGATGTACGTAGGTATCACTCGCGCTCGTCGTGAGCTGACATTGACGCTAGCCACACAGCGCCGTGCAGGTGGTCAGATGCGCATTACGTCAGAGTCGCGATTTTTAGATGAGTTACCAGAAGATCATATCGACTGGCCAGCCAAAGCGAAAAAGAAAAAAGCCACCAAAGACCCAGAAGCTGTTGCTGATGAGTATTTGGCAAATATTAGAGCGTTATTAGGCAATCGCTAGTCTTAATGAAAATGCCTACATAAGAATGCTTGAAAACACACGCCTGAGACTGGGCGAAAAATGACTATTTTAGTCGTTATTGTTATTTATATTTTTTGAAAACCTTGGAAATTTTATGCCTACCCCTATGCCGAATCAAGAACGACCATCTACGCTACAGGGAGATTACAATCCAGCTGAATATAATGCTGAATATAAGCTGCTGTATCTGCAGGGGCTGGTGGCTGATAAGGCATATGAAGCCATTACCGAGTTTTTAACAAAGCAGTCTGAATATGAGATCGCCAACTTACTAGAGTCTTTTCCGACTCAAAACCGGCTCTTAATTTGGGCGCAGGTTCCAGAGAGTATTAAAGGTGAAGTTCTCGCTGAGCTAGATGTCGATACTCGCCAGCCGTTGATGGAAAACATCTCTTCAAAAGAGATTTCTTTATTTACCCAAGACCTCGATGCACAAGACATCTCTGAGATTTTGGATACTGTGACCGAGAGCGTACGTACCTCCGTCATGGCAACGCTAGACGAAGAGACCCGTGTTCAAGTCAACAAACTCGATACTTATGAGGATTGGGAAGTTGGTAGCTATATGGATCCTGATATTATTCAGGTGCGAGAAGACATTACGCTAGAAAAAGTGCAACACTGGCTACGAGAGAATGACGACTTGCTTGATGATGAGAGTCAGGAGCTGTTGGTCGTTGATCAAAGCCAGCAACTACTCGGTCTACTAAGTTTGGTTGATTTGATTAAACACCATCAAACCACTTTAGTATCCGAATTGATTGACACCGCCATTACGATCAATGATCGCTTAGATATCCAAGATGCCGCTGCGATTTTCCGTTCAGAAGATATTCGCTTCGCCCCTGTAATCAATAGCCATGGCGAGCTGGTCGGTCAGCTAAATGGTGAGGACATCATGGAGATTATCCAAGATGATGTCGACAGCACCATGAAAAATTTGGCGGGTGTTAGTCAAGATGAAGAGCTATTTGCCCCTATTCTAACCAGCGCCAAAAGCCGTAGTGTTTGGCTAGGTATTAACTTGTGTACCGCCCTATTGGCTGCAGCAGTGATTGGACAGTTTGAAGAAGTATTGGCACAAGTCGTGGCGCTAGCGATACTCATGCCTGTGGTTGCCAGTATGGGTGGTATCGCCGGATCTCAGACCCTTACCGTTGTCATTCGCGGTATGGCTATGGGTCAAATAGGTGGTTCTAACCGCGTGTGGCTATTAAACAAAGAGCTGTGGGTCGGCGCGATAAACGGCATCATATGGGCTATAATCATGGCATTTATTGCCCAGCTGTGGTTTCATGATATTAAGATTAGTGCGGTCATAGGCTTTGCCATTGCGATTAATATGACGGCCGCAAACGTTTCTGGCATCAGTATACCGCTGATGCTCAAACGTATGAATATCGACCCTGCGCTATCTGCTTCCGTTATTTTGACCACCGTAACTGATATCGTCGGTTTTATGTCATTCTTAGGCTTAGCCAGCGTATTAATACTATAATCAAATACTGAGCTCTAAAAAACATCGTCATTATTTCAAAATATTGAATAAGCTTTGTTCAAAACCATAATTTAAAAACCATCAAATCGTTAAGTGAGTTCGTTATGCAAGCTGTACAAGTTAAAGTTATCAACCCTAAAATTACTGAAGACGCAGCATTTTCTCTTCCGACTCGTGCCACCGATGGCAGTGCGGGTATCGACTTGCGCGCTTGCATAGATGAGCCATTAACCATTAAAGCAGGTAAAACACACTTAATCGGCACAGGTCTCGCCGTTTATATCCAAGATCCTAATTATGCAGGTATGATTTTACCGCGTTCAGGTCTCGGTCATAAACACGGTATCGTTTTAGGTAATTTGGTCGGGCTGATTGATGCTGATTATCAAGGTGAGCTGATGGTTAGTATTTGGAATCGCAGTAACGAAGACTTTGTGCTTAATCCAGCAGAGCGTATGGCACAATATATCGTTGTACCTGTTGCCCGCCCTGAGTTTTCAGTGGTAACAGAGTTCAGTGATGAAAGCGAACGCGGTGCTGGTGGATTTGGACATTCAGGTCGCCAGTAGTCAATCAGTAACTATTACTGATTTACCGTTTTAACTATTTATTGTTACTCATCACGATAATAACAATTACGATATTAACAATAATAGCCACAACCATCATAACCACGATTATAAGGAGAGTAAGCGATGCCATCTTTTGCTGCGCAGCAATCCTTATTTCGTGCTTATGATATTCGTGGTTCACGCCAGCATTTCACCACTGACTTTATACAAGCACTCGGCCATGCTTTTGCTAACCTTTATAGTGATTTACTCTGCACATCAGAAGATAGCGATTCAAAAGACAGCCTGCTAACGCAATCGTTAACTTCTTTAGAAACCATTATTGTTATTGGTTATGATGTGCGTAATGGTAGTAATGCTATTGCACAGAAACTCGCTGATATATTGGCTCAACGTGGTTTGCAAGTGGTGCAACTAGGTCTCGTTACGACGCCAATGATGGTCTTTTGGGCAGAGCAATATCAGGGGCATGGCATCATTGTGACGGCCAGTCATTCTGCTAAAGAGATTTTAGGCATCAAATGGTTGGTAAACCACCAATCCCCTAGTAGCTCAGAGATTCAATTGCTTTATCATCAGTTGACTAAAAGCAATTCAAAAAATAATAGCGTCATTCAAGCGAATACTCTCAAGCAAAATACTCAGGATACAGGCTTATCTACTGAGGACATAGCAACGGCTTATATTGAAGCAATCGCTCAAGTTTTTCAGCAGATCTATCAATCCAGTAAGCCACATTCAAATAGACCACATTCAAAAGTTACTCAGCAACCCTTATCTAAACTTGATTTTCGAGTCGTTATTGACTGTATGCATGGCGCGACCAGCGCTATTGCGCAGCGTTTATTTGGCCATTTTTGCCAAGATGTCATCATGATGAATGACATAGCAGATGGCAACTTTCCCTCTGGTAACCCTGACCCTACTGAACCGCACCGCCTCACACAATTACAGCAAAACGTACTTCACCATCAAGCAGATATAGGAATTGCCTTTGACGGTGATGGCGATCGACTGATGATCGTCGATACCAACGGCAAAGTCGTCTCGCCTGATCATTTGCTATACCTATTAGCGCAAGTGGCTATCGCTGAACGCCCTGACACTTTATCTGATGCAGACTCAGTATACGATACAGACTCAATAAGCTCGCAACGCTCACCTCAAGTCCTTTTTGATATTAAATGCTCACATCATTTACCAAAGCTATTATCTGATCTTGATGCAACACCTGTAATGAGTAGAACGGGTAGCAGTTTTATGCGCCAACAGATACAGCGCTCTGATTATCAAATTGTCTTTGCTGGAGAGTTATCAGGGCACTTTATCTTTAATGACAGCCGCTTTATTGTTTATGATGATGCCATGTACGCAGCATTACGACTGTTGCACTGGTTGGCTACTGACAATCAGGTCGATAGCCAACGAGCACTGACAGACATTACGGAAAGTCTACCTGCAATGGTAAGTACAGCGGATCATTATTTGCCAATGCCAACAACTTTTGGCACAGAGTATTCACTCGTAGAACAGCTGGCCAGATTCTGTCGTTATTTACGCCAAATTTTGGAAGCGACAGCAGCAGATTCTGACCATCATTTGATAAATACTGACCTGCTATTAGATTGTTACTGCTCAGTGGTAGAGCCTCACTTAACACTCAAGCAAGCCAGAGACTTAATGCCCATAGGGACAACGCTGAGCTGTATCGATGGCGTTCGTTTGGATTTTCCACATGGCTTTGGGGTGCTGCGCCAATCAAACACCAGTCACCATCTGACGGCACGCTTTGCTGGTGATAGCATCGATGATCTAACAGATATTCAGGCAAAATTTGCCGCATTATGTCGCCCATTTGATAAAGAATTGGCAGCCAAAATTGTCGCTATTCCTGCCGAATAATTGTATTAAACACACTATGGCCTTATCAATAATATTGACGATATGGATATGGTCGATTCAATTTAAAAGTAGTACAAGGCAACCGAGTGCAGATGTATATGTGATACCTCAAGCGAGGTTAACGCTGTAATGCTTTTATAGTGGAATGACTATAGTGGCGATAGATTTGTATCGCATAAATAACCAACCCGCTCAAAACCGTACTTTAGGAGTTTGTAATGACGCTTAACTTAGATGATGCCAAAAACACCGCTGAAGTATTGACCACGGCACTGCCTTATATCCAGCGCTTTGTCGATAAGATCATCGTCGTCAAATACGGCGGCAATGCGATGACTGATCCTGCGCTTGAAAGCTCATTTGCCCGCGATATCGTCTTGTTAAAAACCGTTGGCATGCATCCTGTCGTCGTACATGGCGGTGGCCCGCAAGTGGATAACTTGTTAAAAGAGCTTGGTCGTCAGTCTAAACGTATCGATGGTATGCGAGTCACTGATAAAAGCACCATGGATATCGTCGAGATGGTGTTAGGCGGCGGCGTCAATAAATCGATTGTTAGCTTAATCAATAAGCATGGTGGACGCGCGATTGGCCTAACTGGTAAAGATGCCAACTTAATCCTAGCCAAAAAGTTAAAGATGGAAAAAATCGGCGAAGATGGTATCGCTGTTCCTATAGACCTAGGGTTCGTCGGTGATGTGGTCAGTGTCAATAAAGACGTGATTAATATGCTTATTGCGTCTGACTTTATCCCTGTCATCGCCCCACTCGGCGTCGATGCCGAAGGCAATACCTATAACATCAATGCTGATCTAGTCGCAGGTAAAGTCGCAGAGTTTTTGCAAGCCGAAAAGTTAATGCTGCTGACCAACATCAAAGGCGTATTGGGTCGTGATGGCGAAGTCGTGACTGGACTAACACCAAAGAAAGTCGACAGCTTAATCGAAGATGGCACCATCTCAGGTGGCATGATTCCTAAAATTCAGTGTGCGCTTGATGCCGTACGTAGCGGCGTAAAAAGCGCTGTTATTGTCGATGGCCGTGTGCCTCATGCTACTTTGCTTGAGATTTTCACCAATGAAGGTGTCGGTACATTAATCAGTCGTGAATTGGATTCATAATTGCGCTAGCAGCCTATAATTACTAACACTGATACTAACACTGAAAAGCCCGAGCTTGGATACCAAGATCGGGCTTTTTTATGGTCTATCGATGCTCATTTAAACGAGAGAAATTTAATAAGCACAGAACTCGACAGAACTATGGCTACTATTGCCATAAACCTTCATATAATGATTGCCTTTACTCTCAGTAATGTAAGAAGTTTCATTGTCATAGCGATCACCATCCAAACGACCACTTGGCCCTGAGACATAAGCCATATTGATGCGGTCATCACCAACATTACGAATCACTAAGTTTTGATCTGATGCAAGCCATAGACGAAACACTTTTCCGTTTTTAATGTTACCTGTAAAGCTACCGCAATAGCTGTCTTTTGCGAAGGTAATCTTAGTAGAAGTGTCCGCCGCTTGCACGCTTGTGACCATGAGAGGTGCTGCTGCAAGGGCGGCTATTAGTAATAGTTTTTTCATGATTTTATCCTTGAACATTATAAACGAGCAAACTTAATTCCATTGATGGAATCATAGTTTATAACGTGTCAAAGTGATAGCTTTTTTATGGAAAAGTTATATCGAATACAGCCTCATCAAAACCGCACAGTAATATCGACTGACCTTGGTTTTTATCGTCGATCTGACCTTCTACAATCGGACGCTTAATCATACTGGTATTCTCTACTAGCAGGTCAATCGCGTTATCTACATTGGCATCAGCTGATTGCTTTTGCTCGTCAGTCAACTTACGCCATGTGGTGCCACGCTTGTTCAGTACTTTATCAATGCCTAGCTCATTTACCCAACGCTGTACTGTTTTCTTATCAACACCTTGTTTCTTATAATCATGAAAATCATAATTGACGTTTAGTTCATCAAGCTTAGTAAATGCTTTCTTCATCGTGCTGCATGATTTGATACCGTAAATAGTGATGGTCATTTTTCTTCCTCTAATTTCTCTTCTGACGTGTATATGTTTTCTAAAATAGTACCCTTTAGGTTAGAACCTTTGAAATAAGCCTCTTCATGATTCGTGCCTTCAAAATTACCGTTTACAATATTTGAATCAATAAATCTCATATTCCCAATGCTAGCATTCTTAAAGTTTGCATTTTCAAGATTAGAATCAATAAAGTTAACTTGCCCAGCAATATTAAACGAATCTTCAGATACATCTATATTTTCGAGATTACATTCTTTAAAGTCAATCTTCAATAAAACTGTGTTTTCAAAAATCAATTTTTTCAAATTACTGTTTCTAAATTCTGTATCTATAATTCTTGCTTCAGAAAAATTAACATTTAAGAAATTATCATCATTAAAATTAACACCTACCAAAAATGACTCTTTCATACTAACTTCTTTAAAATTACACCCCTGAATTTTATTAAACATTAGAAAACTACCATCTAATATAGTTGAATCAAAGTCACATTTATTAAAACTATTCTTAAATGTAAGGTTAGCTAAGTTCAGATGATTTAAGCATGCTTTTCCTAAATAATTCAATCTAGCCAACCAAACGTCAAATGATTCCTGCTCTTTATAAGATACATTCTTAATTATCTTTTTTGTACGTTTTGCACATAAGGAATGAAGCTCTAACAATGCAATTTCAGAATTGCAACTATACTCTAAATCCTCACTGAAGCTATCTAGACCTAATTTTTTGACAGGCGACTGGCCATTTACAGCCATCTGTATAAGTTCTACAAGTAGCTCTTGAAACTTGCTTATCTTCTGCAAACCAGCATCAGTACTAGCTAATATTTGGATTTCGCCTGCTAAAAACTCTCTTAGATATATATCTATTCTTTGAGGTCCACAAACACTTATCCATTTTCCAAATGCATCTTCTAATGTCCAACCTGAGTCAGCCTCTTCTTTAAACCGTTCTACTTCATTTAACATTTTAGACAGTTCAAGCATTATTCGTTTTGCTGTCAAATACTCACCAAAGCTTTTATGAGTAAACTCAAAAGTTTCATCGCTATTGTTTCCATCAAACTTTCTAAAATAAAATGCCATCAATAGGCGGATAACGCCTGACTCTGCGTCCTTAGTAAACTCTTTGAAGTAGCTATCAATATTAGCCTTTTTACATTGTTCAGTAATCTGGCTAACGCTAGCAGTTCGCCCATTCTCATGCCAGACCGTTAGAGCAATTTCCTGTAGAATACGTATGAATTTTCTCTTATCCATATTATCGACACTTCTGTGTGTACCGCTATCCGTGTATTTGCGCTCATGTACTGAATCTAATAAATCGGCATATATTTCATTTAAATTAGTATTTTCTGAAAATACAATACCGTCTTCTTTCAAATAACTTAATGACACAAGATAATTAAGTAGCGGTTCGGTAGTAATAGGCTCTAAATGTTTAGTAGCTAACTCTGTTGGTATATCATCAAATTTACAACCTTTCAACTCAGCCAATTTTTGCCACCACTCACTACGCTGGTCAGTCATCAATAAGCTATTGGCATCATTGAAATCTTCTCTATTTTCTTCATCAACATAATAAGGCAATAAATAATAGATAGTTTTTGGCTTCTTAAGCTTATGCTGTTGAGACTGAATAGATAATTCACGGCCTGTAATAATTGCTTTCCAATGAACGTTTTTTCTTTCTCTTAAGGCATCTTGCACTTCAGTAATAAATCTGTTTGATACCTCTGCTGCGTTAGTACCACTTTGCATAGATAACTCATCTAAACCATCAAATATAAGTAACAAACCTTTCTCTTCAGTCATATTTGCATGAGAAAGTATTAGTTGATTGTCGACGAACTTCTTAATAGCTTCTAGTAGATAGTCACTGAGATGGAAATGATGTAGAGGGATAAATAAGATTGGTATATTTGATTGTTCAGATAGATTAGCAGCTAATATTTTAGTAAATGACGACTTACCAGAACCAGGACCTCCACTGATAACTCTTAACGTATCATGCTCATTGTATTCCTTCAGCCATTCCTGAATTTCACTCTCTAAATTGCATACAATTTTATTCATGTGTTTATGGGTTTCAATACCTAAAGGTTCTATCAGTTCTTGATCAATTATCTTTTCATCTTGCTCCTCTGGTTTCACATAGTAAGCTCTCAAGGGAACATATATCTGTTTTAACCCAAATGCTTCATCAAACATACGCTCATTAACTTGTTGCTGTAGCCACGAACGATAATGCCTAATGCTTCTCTGCTTTACAGTAGCCTTCGTAAATGGCGTATTTAATTGATCTATAATTGAGGTGTATTGTGAAGCGTTAGTTAACCATTCTTTATCAAGTGAAAAAGAAAATTGACCTTTCAGACGTTCATAAGTTGATTTGGCTTTGGCCTCATCAAGTCCTAGTTGCTGAAGCCATTCAATTAAAACCATTTCCAAGTCATCTAATAGAGCTAAATGATGAGGCGCTTCAAAAAAATCGTTATCTATAGCAACTTCTGACTCATTAATCTTATTTTCTATATTAGTAGCGACACTTGTTATCGCTGCTTCATCAATATTACTACCGAATAAATCCTGATCGCTAGTTAGCATCTCAGTAATAGCCTGAGTTAGGGAACGGGCAATAAGCAACCATGCTAACTCTTCAACCTTTAAATCAAGCTCTGTAGTCTTAGATATATCAAATACACCTTTAACAATCGTCGCTGCACTACCTATTAAGTTTCCAGTTACCCCTTGAGCAGTAGCTTGAACAGCTGTTTTAGATGCCTGAATAAAAAAATCTTTAATATCAAAGCTTATTTTTCGATTGAGCACGCTGACAGGTTGCTTAAGAATAATTTCACTCATGTTATATCTACTGTATAGGTAATAGGAATATCATTAACTTACGATGATTAGCCTACTATTTTCGACTATAACAACTTCACAATCAATCGCAATTTTCGCCAAATTACGCTATGCTATGGCATTGTCGAATTCCACCTATTTTTTATCTGTATTAACCAATTTCGAGCCCACTATGAGTAATACTGTGACATCTGACCAAGCAGAAAACAATTATTATAACCCACAAGCTATCGAAGCGGCGCAACAAGCCAAATGGGCAACTGATAAGCGCTATGAAGTAGGTAATGAGCCTAGCGACAAGCCAAGTCGTTATATGCTGTCTATGTTCCCTTACCCAAGTGGCAAGCTGCATATGGGCCATGTGCGTAACTATACTATCTCGGACGTACTGAGCCGTTACTATCGCCTCAAAGGCTATGAAGTCATGCAACCAATGGGTTGGGATGGTTTTGGCCTGCCAGCGGAAAACGCTGCGATTGCCAATCAAACACCACCTGCCAAATGGACGTTTGCCAATATTGACAACATGCGTGCACAGCTTAAATTGCTGGGCTTATCTATTGACTGGTCACGTGAATTTGCCACTTGTAGCCCTGAGTATTATCAGTGGGAGCAGTGGTTGTTTTTGCAGTTATACAAAAAAGGCTTAGTCTACAAAAAGCTAGCGACAGTCAACTGGGATCCGATTGACAATACTGTCTTGGCCAATGAGCAAGTCATCGATGGCAAAGGCTGGCGCAGTGGCGCTGCAGTCGAAAAGCGCGACATCCCAATGTACTACTTCAATATCACTGATTATGCCGATGAGCTATTGGATGATTTGGACGATTTGGAAGGTCATTGGCCATCTGAAGTATTGACCATGCAGCGCAACTGGATTGGTCGTAGTGCGGGTATGGAAGTGCATTTCCCATACGAATTGGCTGGTGAAACAAACACTTTAGACGTGTTCACTACCCGCCCTGATACCTTGATGGGTGTGACTTATGTCGCGGTTGCCGCCGAGCATCCACTTGCACAATATGCGTCTGAGAATGATGAAGCGATTGCAGATTTTTGTGCCCTATGCAAAAAAGGCTCAGTCGCTGAAGCTGACTTGGCCAAAGCTGAAAAAATCGGCATGGACACAGGTCTCACCGTAACGCATCCATTGACGGGTGAAGAAGTACCTGTTTGGGTGGCCAACTATGTCCTAATGAGCTACGGTTCAGGCGCGGTCATGGCAGTACCGGCACATGATGATCGCGATTATGAGTTTGCGACCAAATACAGCCTGCCTATTAAGCAAGTTATCGATGTACCTGCTGGTTATTTTGATGAAGCAGAAGCAGATGCCAAAGCGAATGATACTAAAATCAATCTTGCCTATACTGAACGCAATACCTTAGTCAATTCAGGCGAATTTGATGGTCTAGATTTCGAACAAGCGTTCGAAGCAATGCTTGCCAAGCTTGAGCCACAAGAATTGGCCAAGAAAAAAATCCAATATCGCTTACGTGATTGGGGTGTATCGCGTCAACGCTATTGGGGCTGCCCTATCCCAATGATCAATTGCGAACATTGCGGTACGATACCTGTCGAAGAGCAAGATTTGCCAGTCATTCTACCGACTGATGTCGTTCCTGATGGCCGCGGTAACCCACTCAAAAACATTCCAGAATTTGTAAATACCACCTGCCCTAAATGTGGCAACCCTGCTGAGCGTGAAACCGATACCTTTGACACCTTTGTTGAGTCAAGCTGGTACTATGCGCGCTTTGCTAGCCCAAATGATGCGCAAAGCATGGTCAACAAATCTGCTGCAAACAAATGGCTACCTGTCGACCAATATATCGGCGGTGTTGAGCACGCGGTTATGCATCTACTTTACGCACGTTTCTTCCATAAACTTATGCGTGACGAAAACTTAGTCTCAGGAAACGAACCGTTTGCCAACTTGATGACCCAAGGTATGGTACTTGCAGGTACTTTCTATCGTGTCAACGCTGATGGCAGTACTACTTATTACTTTACCGAAGATGTCGATATCGATTATGACGAGCGTGGTCAACCGATCAAAGCCATCTTAAAGACTGATGGACAGCCAGTGACCATTGGCAAAATCGAAAAAATGTCTAAGTCAAAAAACAATGGTGTCGATCCACAAATCACCATCGACAAATATGGTGCTGATACGGTTCGTCTGTACACACTATTTACTGCGCCTGCTGATCAAACGCTAGAATGGTCAGACGATGCGCTAAAAGGCCCTTATAATTTCGTCAAAAAAGTCTGGCGTCTGGCAACAGAGCACACGCAAGCGCTTAGTGCAGCGAACTTAGATCTTGCGACGCTGAATAGTGAAGCATTGAACACTAACGACTTGAGCAAAGCAGCCAAAAACCTACGTCGCAAAACTCATGAAACCATTGCCAAAATTGATAATGATTTGGGTGATCGTTTGGCATTGAACACACCAGTATCGAGCCTCATGGAGCTTGCCAATGAGCTTACGAGCTTTAAGGCGGCTAATGAGCAAGACCTAAAAGTACAGCACGAGGCTGTGACTGACTTGCTTATCATGTTATCAGTGTATGCACCGCACGTTGGTGAGCACTTACTTGAGCAGTTAGGCTTAGACACCGTCACGCTAAACTACCCAGCCGTGGATGAAGCTGCACTGGTGCAGGATATGATCACGATGGTCGTACAGGTCAATGGTAAAATGCGCGGTAAGATGGATGTGGCGCCGAATAGCGATCCAGAGCAACTAAAAGCACAAGCTCGAACCATGGAAAGCGTGGCAAAATTCATCACTGGCGAAATCAAAAAAGAAATCGTCGTCCCGAATAAACTCGTGAATATCGTGGTTGTAGGTTAGATATTTTAGGCTTAGTAGATACTCTATCTAAGCCTTCTTATCATTTGAGGATAGCGATTATGTCGTATAAGCAGCAAGCCCTATCAAGTAGCAAAAGCCCTACTGCAAAAAAGTCCGGCGGACAAAAGCTAGTAACTGCATTACTTACTGCACTGCCGATGTTTACAGTGCTCGGTGCAACGGCTGCGCTTAGTGGTTGCGGCTTTCAGCTACGTGGTTATGATGCGCCGATGCTCCTCGATGTTGCCAAAACAGCGGTCATTATCGAAGACAATCGCACCGCTTTCCCGCTTAAGCTACCATTAACGCGACGCCTAGAAACATTAGGTGTCGATGTTATTAGTAACATGACAGCCGCAGACGTTGCGCTTAATAATAAACAAGCCAGCGCTGATCCTGTTTCTGTTATCAGCGTCAACAACCTGCGCTTTAGACAGTATGAATTAGTCGGTGTATTAACAGAGATTCGCTTGATCATATCAGCAGATGTTAGCTATCAAACCACTGAAAATGGTAAGCCCGTTACACTGAGCAATCCTATCCAAATCGAGCGTAGCTATCAGTACAATGACGCCTCGGTGAGTACGGATGATCAGCAAGGCGATCAAATTCGCGAATGGCTCTATGACAGCTTGGCACGCCGTATCACTGATCAGTACGTTGCTATCTCTCTGCCTAAAGTACCGTCTACTGGCACTAAAACACCAGTAAAAATCGGCAATGGCTCATCATCGACAGCCGTGGTCGTACCAACGCCTTAACGTCTCATTACGATACGTTCCATACTTATTTCTATTAACCTGTGTACTACCCATCTATTTATGCAAGATACCTTTATACAAGCCTATCCAAAACTACTACAACCCTCCGTTGCAGTAGCGGGCTTGTGGCTGGCGCACGGTGATGAGCCGTTGCTTAGTCAATGGCTCATCGATGCGCTGCGTCCACATTGGCGCGCGCAGAATTATGCCATCAAGCGCATAGAGCTGATATCAGTCAAAAGCTGGCAAGAAGTACTGTCAGAGTTGGGTAGCCAATCATTGTTTGATGATGCCAGCGCCTTAATCGTGACCGGCAATCATAAACCCGATAAAACTGTCATTGCTGAGCTCGAACGCTTTGCGATTGAAGCACAAGCAGGTACACACGGTCATAGTGTATTATGGCTTACGCCTAAGCAAGACAAACGTAGCCAGAGCAGTAAGTGGTTTGCGCCATTTTCTCAATACGGTCACATCATTGATTGTAATTTATACAACGAGCAGCAACGGCAGCAGCTATTGCAGATTCAGGCTCAAAAGTTTGGGTTACGGCTGTCTCAAGAAGCATGGCAACTACTGATGTCACATACTGAGCATCATCTATTAAGTGCTTATCAAACCTTGTGGCGACTGTCTTATCTGTTTGCGCCGCAGTTAATGGCTCCTCATGAAGATACCGAAACAGCTGGCGATTTTGCACAGCCTACAAATACTGTGGCACTCGATATCACAGATTTACAAGCAGCATTGGTCAGTGACGCTCAATTTAGCGTGTTTGATTTGTCGGATGCGATGCTGGCAGGTAATAGTGCACAAGTGGCAAAAATCATCTTTCAACTCAAAGCGACTGATGAGCCAACGACCTTAGTATTATGGGCAATTAGTAAAGACATGCGTCAGATTATACAACTGATGGACGGACAAGATCCGCAAACGCTTGGCATTTGGCGCAGCAAACAAGGGTTATATCAACAAGCCTGCCGTCGCCAATCAAAAACGCAAACGGCTGAATGGCCTGCGCTCTTATACCGCTGTGACCAAGCCATCAAAGGACTGGTTCGCCAGCCAGCGTGGGAGTTACTATTGCAAGCTGCGCTAGAACTAGCAGGAAAGCGTCTGTTTACCGTTTGATGGGTTGGAAAAATTCAATAACTTAGTGTTTGATATTCGATCATGGCACTGGCAGAGATTGTTTTTTAGACAGTTCGACGTTAGAAATAGTAAGTTTAATCATTCTAAGCGTCTATGCTTGTCTCATACCGAACGCCAGAGCTTGATACCACTGACTCATTAATTATTCAAAAGAGTATTTCCATCTATTTTGAATAATTAATGTGATAGGCGTTTTAACTACAGTGACCCAAAACGTCAATTACATCAGCTAAAACTATGGGTCACGCAGGAACTGAACTGGTTATCTAGGGCGTGTCCTCAATCTGAACGAAATAGCCTCAATGGGCTAAAAATGAGGACAGCTCCTACTTTAATTTTTATATTCCTGCTTTCAAATCATTTTTGAGGAAATAAATCAGTGTTTTTTCCCGTTCTTCATTCATTTTCGCCGACACATCTGGTTCCCACGAATAAAAGCCCTCTCCTGTTTTATCTCCTAGCTTATTTTCATTCGCAAGTTGAGACAGCACTTTACCTGAACGTTGATCTGTCGACAAATCTTCGAATAAATAATTGGAAATAGACGAGCAGACATCTAGCCCACCCATATCCGCAGACATCAGTGGCCCTGTCACAGGCAGCCGGCGGCCTATACTATAAGTCACAGCAGCATCGATATCTTCTTTTGAAGCAGCTCCAGCATCTAATAATGCTTGTGCTTCCCGGAACAGTGCATACTGCAAACGATTCCCAATAAACCCTGGGATTTCTTTGTTAAGTACTATCGCCTTTTTGTTCATCAACATTAAAACATCCATTGCTCGCTGGACTGTAACTGCATCTGTATGCTCGCCTTTTACCACCTCCACCAAAGGAATGAGATGAGCTGGGTTCCAGAAATGGGTTACAACAAAACGTGCAGGATGCAGCATATCCGCCGCTAATATACTCGGTGTAAATCCTGAGGTATTACTGGCAATCACTACATCGTCTTTAACTAACGCTTCCAACCTGCTATATAGCTCTTTTTTTAAATCTAAAACCTCAGGGATAACTTCAATAATAAAAGTTGCCTCCGACACTGCTTCTTCTAGGGAAGTAGTAAATTGGATACGTTGTCTAATTTCGTTCATTTGTTCGGATGTAAACAGCTCGTTTTCAGTCATTACCTTGAGCTTATTGTTCAAGCCTTTAACAGCGTTTTCAAGATCATATTCATCGATGCCGTATATGTTTACGGTTTGGTTGGCCCATGCTGCTGATAAAGCAATTGAATGCCCCATCGTCCCAGCACCAAGAATTGTAATATTTTCCATTTTCTATATTCCTTTATATCTGGATTGTATGACGCAGACTACCCAACAAACCTTTAGGGCGTGTTAAACATTGGTCATAAGGTGATGATAAAAATAGCAAACCGTTAATCTTTAAGTTCTCACGCCAAAAGACCTCGTTTCCTATGCCTCGCATAATACTCAAAGATGAACACTGAACCAGACTGAAACCTATATTACTGGAACTTAATGTTTATAACAAAGAGAATGTGAGACAAACGGTTGGAGGCGTCTTTATCATATGCGCGTTGGCTGTCCTTGCCGTGATCTACCGATTACTTCAACAGACCCTAATCACAGATTCAGGCCTTGAGCGGGCATTTATAGATGGTACTCATATTAATGAAGTTTGTGCCATGGACGGATAAAAAGAAAGTAGCGGTTGATCTAAAAGTATCTTCTGCGCTCTTATACCGTTGTGACCAAGCCATCAAAGGACTGGTTTGTCAGCCAGCTTGGGTGCTATTACTACAAGCGGCATTAGAGCTAGCGGGAAAGCGTCTGTTTACTGCGCGATAAATATCTATCACTATCGCCATTCCTGTCTTGCAGCAAATGCGACGCTTTAGACAGTGACACCTATCACCATCTCTAGCACAGCTTCTACCCTTTCTATCATTCTCAGACTCACCCGTTTTTACTATTCATCACTCAACTTCTATTATTTCTCTATTCCCACCACGTTCAAAAACACCTTAACCTTTCTTAAACTAATTGCCATTCCCTTTTAGGGATGAAGCATCTACTATAACCATACTTGAGTTTACTGTGATTGGATTGTTGTTATGCGCAAAATAAGCAAAAAATCTGCTATCAAATGGGGCGTCATTGTCCTGATTATTGCCGCATTGGTGGCGTTGGCTTATGCTACGTTGAAGCCAGAAGAAGAAGGCCCAAACTACTTAACTGCCACGGTTGAGCTCGGCGATATTGAAAAAAATGTCATGGCTTCAGGCAAAGTCAAAGCCTTAAATACGGTTGATGTCGGTGCACAGGTCTCTGGTGAAGTAACACGTCTCTATGTGGAAGTGGGTGATGAGGTACAGAAAGGCGATTTGATCGCGCAAATTGATCAAGTCACTCAAAACAATAACTTAAGCAATCAACAAGCTGGCCTTCAGCAAAGTGAAGCCGCACTCCAAAGTGCAAAAGCAGAAGCACTAAGCAAGCAAGCCAGTCTAAAAAGCGCCTATGCCGACCTTGCCAGCCGTCAGTCTGAGCTGAAGCAAGCAAAGTCCGATTTTTCTCGTTTGCAGTCTTTGGTTGCCATTGATGCCATCTCTCAGCAAGAGTATGACACGCAAGCAACTAGCGTTGAGACAGCCGAAGCAGCCGTTGCTAATGCACGCGCTGCCATCGATACAGCAAAAGCAGCAATCGCTACCACAGATGCTAATATTAATAGTCAGCAGGCAGCCATACGCATATCACAGACGAACGTAAGTACCGCAGAGGAAGATCTCAGCTATACCACTATTCGTGCGCCTATATCCGGTACGGTCGTTTCTATCACAACCGAACAAGGCACGACCGTCAACGCCAATCAAACGGCGCCGACTCTGGTTACCCTAGCCGATTTATCAACGGTTCGTATCAATGCACAAATCTCCGAAGCTGATGTCATTAACGTCAGTGCTGGCATGCCTGCTTACTTCAATATCATTGGTAATCCAGACAAACAGTATGATGCGACCTTGACAGCCATTGAGCCAGCACCTGAGGAGATTAGTGAGACCAGCTCAACGGACTCTGCAATCTACTATGTCGGCTATGTAGAAGTGCCAAACCCTGATCGATTATTCCGCATTGATATGACTGCTCAAATCTATGTCATTATTGATGAAGCCAAAGATGCACTGCTTGTACCATCAACGGTCGTACAAGAAAGGGCTGCTAAAAAGAAAGTAGAAGGCCAAGCCCAAACCAGCAAATATGTACGAGTGCTAAAAGATGACGGTAGCGTCGAAGAACGAGCCGTAACAGTAGGTATCGACAACCGAGTAAATGCGCAAATATTAAGTGGTTTAAAAGAAGGCGAGGAAGTTATCATCAGTGGAGAGAGCACTAAAAAATCAGGTAGCGGGCGTGGACCTGGCGGTGGTGGCATTCCAGGCATGTAACCTATTCTTTGTATATGTTGATTGTAATAGAGCTGGTACAAATCAGCTCTGCTGCACCGACGCTCACGACACTTGATTAAAGACATTGCTATGACTATATCTCAATCTTCTAAACCGTCGCCTATGAGCACTGACGTCTCAGCAGAAACCCCAAAGAATAATGTATCCTCCATCGCTGATAATCCTATTATGCAGCTGTCGGGGATTATTCGAGAGTTCCCTGCTGGTGAGCAAACCATTCGAGTCTTGCATGATATCAACCTGACCATCAATCAAGGTGAAATGGTTGCTATTATCGGACAATCAGGTTCAGGCAAGTCCACTTTAATGAACATCTTGGGCTGCTTAGACCAAGCATCAGCTGGTGATTATAAAATTTATGGCCAATCAGCAAACAGGCTAGATGCTGATGAACTGGCTAAATTGCGCCGTGAGCACTTTGGGTTTATTTTTCAGCGTTATCATCTGCTCGGTGATATCAATGCCAAAGACAACGTCGCTGTCCCTGCCGTATATGCTGGCATGAATACTGAGGCACGCATCAATCGTGCCGAAAAGCTCCTGACAGACTTAGGACTGGGAGAAAAGGTAAACAATCGACCTAGCCAGCTCTCAGGTGGTCAGCAGCAGCGTGTCTCGGTTGCTCGTGCTCTGATGAATGGTGGCGATGTTATCTTAGCCGATGAACCAACGGGTGCGCTAGATAGTAAATCTGGCGAAGATGTGATGGCTATACTGCACGACCTAAATGATCAAGGTCATACCATCATTATGGTTACCCATGACCCCAAACTTGCCGCCCAAGCCGAACGCGTGATTGAGCTGAAAGACGGTTATGTCATTGCTGATTATAAAACTGAGCATTATAAACCGACAACTCAACAGCCTGAGCCTATTCTGAGCCAACATCGAAAAAGCGCCTTTGGTAGCTTTGTCGATCGTTTGCTCGAAGCCTTTAAGATGTCCTTGCTTGCCATGCGTGCACACAAGATGCGCACTCTATTGACCATGCTCGGTATTATTATCGGCATTGCAGCAGTTGTGTCTATTGTGGGTTTAGGTCAAGGCTCGCAACAGCAAATTCTCGCAAATATTAGCTCACTCGGTACCAATACTATAACAGTGAATGACGGCTACCCTAGAGGCGACCCAAGACGCCGTTACAATGATGACAACCTCACGCCAGAAGACTCAGAAGCGGTCGGCAATCAACCTTATGTCGTTAATGTCAGCCCTCAAGTGAACGCCACCTCTAGTGTGCGTTATCGCGGTGTAGAAGAGAGCTCAACTGTCAATGGTGTGGGGGAATACTACCTAGGAGTCACCGGTGAGACATTGGCACTGGGTCAAGGTTTTGATGCGCAAAGTATCAGCCTGCGCAGTCAAGACATTATTATTGATAGCAATGCTCAAGAAGCCTTCTTTTCAGACGTTGCAAACCCAGTTGGTGAAGTACTACTTATTGGCAGTGTACCTGGGCGAGTCATTGGCGTCTTAGAGGAAAGCGACAGTGGTTTTGGTCCAGACGTTACCACACCTACCATATATATGCCCTACACCACCGTGATGTCACGTATTACTGGTAGCGCTAATATCGACCGTTTTATTGCGTTGTTAGATGATAGCATCTCCTCTAGCGCTGCTGAGTCTGCTATCTCCGACTTAATAGAAGGTCGTCATGGCAAAGATGACTTTGAGATTCGTAACTCAGATTCTATTCGTCAGACCATTGAATCGACGACAGGCACCATGACGCTGCTTATCTCATCCGTTGCTGTTATCTCATTAATAGTTGGTGGTATTGGCGTTATGAATATCATGCTGGTATCTGTGACCGAGCGTACTAACGAGATTGGAGTACGAATGGCCGTAGGCGCACGGCAAAGCGATATTATGCAGCAGTTTTTGATAGAAGCGGTACTGGTCTGTATTTTAGGGGGCTTACTGGGTATTGGCATGGCCTTTGCCATCGGTGAATTGATCAATCGATTGGGCGGCGATAGTTTTAAAGTTATCTATTCATCAACTTCTATTATTGCAGCCTTCGTATGCTCAACGCTCATCGGGGTTGTTTTTGGCTTCTTGCCTGCCCGTAATGCTGCCAAACTTGACCCTGTGGATGCCCTCTCTAGAGATTAATAGTGAATGACAAGCGAGCTGAATCATTATAATTAGGGTCTGAAACGGCTCTAATAGCGAAATCCTGAAGAAATATAACTTTTTTTCTAATATTTGCACTTTATTTATCATTTAGGGTTGTAATTGTCATAATAATATATATAATGTGCTCTCACGTTTAGGGATACAAAATATTTAAACGTTGAAACAAACTTAATGTGCTTATTAAAATTAAGTTTGATTAACAAAGTTTTTGTTTAAAGAACTTTGACTTGTAGAACTAAAAAGCAATGCTTTTTTATGTGTTCTTCAGGGCCGATAGCTCAGTTGGTAGAGCAGTTGACTTTTAATCAATTGGTCCCGCGTTCGAGTCGCGGTCGGCCCACCATATTTAGTATTACGCTTGTTGTGTACCTTACCCTATCAGGTAGCGGCATAATAAGTCACAAAGTTTAAGAAGATTTCTTTTAGAAAACTTCACCGAATTTACGAAACTGTAAATTCACTTGTAGAGTTAAAAAAGCCAGTGCTTTTTTATACGCTCTTCAGGGCCGATAGCTCAGTTGGTAGAGCAGTTGACTTTTAATCAATTGGTCCCGCGTTCGAGTCGCGGTCGGCC